>JANPCU010000327.1:0-23630 GCA_031431195.1 Planctomycetota bacterium | reverse complement strand
CGTCAGCCGGGGTGTCCCCACTGAGAACGCCCCGACATCGGAGAACCCGCTCAATTCTTTGAGATATAAAAACGGTGTCAATGGAAAGACCAGCACTGGCGTGAATGACACCCCGGCTCACACCGGGGGCTCGCCACGGTCGTCTCAGAGCGACTTTAAACTCACCAATCCGAGGATCGCGAGAATGGCCGAGATGATCCAGAACCGGACGACGATCCGGGACTCGGGCACTTGAGCGAACACAAAGTGGTTGTGCAGCGGGCTACAGGCGAGGATTTTTTTTCCTCGCCAACGGCGGCTGCCCACTTGCAGGATCACGCTCAGCGTTTCGCCGACAAAGACACCACCGACAATCACCAGGAACAGTTCCAGCCGAGTTGCTAAAGCCCCGACGGCCAACAAGGCTCCCAGCGGCAGTGCCCCGGCATCGCCCATGAAGACTTGGGCGGGGTGGACGTTGAACCATAAGAACCCGAGGACCGCTCCGACCATCGCGCTCAGCGGCACGGCCAACTCACCGACTCCGATGAAGTGCGGAATGCCGAGGTAACTCGCCAACTCGCGATGTCCGGAAAGATAGATCGCCATCGTCATGGCCGATCCCGCGAACAACGAACAGCCTGCCGCTAGCCCGTCGAGCCCATCGGTCAGATTCACCGCGTTCGATGACCCGACCATCACGAATACCGCCCACGGGATCAGACCGATTCCCAATGAGAACCACCCGAACCCCAGCGGCCAGACAAATGCCGTGCCCAGAGGGGCCTCGGATTGAATCCCATACAGCCACCCCGCGGTCATCGCCGAGAGTACGCATTGTCCCACAAGCTTCTGCCAGGCAGTCAGTCCCCGCTTCTTTGAGGTCAACTTAATCCAGTCGTCGAGACTCCCCAGAACGGTAAACGTGACGGTCACAAACAAGGCCAGCTGCACGCGAGCGTTGGTGAGATTTCCAAATACCAACACCGCTAACACGATCGCCAGCCCCATGAAGATCCCGCCCATCGACGGGGTTCCGGCTTTGGCGGCATGTAGCTCGTTAAGAGTGTCCGAGGCACTGTCGATGCGCTCGCAGAACCGCACTCGCAACCACGCAATACAGCGCGGCCCCAGCAGAATCGCTGCCAAGAACGAGACCACAGCTGCCAGTCCAATGCGAGCGGTGAGAAAGACCGGCGACATGCCGGGCAACGCGGGCTCGACCGCACCGGGCGTGGCGGACAACCGTTCGATTAACCAGAGCAGCATGGACTCATTCCAAGGGGACGCAGCGATTCCCATCGCTGCGGAGGACGTGCCGAATCATCCGCACCAACGAGCCTCAGAATAGATGGCAAAGCCCTGCCTGTCAGCTGAGTGTGGGGATTTCCACTGCCAAGTCAGGTCGTTGTGATTGCAGATTGCCCGGAAACTGGTGTAGCCTTTGCCAAACGTCTCTCTGCCGTAGCCACTGAACACGGGGTTTCAGATGTCCGACAACACAGATCGTTATTACCGACCCTCGGGGCGAATTCCTTTTTTCGGTACGGTGCTGATGCTGGCGCTCGGTACGCTGGTGGCGCTGATTTCCAGCTTCATCTACGCCGTGATCAGCCGATACAACCCGATCATCTACATCCAGTTTTTTGTGACTCTGGGCTTCGGCGCAGTGATGGGGATCACGGTCAACAGCGTGGGCTACAAGATGAAGGTCCGCAATCGTTTCTTTGCGGTCCTGATCTCGATGGTGATCGGGATGCTGGGCCTGTATTTCGCATGGGTGTGGTACATCTGGATGTTGTTTGATTGGGATACCAACCTCTTGATCTTTCAGCCCACCGTCACTTACGAAATCATGCAAGGACTGGCCGAGAACGGCATCTGGGAGATCAAGGGCGGCAAGCCGACTGGCATCCGGCTTTACTGCTTCTGGATCTTGGAAGCCGTGATCGTGCTGGTCATGTGTTACATCACCGGCGCGGAGGCATGGGCTCCGTTCTGCGAGGAATGCCACTGCTGGACCGAGAAACGCGATGCCCTCTCCATCGCCAAGGCCGATCCCGCCCTCATCACCTCGGCCATGGAAGACGAGCAGTACGATATCATTCCTCCACTCGCAGCTGGGGAGATCAATCCGGCAGACTACATGTCGGTGTTGTGTTACACCTGCCCGAACTGCGAGGATTCGGGCTACCTGACGGTGTCGAATGTGGTGACCGTGCAGGGAAAAGAAGGCCCCGAGATCAAGGTGAATCAGTTTGTCCCGCCGATCGCCGTACCGCATTCGCTGACCCAGGAGATCGAACACTTGGCGAAGACGGCAGCGGTCAGGTCGATTGACGCTCTGACGAAAAATTTGCCCGAGTTGGAGTAGGCTCGGGGTCTGCAGAGATACGTCGCCTGACGCCTCAGTGTTGAAGTAGCGTCTTCCTCGTTGAAACTCCGAGTACGCGCCGGTATCTCCAAGGTCACGGGTCAAGGGGCAGGTTCTGTCGAGCCGTTGGATCAGTTTCTCGGCGACGATACAACGCCATGCCCCACCCTGAGAGGCCCGCATACGGCCGAAAGACTCGTCGGTCGTACGTGATCCCTTGCACTCTCCGGGTAAGGGGTGGCTGCCAGGCGACATCCAAGCTGTGAGTCAGCAGCCAATCGGTTCCCTTGGGCGGGACCTGGTCGAGTTTGATGTACTCCACCGTTTTTCCCAGCATCTCCGCCAATGGCAGGTTGTACTTGAGCATCAGCGGATGCCGAAAGTCGTGGTCGCTGCGCAGGCGAATTACCGGGGACGGTTCCTGAAAGGGGATCGACTCCAGGATCGGGAGATACCCGCCGCGTCCGAACTCCGCGAGCCGGCCAATGTGCTGACCGTTGCCCCACATGGCCGCAGCTAGGCATACAGCCACCAATACCCACGCCACCGCTCCCCGACGCAGCAGGTCCGCTAAGCCGACCGCAGCGGCTTGAATGAGAAAGAACACTGCAATTAGGAAATATCGCGGGTAGACCTCGGCCCGGCGCAGGACGACGAGTAGCCCCAAAGGCATCACCACCACGACCAGCATATAGAACACCCACCGGTCATCGCTCTCGCGGGCCAGAACCCGCAGACCATGCACAAATGCCCCTGCCACCAGTCCCGCGACGACCACAGCTCCCCATCCCGCAAACGGACCGCCTCCCGTCAGCGACAGAGTCTCCATGACCACTTGCCACAGGGGGTACTGGTCACCCCCGGCGTTGACCGCGTGTCGCAGATCGACCATGTACAACAAGACAAAGAACAGACCCGGCGGAAAGAAATAACGGAGCAGCGTGGGCCACACCTGTTCCGCTGGTCCTTGCCGTGTGAGCCGCAGGTAGACCCACACGGCCATTGCTCCGAAGCAGGTCAGGAAGATCGGCTGCGACAGAAACCCCGCGCAGCAAGCGAGCGGGAAGAGCCAACTCGAGCTGCGCCGGAGACGCGACACGCGGAGCGTGAGGTCCCCTTCCCATGATTGGCACGCCTCCAACACCAGTAATTGGTGGAACGCGAGTGCGGCAAAGAACACGGCATAGGCATAACCCCGCGCCTCCGACGAATAATGCACCATTAGATACGATGTCGCGGTCAGCCCCCCCGCCAACCAGCTGGTCAGAGTATTGGCCGATTGGCGGTCGCTCGCCGTCACGGCTCCCTCTCCCCCACATTCGATGTGGCTTTCTGATCCGACACCACTGGGGGGGAGAGGGTCGGGATGAGGGGGCGAGAGCGGGCAAAGTACCGCCAACTGGAGATTGCCTCCCCTGCCAGTGGATGTCCCGAACTTCGAGTCCGCCAACCCCAGTCGCCACGCCATTCCCACCGCGGCAATTCCGCAGCTGATCGCCGGGAGTCGATACCACATTCCGGTATGGTCTCGGAGACACCAGACCATCAGCGTGTTCAAGTAGTGGTTGTTCTCTTCCTGGAGCTGATAGAACAAGCCACCCGGCCACGTCAGCTTGTGGGAAATCTCCCAAGTCCAGATTTCATCCAGCCAGAGCTCGCCCCGGCTGCATGATGCCCGAAGCAGGGCGGCGACCCCCAGCAGGATCGCCAGCCGAAAGAATGTGAGGAAACGCGACGCCGCACGGTCGGTGGAGTCCGGATTCGTGGGAGAGTTCGGGAGAGAGGTCGGAGACAAGTCGCACGCGGACCCGGTGTCAAGGAGACTGTGGAGAGGACAGCGGGAGTTTACGCCGATCTCTTGAATGCGACTACTGCGGGTGGAGGGGAGGCTTGTCGGGTGTGTGCGAGACGCCCTTTGCATTTCAGACGATGGCCCACGGAACCTCGCATCGCCTTACGTTCTGGGGGAATGAGAAACGCAGAGGAAGAGCAGAAAAGAATAGAACAGCAGATGCCAAGTCGATCGGGGAATTGGTCTGGCCCATGAGAGATTCTCCCCGTTCTCAGCGCCCTCTGCGTTTCTCACTCTGGTCCCTCGCCTGCTCGAAAACTTCCGCTCCTGCCAGGGAATACTTTCGTCCCGGTGAGAACGGATGGTCCCTCACCAGCCTCCCCTGATCTTGTGAATCCTCGACCTCAAGCTCAGTCGTGCGGCCAGCGAAGTGAAGCACCAGAGCATGAGGGACAAGAGCATGACGAGTTCCGTGGGCGATCCTCTGGAATAATCACCATGTGTGTCTCGCACACTCCTTGTTGGCGAAGTGGCACCTCTGCGGCAATCCGCAGCGGGGAAGCCATGCTGGACGGGAACGTGGCCTGTCCGCCATTCCGGGAACCGCCGGTGGATATTTTTCCGCTCATGGATGGCCTTCAGGAAGAGCGATTCTCTTTGCGGATTTGATTACCATGCGGTCTTGTCTTGCGTCCCTGTTCTCGGTTTCCGCCGCTATGCACGCCACGACCATCATCGGCATCGAAGTTCACGTCCAGCTGAACACCCGCACGAAGATTTTTTGCGGGTGCGTCAACAAATTCAATCCGGACCAGCCCAACACGCAGACCTGCCCCGTCTGTCTGGGACTGCCGGGGTCTTTACCGGTGCTGAATCGAGAGGCGGTCCACCTCGGGCAGAAGACGGGGTTGGCCCTCAACTGCGAGGTCACTCCCGTCACCAAGTGGGACCGCAAGCAGTATTTCTACCCGGATCTACCCAAGGGGTATCAGACCAGCCAGTTCGATTTGCCGCTGTGCCAGAACGGGTGGGTCGAGACGTTCACGGCTGAGGGCGTCGCCCGCCGCGTCCGCATCCGCCGGGCGCACCTCGAAGAGGACGCGGGCAAGAATATGCACGACGAGACGGGGCGCGGACGCGACAGTCAGGTCGACCTTAACCGCGCTGGGACACCGCTCTTGGAGATCGTCAGCGACCCTGACATTCGTTCCGCTCAAGAAGCCAAGGCGGTCCTCGAAGAGCTGCACCTGCTCCTCACGTATCTCGGCGTCTCCGACTGCAACATGCAGGAGGGGAGCCTCCGCTGTGACGCCAACGTCAACCTGCACATCGATCAGCCGAGCGGTCAACCGGTCGCCACGCCGATTGTCGAGGTCAAGAACCTCAACAGCTTCCGCGCGGTCGAAGCGGCGATCGAGTACGAGGTCCAGCGGCAGCTCGCCGAGTTCCAGAAGACTGGTCGTAAAATGGGCGACCCCGGGGCCGATAAGGAGACACGCGGCTGGGATCCGGATCGCGGGGTGACCACCGCTCAGCGGGCGAAGGAAGAGGCCGCCGATTACCGGTATTTCCCCTGCCCCGATCTCGTGCCCATCACGACCAGCCCCGAGCGGATCGAGGAGATCCGCCGCGAACTGCCGGAGTTCCCCGCGGTGCGACGGTCGCGATATCGCACCGAGTTCGGACTGTCGCTCTACGATGCCTCGGTGATCGTCAATCAAGGGGCCGATCTTGCCCGGTACTTCGAGACGGTGTCCGGACTCTGCGGGGACGGCAAGCAGGCGGCGAACTGGGTGACGCAGGATGTGCAGCGCGACCTCAATGATCGCAAGCGGACGATTGCGGAGTTCCCGATCACCGCCGAGATCCTCGGGTCGCTGCTGAAGCGAGTCGTCAGCGGCGACCTGACGGTTAAGGGGGCTCGCGAGGTATACGCTCAGCTTCTCGCTGATGCAGACGAACGAGATGAGTCCGCAACTCCTGTCAAGCGAATCATCTACGCAACTGCCGAATCGCACCTGAAGATACAACAAGACGCAATGGCGGTGATCGACGCGATCATCGAAGAGAAGGGCCTCCAGGTCGTCAACGACACCGGCCTCCTCGACGCCGCAATTGCGACCGCCCTGGCCGAAAGCCCGAAGGCGGTCGAGGACTTCAAAGCGGGAAAGCAGCAAGCCCTTGGGGCTGTTCTCGGCAAGATCATGAAGCTCGTCAAGGGGGCCGATGCCAAGGTCGTTCGCGAGCGGTTAATCCAGAAGCTCACGTAGGCGATGTCGCTCCGCGACTCGCATTCCGCCAGCGGGGAAACCCCCCTCTCCGAAGTCTTGCTCGCCGTCGGAATCTCAGTGGCGGAGTGACATGTGCGACCAGCGAATTGCCCGTGGATACCCGTTCTGGAATAATCTGCTTCAACTGCCCGCCATGCTGGAGACGTGTGTGTATCGTTCCGAACTCCTTCCGAATCAGCAATCACGCCTCAATGAGATGCTCGATGAACTCCGGGGCCGGAACCCCTTCTGGACGGCTCGTCTCACTGCAGCTGGCCTGGAAAAAGGTGAGATCGCATCACTCGCCCAGTGGCAAACGCTCCCACTGCTGACGAAGGCTGATCTCGTGGTGGATCAGACAGTTCATGCACGGTACGGCTCGAATCTCACTTATCCAGTGACGCGGTATACCCGGCTGCATCAGACCTCTGGCACAACCGGGCGACCGATGTACTGGCTCGACACGCAGGAGAGTTGGAACTGGTTTATGGAGTGCTGGGCGCAGATCTACCAGCACCTCGGCTTGCGCCCCGAGGACATTATGGCGTTCCCGTTTTCGTTCGGGCCGTTCATCGGCTTCTGGGCCGCTTTTGAAGGAGCCGTGCGGCAGGGGAATCTCTGCCTGGCGATGGGCGGGCTGAGCAGTGAAACTCGCTTGCGGCAGATCGTTGAGCATGAATGTACGGTCGTGTGTTGCACGCCGACGTATGCTCTGCGACTGGCCGAGGTCGCCCGGACCGAAGGGATTGATCTGGTGGGATCGGCCGTTCGTGCCTTGATTGTCGCGGGCGAACCGGGGGGAGCCGTGCCGGGGATTCGGTCGCGAATCGAAGCCGAGTGGGGCGCGCGAGTCTTTGACCATTGGGGCATGACCGACCTGGGCTCACTCGGCATCGAGCCCGAGAACTCTCCCGGCAGCTTGCTGGTCCTCGAGACTGAGTCGATCGCGGAGATCATCGACCCCGCCACCGGAGCCCCCGCGACTCCCGGCGAGATCGGTGAACTGGTGATGACCAACCTCGGACGCTGGGGACAACCGGTACTGCGCTATCGCACCGGAGACCTCGTGAAGGCAGCACTCGACACCAGCGGCGGCGGGGCGGGGCAACTGCGACTCGAGGGCGGCGTCCTCGGTCGCTCCGACGATATGCTCGTCATCCGTGGCAACAACGTCTTCCCCAGCAGCGTCGAAGCGGTCCTGCGCGAGTTCCCTGAAGTGACCGAATTCCGTCTGGCTGTCGTGAAGAGACAGGAGATGCTGCAGCTGCAAATCGAGTTCGAGACGACGCCTGAGATCTCGCGGGACGGTGAAGCCCTGATGCAGCTGATGGACCGCATAGACCGCAAGATCACCGATCGTTTGGCGTTTTCGCCAGAAGTGATCCCCGTGCCAATTCACAGCTTGCCGCGATCAGAGTTCAAGCGACGGCGTATTCTAAGGTAGTGATAATGCCGTAGGGTGGGACCAGCCAGCCTTGAGGCGCTGGCCCACCTCTTCGGGGACACGCGTTATCACTGGTGGACCTGCGCCCAGAGCGGCTGGTCCCACCCTACGACACTCAGTCCCTGTCCAAGCTGCGCTCGTAGCGACCGCGAGTGAACGTCAAATCAAACAGCGCCTGGTAGTCGAGACTCAGGTCTGGATCGGGGGCCCGCAGCGGGACTGGCCAGTGGGAGAATGTGTCGCCATTGCGTCCGGTGTAGACCAAGCAGTTGTATCGCAATTCCAGCCGGGAGATCAGGCAATAGAAGTCCCCCTCGGGCAGTGCGGCTCCGAACGGCAGACGCTTGCCCCCTTGTCGCAAATCCAGCTCCACGAAATGCACGGGAGACTCGAGCAGCGACCGACGCTTGGCCAAATACCGAGCCCGCCCCGGCTCGGCCTTATTGGACGGGGAGAGCAACTCCAGTACCGTGACCAGAGACCGATCGGACCGATGAATGATCTCGAGAAACGGCTGTCGGACCTCTTCGTGAATCTCCGCCAGCGGAACTCTGACCGGTTCGAGTACGGCCACGCCCCCCGCGTCCCGAGGTGCGGCTTCCGATCGTCGAAAGTGTGACGCCTCTCCAGGTCGGACGAGCAGTGCGACATCTGGTCCAAACCGCCGGACCGGCTCCTCGTACTCGTACAGATTGACCTGCTCGCCGACGCGCGCCTCGTAATCACCGGGGAGTGCATCTGCCAGTGCTTCTCGCCAGTAGTTAATAAACGTCGAATGGAAGTCGGGCCACAACCCGGCGTGTTCCAGGTCCAGTAAGTGGGCAGTGGGCACGGGCATCGCGATTCCTCCGACAGAATTGTACCAACAACTGCCGAAATCGAGGACCGTTCCCGAGGGCTATTCAGCCACCACGGGAATGGCTTGATCTACTTCATCGTGTACAACAACCGATCGCACGACGAACAGAACGTCGGAGTTCCCGTATCAATCTGCACCGCGATCTGTGGGGTCAGACTGACATAGCAGTGGGTACACATCCCGTTGTCGATGGCGGCCATCCCCTCGGCCCCATAGGCATCCACCAGTCGGCGGTAGTGGCTCTTGATGGTCTCGGGAATCGCGGATTCAGCGGCGGTCACATGAACCTGGAGTTCGATCTCCTGCTTTCGCAGTTCGACAGAACGCTGTTCGAACTGCGCGGCAAACTGATGACGTTCCGCCTCCAGCTTGACCCGGCGTTCTCCGATTCCCACGATCTCCGCCTGGATGCGGTCGACCTTATCCAGGAACTCCAGGATCTCGTCCTGCAACACGGCATTTGACGCTTTGTCCGCAGCGATCTGGCCTCGCAGGATGTCAAATTCGCGGTTTGAGGCCGCTTCGTTCTGCTTGCGGTCGAGATCCTTGAGCTTGGCCTCACTACTCTTAAGATCGAGGTTCTTCCGGTCGGTCGCCGCGCGGGTCTGCTTGAGCTCCTCCTCCTTCGCCTTGCGATCCGCATCGAGCTGGCCCAGCTGATTGTCTCGCGCCCGGACCTGTCGAGGTCCACGGGTCAACTCGTCCTGAACACTCTTCAGGGCCAGGTGGTGGCGGTGCAAAGCGGACAGATCAACGGGGGACGCCATGCAGTAGAACTCCTGAGAACACTCTTCCATGTCGGCACCGGCGAGCTTGCAACGCCCCGCCGGGACTGAGCATAATACGCTTTACTGCTCGCGGGCGTAACTCAGTTGGTAGAGTGACAGCTTCCCAAGCTGTATGTCGAGGGTTCGAATCCCTTCGCCCGCTTTTTTGACTTTCTGCCAGCGTTCCTCGCCCCACAAGCTCTGGCTCTGAAAGTCCGTCTTCTGCCGCGATAACTCCTACTGCAACTCCGCCCGCAAAGCCACGACCACTTTCAACGGCGTCTCCACCTGTTGCACAGCTCTTTCCTGATGCCGCGAAACGTCTCCGATTCCGATTTTGTGGCAAGAGGGGGTAACAGTGACGGTGGGATAATGTCACTGCTTCAATCCCGTGTTCCTTCCGTGCTTGTCCGTGGCTCAGTATCCCCGGACTCGGATTGATTTGATCACAGAACGAACACGGATGAAACACGGCAAAAGCGAGTAGAAGTGCCGGGCGGGTGAGCGAAGCACAGGAGATCGTGATGAGCTTTGGGAATTTCACTTGGCGGGCGAGTGAACTTAGTCGTCAATCGTGGCGGGTACACCTGCCAGATGTCTGGTATACTGTTAGGCCAGCACTCTTTACACACGACCTACCCACACAGACATCGGACAATCCCATGGTCACTGTCGGCATGAACTACCACGTCCTTCCGGGCAAGCAGCAGGATTTTCAAGACAAGTTTGCGGGCGTTATCGATGCCCTCAAGGCGGCTCCGGGGCACACGAACTCCACGCTGTGGAAGGATGTCGCCGACGATGCGTCGTACTTGATTACGAGCGAGTGGAACGACGAGACCGCCTTCAATGAGTTCATCCGCAGCGACGCCTTTCGCGCCGTGACCAACTGGGGCAAGGAACAGATCCTCAGCGGTCGACCTCAGCACAAGATCTACAAGCACTAAAAGCGTGCCACGCGATCAACGAGGCGAGCCCCCGGCGTGAGCCGGGGTGTTCTCACCATCAGACTTCCGTACTCACTCAAATCTTCCGCTGTGGGGATCATACTGCGGTTTGGACACACCGGCTCAGGCCGGGGGCTCGCTACCGCACCAGCGGTTTCGGCTCGCAGTACTTGAGCGCCATCAGCGCAAAACCCGTAGCCAAGTTCGGGTCGCCCTCGTACCAGCGGTCGTTCGTGTTCACCCAACTGCCGTTGGCGGTCTGGATGCTGAGTAGGTGTTCGGCCAGTTCCTTCCGCCAGTCGTGTTTGGCTCCGGAGGCATCTTCAAACAGGTCAACCTTCATCGCGGTCAGGGCCTTGGCAAACGTCTGGTGGTAGTAGTAGACCCCTTGCTGAGCCAGACCGGGGTTCTCCTTAACGGTGTAGTTCTTACGAATCCAGCTGGAGGCGGCCTTCACACGGGGATCATCCTCTTTGAGACCCGCGTAGATCATGCTCTTCAGCCCGGCATAGGTCATGCTGGCATATGACCGTAGCCCCCCCTCAGCGGTGTTCCCGGCCTGCGAGTTCCCGCCTCCCGCCGGGGTGTAGTAGAAGCCGCCATCATTGACCTTGCTGGCGAACTCGGTCGTGTTGTTTTCCGACTCCAAGTTCTGGCAGCGCGAGACGAATGCGAGCGCCTTCTGGACGGCTTCGTCATCCGCCGCGACTCCCGATTCCTTGAGGGCCTCGAGAAAGAACGCCGTGTTCGACAGGTCAGGCCGCTTGCTGCGACCGTACCCTTGGCCCCCATAAGCGGGCTGCGACGGGTCGGCCCCTTCGGCCTCGTCCCACTGGATTGATTTGAGGAACTCTACGGCCTTCTTCAGCAGTTCGTCATACTGGCCAGTCGTATTGGCAGCTCGAAACGCGAGCAGTGTAATGCTGGTCTCGTAGTTCTTGTGCCCTGTTTCGGGATGGTAGATCCCTCCGTCCGCCTGCACGAACGTGGTCAGATGTTTGAGGGCCTTCACCACTGCGGGATGGTCGGGCTTCACTCCCGACTCAAGCAGGGAGAACGTCACCAGCCCGGTGATCCCCGGCTGCTTTTCCGAAGTCCAACTGCCGTCCGGCTGTTGCGAGGCGATCAGGAACTCCGCCCCCTTGGCTCGTCCTGTGGCGAGTGCCTCCGCTGTGGGCCCCACCGTATCTTGGGCGCTGATCGGAGCGGTGACGCCCCCCAGAATCGCCACACTGAGAACCATGCCGTGCCAGAATCGCTTGCTCATGGAGTGTTCCTTGTCTACTGTCTGTCTGACCCAGCTGGAGCCGGATTCTGTCTTGCTTCATCATGCCGTCGGGAGGGCTGCGCGTCGAGTGTTGATGAGTCTGAATTGACTCATCCGCACGGAACTCGGTTCTTGAATGCAAATGGAGTGCCAGTGATCAGTCACTCGAAACAGACAGAATTGTCGGGCGAGCTGAACGGTGGGTGCATTTTTCGCCAAGTAGTGGCGAACGATCCATCGCGCAGCGGCCCGGGCTGCGACCACGGGGGTCATAGCAGAATTCGTTAGAATTCTGAAGAATTCTGCTACGATCATCGGCCAAGTCCGAACGGATACACTCCTCGCTCTCCAAAGGTCGCGATCATGGTTCGCACTCTATGTCTGCTCTCGCTGGTGTGGAGCTGCTCTGCGGCATTCGCCGATGTCACCAGCGGCCCCGAGGTGGGCAAAGCAGTGGAAGGGTTCCCAGTCGAAGCGGTGGTCGGTGAATCGGCTGGTCAGACGGTCGATCCTGTCGCAGCACGTGGAACCAAGACGACGGTCTATGCACTGGTGTCGTCCGACAAGTGGTCGCGTCCCTGTGCCCGGTTTCTGAAGAAACTGGACGGGGAGATCGGGAGTGTGACCGATGCGAAGGTCGTCGCCGTCTGGCTGACTGCAGATGTTCGGGCCGCGAAGGACTATTTACCAAAGGCTCAACAGTCGCTGAGCTTCACGAAGACAGATCTGACCGTCTTTCCGGGAGACGCCGCCGGTCCGGGGACATGGGGCGTCAACACCGATGCCGATGTGACGGTGGTGGTCGTGAAGGACGGCAAAGCGACCGCGACGTTCGGGTTCGTGTCGGTGAATGACACCGTCGTCGAGCAGGTCATGCAGGCCGTGAAGTGAGGTTCCAGCAACCCGACGCGTCAGTTTTGAAATTGCGGGTTACGGCTCACAGCCCGATGACGATGTTCGGCATCCGTTCGCCTCGAAGTGCCAGCGCTGCCTGCTGGGCCACCGTCTCTCGCAACTTTCGCACAGCGGGCACACTGACCGACGCGATGTGAGAAGCCACGATGACATGGCTGCGGTTGAGGATCGCGTGCCCGGCTGGGATCGGTTCCGGGTTAAAGACATCGAGCGCCGCTCCTCCGAGTTGACCGCTGTCGAGGGCCTCGATCAGCGCAGCTGGGTCAACCAGATCGCCCCGGGCCACGTTGATGAGCAAAGCTCCCTTCCGCATTCGGCTGAGCGACTCGCGATTGATCATCCCCCGCGTCTGGGCATTCGACGGACAGTGCAGCGTCACGATGTCCGTCTGCTCCAGCACAGTGGCCAGATCACCCGCGACGGCTCCGGCGGCTTCAAACTCGGAAGCTGGGACCATCGGGTCGAACACAATCACCCGGCACTTGAAGGCTCTCAGCCGCGCGACCACTTCGCGCCCGATCCGCCCGAACCCGACCACACCGACTGTTCGGTCTCGCAAGGCACACATCTGATCGATCGGAGTGGCCAGCCCCCACTTCCCGCCCTGGAGCTTCACACAGTTGGCCACGACTTGCCGCGTCAGTCCGAGAATGAATGCCAGAGTCTGGTCGGCCACCTCATCGATGCAATAGTCCGGAACATTAGCGACGGCGATCCCTTTCGCCTTGGCAGCCGCCAGATCAACATTGTCGACGCCGATGCCGTAACGGATGATCGCCTTGGCCTTCGTCATACCGGCGATCACTTCGGCAGTGATCGGGGCAAACTGCGTGATGATCACATCGGCATCGGCCACGAACGGCAACAGCAACTCGCGCGTTTTGCACTGCCCCGAAGCGAACTCGGCCCCTGTCGGTTGCAGGATGGCTTCCTCGATGTCCAAGTTTGGGAAACTGAAATCGGTAACGATCACTTTCATGAGCAGGGCCGCAAGGGGGGCGGGAGTTTAGCTGCGACGCGAAGTCTTCGAAGCGGAGCAAATTTCGCGAGCCGACATCAGTATCCTACCGCGAACCGCTCAAGTCGGCATACCGAGTCCGCGCCAACTCAACTGCTTGTCGCTGCTCGGTCTCTGTCAGTCCTCTGTCATCGATCTCACCCGGCAGCAGATCGTGGAGTGTTTGCTGGAGTGCATCGACTACCTCCCGGCGTTGGTGCATGAACTCGGTCAGCTCGGCCAACCCCGGAAACTCCGGAGCATACTCCGACCTCGCGAGGAGCAACGCCCCGTGTTGCAGAACGGCTCCGCGCCGCCGTCGCTGCGCACTCCCCATGATTTTGTGCGGGCCGAGAACGATGTCTCGCGCATCGCCGCGACTGAAGCAGAGGAAGGGCTCCTGCACGAACGAAACCGCCTCCCCTCGCAGTCGAGCCTCGACACCCCAGCTGCTCAGGAGCGCGATCACACGGCGGTGGACTTCTTCGTAGAGCACTCCGGGACTGACCGCCAGCGGATGCCCGTCGCAGATCGTGATCGAGTACGTCACCTCATGATGGTGCAGGATCGCTCCCCCGCCCGAGAGTCGCTTCACCTTCGGCAGCTGGGGAAACCGGGCCTCTAAAGCGGGGTCGTCGGCCGACTGAAAGTAGCCGAGCGAGACGGTCGCTTGATCCCACTCGTAGATCCGCAGCGTGCATGATTGACCGGCTGCCGCAGCTTCAAGGAGGACTTCATCGACCGCCATGTTCCAGCTCCCGGAGCAGGGGATCGGCTCGACGATCACGCGGCTGGTCATCAGTGCCTCTTGTCCGCTGGCTCGGTGGTACGGCGTTGCAGGGCTTGGTCGACGAGCTGTTCGATCTCGGCGGTGATGTCGTCCATCGAGCGGATCGCCTGCTCGTGGACGACGGAGACGATGGACCAGTTCCGCTCTGCCGCCAGTTCTCGATAGGCCGAGCGGACACGGGCCAGGTAGTCGGTGTCGGCCTCCTGGATGTCGGCTGCTTCTGTGGTGTAAGTTCTTTGCGACTTCTTCGCGATCAACTCTTGCGAGTCCTTTGCCGGGATATCGAGCAGCACGACCAGATCGGGACGCGGCAGGTCGAATAGATCGTATTCGATCCTCTCGATCCACTCGGCCAGTTCGCGGCGCTGCGGGCCGGTCTTCTTCCCCGCCTGATGCGCGATGTTCGAGGGGACGTACCGGTCCAGCACCAGCACATCACTCGCCGCCAGCAAGCGAGTGAGTTCCGCTTTCGACTCCAACCGATCCCCCGCATAGAGCAGCGAGGCCAGGAACGGATCCACCTCGTTCAACTGCCCGAAACGCCCGTTGAGGAAGTCGCCGATCCGCTGCCCGAAGAAGGTCGCATCGTAACGAGGAAAGCTGAGCAAGCTGGCCTTGAGCCCGCGAGCCAATAACCGATCGCGCAGCAGGGCTGACTGTGTCCCCTTGCCCGAACCGTCGATCCCCTCAATGACAACAAGCAGCGACACGCGAAGCAATCCTTCTGAAGTGACCCGGTCGCGAGAACCCGCACCTTGATGGGTCCACTCAACGACTCGTGGCCCGCACAGTGTCCCTGAACTCTCTCGCGATTGCCACCTCTGGAACGAATCGCCGACGGAGTCGATCAAGAGCGGTGTTGCTGCCCGTTCTCAATGATATTGTCGGGGCATGGAGGCCGCAAAAAGCTCAAGAAACGCAAAAGGAAGAGTCGCCCCTGTTGCGTTTCTTGAGTTTCTTGCGGCCATTCCCATTCAGGCTCTCACCGCGACCAGGACCAGCCCTGCACCCCTTTGAGATTCACAATCCGGTCGGCGGGCCATTGCCCATTGGCTAACTGAACGATGGTGTCGGCGGACATCGAGAGTGTGTCGTACCGCGACTCGTTATCAGCCCCGGCCAGGTGGGGAGCCAGCAGTACGTTGGGGAGTTGCAGCAGCTCGCTCTCCAGTGGCAGCGGTTCAACCTCGAACACATCCAGGCCCGCCCCGCGCAAATGGCCGCTGCGCAGAGCTGCGACGAGTGCGGTCTCGTCGACCAGCAGGCCTCGGGCGGTATTGACGAACACCGCTCCCTTCTTCATCTGCGCGAACTTCTCCGCATCCATCAGATGGTGCGAGTCCTTCGAATACGGGCAGTGCAGCGAGACGTAATCGGAGCGCCCCAGCAGGTCCTCCAGAGAGGTCAACTCGATGTCCCACTTCGCGACGAACTCCTCCGGGGGAAACGGTTCGAAGGCGATCACCTTCAGCCCCAAACCCACCGCGCGAGTCGCCACCGCTTGCCCAATACGCCCCAGCCCGACGATGCCAATCGTCGACCCGATCACGCGCGGCTGGGCCACGAAGCCCCAGCGTCCGTCGCGAACCATCCGGTCCGCTGCGGGAAAGCCCCGAGCGACGCCCATGAGCAGGGCGATCGCCTGTTCCGCAGCGGCGTGATGGTTCACTCCCGGCGTGACTGCGACGACGATGCCCGCCCGATCGCACGCCGCGGTGTCGATGGCGTCGTAACCGACTCCGGTGCGGGCAATGACGCGGAGTTTCGGACAGGCTGCGATGACTTCGGCGGTGTAAGGCTCGGACCCGGAGATCACCGCGCTGCACCCGGCCAGTTCCTCAATCAAACAATCCGGCTGGAACACCTGGACCTGTTGATCACTGTGCCGGATTTCAAACCCGGCAGCTTGGAGAATCGGCAGATGCGGACCGGTTTTGGCGACACCGGCGATCAGCCTGACTTGGCGATTCACTCGCAACACTCCTGACAGGAGGGGGTCAAAAAACACGCCGGGCAGAACCCGGCGGCGACAGAGTCAATTGAGAGGTGTGGTCACTTCGCTACAGCGGCCGTGGCCTCTTCCCCAGCGACCCACACCCGGTAATCAAAACTCTCCCGGTAGCGTAGGAACGCCGCACCCGGTCCGACCAGCAACGGGTCAATCCCTGTCTTGCGACGGAAGGCATAGACGCTGTCCTTGGCCGAGAATTCGAAGTCCTCTCCCTTGACGGTGTGATTGAAGCCACCCACTTGACGACGCCCGGAGAATGGGATCGTTCGGTTCGAGCCGTTGGCATCACTGCCCCCCCAGAACGTGTTCCACGTCTTGGCGTCTTTGATCGTGGCGCTGGGCTTCCCGGCATTGCCAACCCAGCGTTTCACATCGTACAGGTTCTCACTTCCGGTCCAAGTCAAACCCTTGTGACCCGTGGGTGCGGTCAACATATTCAACCCCATCGAGTCGCCCTGAAATGCCACCCCGTTGCTCACGATGTCGAATTCATGCGTCAGCCCCTTGAAGGCGAACACGTCATTGGCCAGTACGGCTCCCCGGCTGATCGAGAGGCTGCATTTACTCCCTTCGGCTTTGGGTCCATCCACAGCAGTCACCGCATTCTTGTTGAACACAATGCAGTTCTCGAGGGTGACTCGCTGCTCACCAGTGACCAGGATTTCAACTCCCGCTCGTCCGCCCACCAGCTGACAGTTTTGCAGGACCGTAGTCCCCGGAGCGGTGATCCGAATGGCGGCCATCCCCTGCTTGTTGCCCTCAGAAATCGAGCAATTCAGCATTCGCAGAGTGCCTCCATTGACGATCACAGCGGCCCAGGGAATCCCGG
Organism: Planctomycetota bacterium; assembly: GCA_031431195.1. Lineage (GTDB taxonomy): Bacteria > Planctomycetota > Planctomycetia > Planctomycetales > Planctomycetaceae > TH-plancto1. Next base: position 6,389 of record JANPCU010000327.1, on the reverse strand, counting down.
CTCCCAGTTCAGGCGGGTCCATCTGGAGTTCGATTCCTTCCAGAGTGAGGGTGCCCTGGTTGACACGCAGCATGTGCCGAGTCTCGGCACTGTCCTGGGGCCGCGACCGTCGACCATCCTTGTCGTAACCGACATCGTAGCGGAAGACCGGTTGGTATCCGAAACCCGCCTCGATGGTCAGATCGCGATCCACTTCCACGTGCGGCAGAAGAAAAGGGCCCGTGCCATCGACACGAATCCGGTCGCCTTCTTGGGCCGCCTTGAGTGCCTCTTCGAAGGTGTTAAAGCGAGGCCGCTCCGCCTGCGACACGATCTGGAATCGATCCACCGGTTCCCCAGAGAGCAGCCGTGAAATATCGCTGCCGAGATTTGCTTTCCGCAGGAATAGAATGGCGAACGAAGTGTCGGCGAGCGACCCCCAAGTCTCACTGGGGTTCTTCCACGAGCCGTCCATCTCCTGGGTGGCCAGCAGGCCCGCTGCCCCCTGGGCGAACCATTCCGTTTCGCCGAACTTCTCCATCCCCAAGACGACCCCCATGCGCTCGACCGACCACATAAAGTAGCGGTTTCCGCCCCCGGCCACACTGACTGCAAACTCACCCGCCTTCTTCAACCCATCCGCGAAGGAGGGATCGGACATCAGCGTGTTCCCTTCCGCCGAGGCGGCCGGTGCGGCTCCCGGTTTGGGAGCCACGCGGGCTTTGTTCTGCTCGTCCCGAATGACTGTTGCGCGGGCCACTGTCAAACAAAACAGCCCCGCAAACGTCATGGACGGACTCGATGGTTCATACTTTGTGTCGGCAGCCCCCTCGGCACCGGGCAACGCGGCTCCCGGCAAAGCGGCCCCCGGCAGAGCGTTGGGAGCAGCCACGACTGGCTTATCCTTCTCCTTGTCCTTCTTCTTTTTCTTCTTAGGCTCCCCGTCCGGTCCGGACTCGCTCTCCCCATCGGGCGTCTTGCTTCCGGATTCCGCATCAGCGACCAGCTTGGTCCATTCCTCGCAGCGGTACGGCCAGCCGCCATCCTCTCTCTGTGTCTCGATGAAGCGATTGCCCACCAGCGACATTGTCTCCCCAATATCCACGCCCCAGCGCGAGGAGACCCAGAGCCCAAGCACGGCGAACTGAGTACAGCTGTTGTCTCCAACTCCCGGCTGGAGTTTGGGCTTGGTTTCCGGATTCGACAGGATCCCAGCACTGGCGAGAGGACACGTATATCCCCAGCCGCCCTCTTCATTTTGGCCCGCCACCAGTCGGGCGGCGAGATCGCGAATCTTCGACCGGTTGTCGCGGTCGCCCACGCGGGACAGGAACAGGATTGCCAAGGCGATGTCGTAAGTTCCCTTGACGCTCTCCATCTCTTTCTGCACGTAGCGGTGAGCCTTGTCGATGACCGGATCAGAGACGGGCATGCCGTTCTCAATCAAGGCCATCGCGCAGAGAGAAGTGATCCCCACGTCGTGCCCCTCGAACTCCCAACTTCCGTCGTCGTACTGCTCACTTTTGATGAAGTCCATCCCCTTCAAACGGGCCGACTCGATTTCGGGTTTCGCCTGAGCGTAACAGGGAACGGAGAATTGGGTCGCCATTAACGCAACACAAATCGACAGGAGAGCTTGCAGTCGAAGCATGTTTGCCTCGGTCCAAAAATGAGGGGTGAAATGGGAGTCCAGCGAGATCCGCACAGAGAGAGTTCCGCTGCGGCGGGTCCATCAACAGTTTATGATGCCAACCCAGCAGGCCGTTGTCGACTCCACAGAGGCCGGATCGCCGAGATGGAGAGAATTATGCAGGCGAAGATCTGACTCACCACGTTGAAGCCGACTGGACTTCCTCAGGTGTCGTGGACGTGGCCTGATGGTCATGGCCCAATATTCTTCTCGCACTCGCGCCGGGGGGAGTCTTCATCCACAGCGTACACCGTTCAGCACCGATTCAGCGTGGGTAGGAGGTCGGCTGCCGGAGGTCGTCCGCGTCCGCCCGCTACTGAATCTGTACGACTCACGTCGAAAATGTGCGCACACTGCCCAAATTTCTGAGGTGGCATTGAGTCCCATCCGACCCCCGCAGGGATCTCAGCCATTCCCCGGTGGTAGATCGCCACGACACCACTGGCGAATGGCTGTGACCCCTCATCGCACTCCCCCGTTCACGAGTATCCCGTCCAGGCTGATTATTGGGGTTCCCCCCAGTCGGAAGGGCGTGGCTCCTGCCGAGCCGCGAACTAGTGGTCCACCAAGTTGAACTTGTGGTCGCCAGAATGTGGGCTGAGGCCAACAGGCGGTCGTCGAAGCCCACCAGTTGAAGTTGGCGGATCACTCGGGGGCATGTCTTCTGACCAGAGCGGCTCGGCAACAGCCTCGCCCTCTCGGCGCATGGCACGCGCACGATCACCCCGTGATCGTGGCCGACTCGGGGGCATCGAGTTCTTCACGATGCGCGGGCCAGGCGAGGGTAAACTTGGCTCCCGCGTTGGGCTGACTTTCGACGATGATCTCGCCGCCATGTTCACGTAGAATCTTCTGACTGGCTGCCAATCCGATCCCGGTTCCGGCGGAGCCTTTCGAGGACTCAAACAGATTGAACAGCTTAGTCTGCTCGACGGGATCAATGCCGGGTCCGTTATCGCGTACTTCAATACAGACGTGGTCTTGGACGGAGTCGTAGCGTGTGGCGATGTCGATCGTCGGAGACATGGTTCCGTAAAGCGCATCGAGCGCGTTGATCAGGATGTTCAGTGCCGCGCGGTGAATCCCCTCCTGATCAAAGAGCGACTCGGGGATGTCGGATGAGTAGTGAGTCCGAATCGTGACCCCTTGCTCATCGGCCCGCAGCTGGATGAGTTCAACGACCTCGCGGACCGTCTCATTGACATGCGCCAATTCCAGCTTCGGCCGCCGCTCTTTGCCGAACGCCAGCATGTCCATCACCAGATTGTAGATGCGGTCCTGGTTCCGTTCGAGGATGCCCCACCCCTTGCGGATCAGTCCATCGTCCTCGTCATCCAGGCCCATGTGGATCAGGTGGCTACCGCCCTTCATCCCTTGCAGGATGTTCTTGATATGGTGGCTGAGCATGGCGATCGCCTGGCCGACAGCGGCCAGACGTTCGGCCTGCACGAACGCCTGTTGGAAACGGTGGGTCTCGACGGCCAGCGCGGACTGACGCCCGATCGCCATCAGGAGTTTGAGTGTCTCCTCGTTGAACCGCGATCCACCGGGGAAGCGCAGGACATCAATGGAGGGGGTCGTCGTGTCGACATAGATGACCCCCATCAGTTCGTACCGCCCCTGCATCGGGACGCACATCGCCTCGCGAATGCCGGATTGCAAGACGCTGGGGGCTTCTTCAAAACGACTGTCGTGGCGAGCATCCGTGGTGCGAACAGCGACGCCCCCACGAATGACATGTTCGACAATGCTCGTCGAGAGCGGGATGCGCTCGGTCGCGTCGGTGCCACCGCGAAAAGCCACCACGCGCGGCTCGATGCGGTCCGTCTTACTGTCAGCCACCAACATACAGCCGCGATCGGCCCCGACCGCCCCGAGCGTCAGGTCGAGGATCTTTTGCAACACCTCATCGAGCGAGCCCGTCGGGCGGACCGCTTCTTCCGAAATCCGATACAACAGCTGGAGATTGGCTCCGGCATGCGTCGAGCTGGAGAGTCGGGCGGCGGTCTCCTCCACGAGAGTCCGTCCCGCCTCCCCCGGCGACTGTGCGACAATCCGTGACTGGTCCGCCGGATGTTCCGGCCCCATCAGCTGGACGCGGTCGGCGGCGACGCGCGTGCGCGAGGAGAAATGGCAGACGAGGATGGAGCGACCGATCTGGATCTGGTCGCCGTCGCGCAGGGTCCGTTTGCGGGTGAGTGAGCCGTTGACGAAGGTGCCGTTGGAACTCCCCTCGTCGATGACTCGCCAACCGTCGCCCTCGGACCAGCGGAGGAAGGCATGCCGCCGTGAGGACTCGGTGTCGTGCAGGCGAATATCATTCGTTGCCCCGCGCCCGATGGTGATCTCATCCTGCGTGAACTCGAACCGCTGCCCCTGATCGGTGCCCTGGATCAGTAGTAGGGTAACACTCGGCACGGGGCGATTTCCTGGGCGGGATGGAGACAGGTGTTGACTCCGGCATTGTATCCGCCCGAAAGGGATCACCACGAGTCAGCGGCGGGTTCGATGATATGCAGGAGAACGGAATAAATTCGGTTCTACACATCCAGATCATCCGCCTCTCCGGCTTGTTCCATAATCAGCCGATACCGCTCGCTGGCGTCCTTGCCGAGGAGTTGCGAGAAGATCGCATCGGCCTCGATCGCGCTTTCGATGTCGACTCGCAGCAGGGTCCGAGTCTTCGGATCGAGCGTCGTCTCCTTCAATTGGTCGGCGTTCATCTCGCCGAGGCCCTTGAACCGCTGGACATCGAACTTTCGGTTGGCCGGGAGTGAGGCGATGATCCGCTCTTTGTCGGCGTCGTCGCGGGCGTATTGGCGTTCCTTGCCGTACTCGATTTTGTAGAGCGGCGGCTGGCCCAGGAAGATGCGGCCCTGGGTAATCAGCTCGCGCATGTGGCGGAAGAACAGCGTCATCATCAGCGTGCTGATGTGATACCCGTCGCTGTCGGCGTCCATCAGCATGATGATCCGGTGATACCGCAATTGGTGCGGGTTGAAGTTCGGGCCGATGCCGGTGCCGAGCGTTTCGATCAGGTCTTTGACTTCCTGATTCTCCATGATCTTGCTGATCGTCAGCGACTCAGTGTTAAGGATCTTCCCCTTCAGCGGCAGCACCGCCTGCGTCTTGGAGTTCCGGCCCGCAGCTGCGGTGCCCCCGGCGGACTGGCCTTCCACGATGAACAGCTCGCACTCTTCCGGCTTGTCGCTACGGCAGTCGAGGAGCTTGCCGGGAAGGGAGCTGCGGCGGCTGCCGGGAGTCTTGCGGCGGACTTCGGTGGCAGCGGCGCGGCTGGCCTCGCGAGCGCGGGCGGCGAGCATGATGCGGCCAATGACGGCATCGGCGATCGTCGGGTTGCTGTTGAGCCACGACTCCAGCCCGGAGCGCACGACCCCCTCGACGAACGACGCCAACTCGACGTTGTTAAGTTTGTCCTTCGTCTGCCCCTGAAACTCCGGTGCGTTGTGGAACACAGACAGGACGGCGACGACTCCTTCCCGCATATCGTCCGGCGTGATCGACAGCCCCTTGGCCTTGATCTCGTGGACATCCATGTAGTTCTTGACCGCCTTGGCCACGCCCGACCGCAGCCCAGATTCGTGCGTCCCGCCGCCGCGCGTGCGGATGCCGTTGACGTAGCTGCGGACCTGGTCGTCAGTCGATTCGGTCCAGCGGAGGGTCAGCTCGACGCGGACTTTGTCTTCGTCCTTTTCGGCGTTGAAGGCCCCGTCGTGAATCGGCTTCTTGGCGTCGTCGCGGATGATCTTTTCGAGGTACGCCTTGATCCCATCCGGGTGCTGGAACTCGACCGTCTCCTTCTTCATCTCGTCGACGAAGGTGATCTTCAGCCCGCCGTGGATGTACGAAATGTCTTCGAGGTGCTGCCGGATCGTCTCGCCCGAGAACTGCACCCGGCGGAAGATTTCGGCATCGGGCCGGAAGAAAATCTCGGTCCCGTGCCCGCGAAAGGGGCGGAGCTGCTTGAGCTGGGTCGTGGCCTTGCCGCGTTTGAACCGCATCTGCCACTCGAACCCGTCGCGTCGCACCGTGGCGACGAGTTCTTCAGAGAGGGCATTGACCACCGACGACCCGACCCCGTGCAACCCGCCGCTGCGGGCGTAGCTTTTCTCGGAGAATTTCCCGCCCGAGTGCAGCGTGGTGAGGATGACCTCCAGGGCGGGCTTCTTGATTTTCTTGTGCATGTCGACGGGGATGCCGCGCCCGTTGTCCTCGACCGAGAGCGATGCTGCGTCCTTGTGCAGCGTGATCTTGATCTGGTCACATTCCCCGGCCAGGTACTCGTCGACCGAGTTGTCGACGATTTCCCAGATCAAATGGTGCAGCCCCCGCGTATCCAGCCCGCCAATGTACATGCCGGGCCGTTGCCGCACGGCTTCGAGCCCTTCGAGGACTTCAATGTCATCGGCGGTGTAGCTGCTGCCTGTTTTGAGAACGGACGACATGCCGAAATCTTCCCTGATCGAACTCAAGAACGCGAAACGCAAGTCCCGGACCTTATCGTCGGGAGCAGCGATTGTCAAAAACAGGAGAGCGATTCGCGAACGACTCCCCCGTTTATACCTCGCGCGGCACCGAATGATACCTTTTAGCGAGCGGTGCGGCGTCAGTCCCCGGGTTCTGCCGCGAGTCCCAGAAGCACCATCCGGCTCACGCCGGACGCTCGCCAGAATGTCTCATTCCGCCCCGCGTGAAGTAT
>JANPCU010000326.1:0-11808 GCA_031431195.1 Planctomycetota bacterium | reverse complement strand
CAGAGCGGCTGGTCCCACCCCACGGCACTACGGCACTCTGGTCTCGACGAGAGCCAATGGTGGGAGAAAGACCGGACGGTCGGGAGGCAAGACAGGCAGGCTCTCTTGGCGGCGAATCACGCCATACTTTGCGGTCCAGGGGTAGAAGCACTCGATGTCGAACTCGCCGTCCTCCGACTCGACGAGCGAAGTGCAGTTCTCGACCCAGTCGCCGGAGTTGAAGTAGGTCATGCCGTCCCGTTCGACAATCGCGGGCGTGTGCAAGTGGCCACACACGACTCCGTCGCAACCGCGCTGCTTGGCATGCTTCAGGATCGACGACTCGAATCCGCTCAAGAACCGAATGAGCGACTTCACCCGTCGCTTCCCGGTGGCACACAACCAGTATGGGCTGCGCTCCTCCACCTTCAGCATCCGGCTCAGCTGCCAATTCGCGGATAGGGCGGTGTCGTAGGCCCACGAGGACATCTTCGAGAGCCACTGGGCCGTCTGTTCGACCACATCGAAGTGGTCCCCGTGGGTCACCAGCAGGCGGCGACCATCGGCGGCTTGAAACACGAACTCATCGGCGATTTGAATAAAAGGGAAATGCCGCTTAGCGACTCCTGCAGCTTCTGGATGACGCAAAAACTCGTCGTGGTTCCCCGGCGTATAGAAGATCTCGGTGCCCGATTCGGCGAGGTCTTCCAGAACTTTCAGCACACTGACGAAGGATTCTTTCCAGATCCACGCATCTGGCCAGCGCCACCCGTCCAGGATGTCACCGACCAGATACAAGGAGCGGGGACGACGTTGTTTTAACATCTGGAGAAAGGGCTCGCATTGCGAGTGGCGACTGCCCAGATGCACGTCGCTGACAAAGAGGGTGCGGACATCCTGACGCGCTCTTCGAATCATGGGTGCAATCACGCTTCATCCTCGTGACGTGTGGACGAACCCAACTGCCAACTGGTGTGCTGCATGGCTCCGCCTGCAAGCTCCCAGGACAATAGAAGTATCGCACCCTCGTATTGACATTCGATGAATAGCTGTGGAATTCATCAATAAGAAGTCGCATGATGCTGAGAGCCGACGATGGCCTGTTTGTGTCTGATGTAAGAGTGGCTCGCATCTGGAGACGAGGGCCCACTGTCATTGATGAGTATTGGCGGCAAAGTGAGTCGCACTTGCAAGCCCACCGGTGGCAACCGGTGGGCTTAGGGGACCAGTGCAAGTCTTGCTACCCCGGTGGCCAACCGAGGGCCCGCTTCCCCAGCAGGTGGATATGCAGGTGGTTGACCGACTGGCCCCCATCTTGACCGGTGTTGATGACCGTGCGGAATCCGTCGGTCAGGCCCTGTTCTGCAGCGATCTTCTGGACGACCATGAACAGGTGGCCGACCAGCGCGGCATCGGCGGGTTCCAGTTCGGCCAGCGACGTGATCTCCTGCTTGGGGATCACCAGAATGTGGACCGGGGCTTGGGGGCTGACATCGGGAAAGGCCAGCGAGAGTTCGTCCTCGTGGAGAATTTTCGCCGGAATTTCCCGGTCGATGATGCGCTTGAAGATGGTTTTCGGGGTCGTCATGGCTGCGGGGTTCCTGGGTGAAAAATCGCTACATCCGCGCGAATGGGTCAAGCCCGACCTGACGGAACGAGTCGACAGTACCAGACACAGATTTTTTTCTCAATTTCTCCCTTCGTGAGAGACAGCGAGCTAGGGTTCATGGGTTGGATGGAAGGCGGTTTCCCTCTGCGCCTCGAATTTGACCCTGCTGGAGAATCCCCATGCGTCGCCTGGGAACTTTGAATACGACACACCGTCGAGGTGCAGCAGCGGTCGAAATGGCGATCGTGCTGCCGATCTTCTTTATGGTCGTCATGGGCATCGTCGAGTTTGGCCGCGCCATGATGGTCGGCCAGCTCGTCACGAATGCCGCTCGTCACGGGGCGAGGGAATCCTGCGTTGACGGTGCGACCAACGCGACCGTCACCGCCGATGTGAAGAGTTTTGTTGCGACATCGGTGGGGGTGGCCCAATCGGATGTGACGGTCGAGATCGTTGTCGATCCAGGCGCGGGCAATCCCGACCCGAACGATGTTCTCGCCGTGGCGCAGGCCAAGGACATCTGCAAGGTCACCGTTAAGGTGCCTTATAACAAAGTCGGCTATGTCGCGGGCCGCTACCTGGCCGGCACTGAGCTCAAGGGCCAGTGCATTATGCGGCACGAGTAGACCGTTTAGCCGCGACGCGAAGTCTTCAAAGCGAAGCGATCTGGCGGATTAAATCATCGCCTCCGCCCGCTTCACGAGTTGCAGACACAATCCCCACGGGTCACGGAGCATGGCCAGTCCGTCTCCGTTCCCCGCTGTTTCCGGGCCGCTGACGAGTTTCGCTCCGGCACTAGTAAGTCGCTTCACGTCCGCCTCGACATCGCGTGACACAAACGCCAGATGCAAAGCGGGTGGTGCCACGCTTTGCAAATCGAGCATCGGGGCCTTGTCGTTTCCATACAACTCCAGCATCACGGCCCCTCCGTCATCTGCCAGGAAGTGCCCCCACGGAGCCTCCAAATAACGTCGCTTAACCGTCAACCCCAGGTGGTCCACATACCAGCGGGCCATCGCCAGTGGATCAGGGACATTCAAAGCCAGATGCTCAATCTTCATCAGGAATTCTCAAACGGTCAGGGACGGCGGACGGAATAACTCTGCCAGAAACGAGTTATCGTCAGAAAACTGCCGATGACCTGTTTCTTGTTACAGCCTATGATATTTGCTTAAGGGACGGAATCGCACCATTCTACTCACGGGGCTCGAGGGGCTGCGGAGGCTGTTCTCATCGGGATGCTCACGGATAGGAGACACCCAGAAGTGGTCCAGACCAGCGCCAACGCTCGCACCCAAATCCCTCGCGAATCCCACCCGTTTCTCGTCTTCCGCGAGAATCAGCTGGCGTTTAATACCGTGATGCGCCTGAAGTCGCGTCACCCCCGCATGACCAGCCCCGTGGTCACTTTGATCGGCGGTCGCGGCACTGGCAAGTCTCACCTGGCTCGGCAACTCCACCGCGAAGTTCTCGAAGAACAAACTGCCACGAACATCTTGCGGACCTCAGCTGCGGAGTTCACGGGGCAGTTCCAGCGTGCCGCGCGGATGTCGCAGATTCGGGATTTCCAGCGGGCTCATCGCGAGAAGGTCGACCTACTGATCTTCGACGATCTGCAGGAGCTACAAACTCGCCCGGAAGTGCAGCAACAACTGGTGGCCATGCTGGATGATGTGCTGGCCGGAGGAGGGCGGGTGCTGTTTTCATCGCGTCGCTCGCCGGGTGACGTGCGGGGCTTGAACCGCCGCTTGGTCAACCGTTGCCAAGGGGGATTGCTGATTGACCTGGGTCTGCCGGGCGAGGCCAGTCGTCGCAAACTGGTCGAGCATTTCGCCTCGTCGAACCAATTCATCCTGCCGGAAGCGACGGTCACCGAGATCGCCCGTCGAGGTCCGACCACGCCCGGTGACCTGCTCGCGCTGGTGCTGCGACTCCGGCAATCCAAGACCACGGGCCCCATCTCGCCCGAGGATCTCGACAGGTACTTGGCCGCCGTGCAGGCCCCGCTGACCATGAACGAGATCGCCAAGCGAGTCGCCCGGCACTTTGGGGTCAAACTGACCGACCTGCGCTCGGCAAATCGCCAGGCCTCGCTCGTGACCGCTCGGCATGTGGCGATGTATCTGGCTCGCCAATTGGCGAAATCGCAATTTTCCACCATCGGCGAGTACTTCGGCGGACGTAACCACGCCAGCGTGATGTACGCCTGCCAGCGGGTGACGGAGTTAAAGGGATCAGATGCCGCTCTGGGGTCTGACCTCGATCATCTGGTGTCACAGTTCTCCACGTGAGAGTGTGTGCATCCCAAATGTCGGTGAATGAAACTGACAGGGGTTGAAGGGAGGCCCAGGATCAGCCACGGTTGGTATGGAGAGCCAGAATTCCTCGTCACTGGCAGACAATATCCTGTTCGGCTTGCCGAGACGAATTCCGGTCACTGACGTTTGAGAGGCACACACCACTTGTCGCAGTCCTCCCCTTAATACGATGATTTGCCACAGGGGTTCGCCTTTGTGGTATGATTCGTGCTTGACCGACTCCGGTCGCTCGCCAGCTTTGGGTCGCAATGGCGGGACTGATTCGAACCTCCTCATCGAAGTGAGAGTCATGGCAGGATCGATTTGGGGATCACGGCGGAATGTCGCTCCATATCTTGGAGCCACGATCGTCATCGTCTTGGGGTTCGGGGGCATCCTGCTGACCTCGATGATGGTCTTTCCCCAGGCGGCCTTCGAGACACTCTTGGCGGTCTCGGCCGGCTTTGTGGTCGTCCTGGTTTTTTTCTGGGCCATGCGTCCGTCCGCCGAACTCCCCTCGGCGATCTATGGCTGGGTCCTCAATCGCAAGTCCAAAAATGAGGACGAGCTGGAAGGCTACGAGCCGCTAACGAAACGCACCAAACGCCTGAACCCGGCGACTCAAGTGCCGCCCTCCGTGGATGACGTTCGCGGCATTAAAGAGTCGAGCAACAACTGGGTCCCGACCGGGGCCAGCCCCCCCAAGCGCGTCACCCGCAGCCGCCGCCTCGGCACGAATGACCCAAAGTCGGAGCCTCCTTCAGCAAGTCAGCTAGGGAGAGATTGATGACGATCCGGTCGACGGGCCGGTGATACCCGCTGTTGACCAGCGCCCGTTTATACTCCGCGCGGAGAGTCATGAGACATTCCGGCGAGCGTCCGGCGTGAGCCGGATGGGACTTCGAGGAGACCCCGCAGAACCAGGGGGCTGACGCCGCCCCGCTCGCCGGAACGTCTCACTCGGCACCGATCGAGGTTTAATGCGAGGAATGCTCTCTATCATCGCAGCTTCACAAACATCGAGCTGGCCCGTTCGGACGTGATGTGGGCCATGTGAATAAACGCACCGTGATCGCTTCTTGCAGGGAAACGGCGGGGGAAGCAAGTCGACTGGCGGGGAAGAACACTGAACATCCGTCAAACCGAGACTTCGCGTTCGCGAGAGGCCAGTCGTACGACGTAGACTGGCCAGCGGATTGAACTGCCCTGCAACTCCCTGGAACACGATGTCCCAGCCCGACACCCCAATGCCTAATGCACTTAAAGGCCGCCGCCGGTCTCGGTGGCTGTGCGCGCTCATGTTGCTGGTCACAATCGGTGTTGTGGTTTGGTGGCGAATGCCAGCGCCGTTAAATCCAGAGGAGTTGCGGATGGTGGGTCGTTGGAATTACATGACGCCGACTGAGTTTGGGCCCCGGGCCACATGGATTGCATTTCAGAGCGACCGAACGCTGTTCAACGATCCCATCTTGAGTGCTGCCGATCCCTATTCGCGTGTCTGGAGTGTGGCAGACGGAAGATTCTCAGGGCGAATCCGCTATTGGTTCTCAGAGCAAATCCAATGCTTGGTCGATCGGGGATTCACCGGATGGCGTGACATGCAAAATGACGGTGCCAATGGCCGTATCACCTGGATCAACAATGACTCATTCCAGATTACCTGGGTGAATCCGCAGACCAACGTCGATGGGCTGACTGTGGTCATGACCCGCGAGGGGGCGCTGACAATGCCAGCTGTCGACGCTTCAACCGAAAAACCTGCTCCTTCTTCACGGTGAAGCCTTGGTGATTCCACACCTGATGAAAATGGCACGCCGCTGGAGAGTGCTAGCCCTGTTGCTGTTCGCTGGCATCGGCTGCGGTCTCTGGTGGCAGTCGACCCGGCTCAGTGAAATGGAACGTCGACTCGTGGGGACGTGGACGCGGTCTGGAGTGGAAACAGATGGCTCAACCTTTGCTCAGGATTGGCTGTTCCGCCCAGACCACACTTGTCATCTCCACAACTCGAATCATGGAGCGGCCCGCCCGGGAAGACCGGCCCGGCATGACCATCAAAGCACCGAAGGGACTTGGCGAGTGCGGAAAGGGCAGCTCATTATCGATCCAGAGCGTCCGGCCTTGAAGCGAATGAACCTGATGGGCATGTATGTCTTTCATAACATCCGGAGTTTCTTGACCGGGAGGAAGACGGGGATCATCGACGGTGAATTGGCGCAAGCGCGGGTAGAGGCCATTGAGGAACGGTTGTTGACCGTGACGTGGTGGGATCCATGGAAGCAGGCTGACACTCCCACACAGGTCTGGAGCCGTCAGGTGGTCATTGAGGAGAGCATCCCGTGACCACACCTGCGGTAACCCAAGGACGCCGAAACATTTGGTGGCTGTGTACGCTGTTGCTGCTGGCGGCTTTGGGCGGGCTGATTGCGTGGCGGGGGAATCGACTCAGTACACTCGAACAGCAGTTCGTGGGGCAATGGACGACGACCGAGTTATACGAAGATGGCTCCACCTGTACGCGGACTTGGCAGCTGCGAAGCGACCGGAGCTTGCATTATCACAACTTGTATCACTGGGGGGCGGCACCCAGGCGAGCTGCGAATGTCGAAGAGAGGGAAGGGGTCATGACCTGGTCGATACGAGAGGGCCGGCTGTTGCTCAATCCGAATTACCCCGCGCCCAAGCGACTCCAGGTTCTCTGGCAGCTGACCCGCTGGCGAGTGAGGAATGCGATCCAAGGAGTCTCTGGAATTGTGATGGATTATGAGGGATCAAACGGTCGGCTCTCTGCGATCAGTCCCGACACTTTTACCGTGACGTGGTGGGATCCCGTGAAACAGTTGGAGTATGACACCGTGGTTTATACGCGTGTTGTGACTGGTCCACTGCCATAAATGCAGGACATTCTCGCTACAGGAACAGATCGAGGCCGCTAATATCTGCTTCCCTGATGCTTGAACAGACCATCGATCCTCATTCAGGATACTCTCCTCCCGATCACAGGGACGACCATGTGAGTCATCACTGGCTTTTTGGTTGTCGTGAATGATCTCTCCCGAGTATGCTGATATCAATGACAACGCTCGATCTCGCACCGCTCCTGAAATCGCCCTGTTTGCCCGAAATTGTGGCGACGCTGAACGACCGTCTACAGACTGAGGCGCTGGCTCGGACGAAATTCCGAGAGGAGATGTCGGACGATCAGAAGGTGGAATTCATTGAAGGAGAAATTGTCATTCACTCGCCCGCCCGCAGTCGACACATGATGGCCAAGTTGAATGTACTGTCATTGCTGAGTGCGTACGTTCGAGTGCATTCGCTCGGTGAAGTCCTCGATGAAAAATGCCTGTGCGTTTTTCCTCGCAACGATTACGAACCGGATGTGGTGTTCTTCGGCCCCGTCAAGGCCGCAACCATTGAGCCGGAGACCATGTTGTTCCCCGTCCCCGATTTGGTCATCGAAGTCTTGTCGAATTCGACGGCAGCTCGGGATCGCGGAGTCAAGTTCGACGATTACGAAGCGCACGGTGTGAGTGAATACTGGATTATCGATGCCCACGCCGAAACTGTCGAGCAGTACGTGATCGAGAATGGCCAATTCCAACTGTTGCTCAAGTCGGGGTCGGGCGACATCGCCAGCCGCGTCGTTTCGGGCTTTCACATTCCCATTCGAGCGATTTTTGACGCTCGTGAGAATCTCGCCGTGCTGAAGCAGTTGCTGGGGGCTTGAGGGACGAGGTGCGACTCAACCCCTCACTGAGCCAGCGTTTCCGCCACATCGGTCCGGTAAGCCGTAATGCTCGGGATCAGTCCACTGAGCGTGGCCAGGACTAGCGCGATCGGCAGCACCACCAGTTCCCAGATCGAGTAGGTCCACGGGTCGATCAACAGACCGCTGCGGGCCTCCAGAATCGGCGCAGCTGCGAACATCAGCCCGTGACCGAGTAGCAGCCCCAGCAGCCCGCCGCCCAGGCAGAGCAGCAACGTCTCGCACAGAATCATGAGAGAGACTGTTCTCCGCTGTGCCCCCAGTGCTCGCATGATCGCGATCTCGCGCCGACGCTCGTTCATCGAGTTATAGATGCTGACGAAGATCCCGATTCCCGACACGGCCACGATCAACCCGGTCAGGCACAGAAACGCCAGCTGGATGTTGCCGACAAGATTCCGCATGATCTTGTCCATCACCTGCACGGGGCTGACCGCCATCGCGGCGTTCTCTTCGCCCAGATCGGTATAAATACTGAGTGAGTTATTGGCGCTCTCCAGCCCGTCTCCCTTCGTCACGATCAGGATCGCCGAGACCTCTTTCGACAGGTCCGGGACCGCGTGAGCGGCGTGGTTCGGGTTCAGCTTGATGGCGATGGCCTCGCGAGCCTCGGCCTCGAGTTCGGGTTTGTACTTCTCCAACAGCATCTCTTCGTCTTCGTGGAAATACTGCGCCTCGCTGTGGATCGCCTCGCGAAGCGGGTTCTCATGACCGGCCAGCATGAAGAACCCGTCGATATGGACGAAGACGGTACGGTCGTTGGGGGTGCCCGTTGCCTGGAGGATCCCCTTCACGGTGAACTTCTCCTTATGGACGTGCGCATCCTCCCCCTTCTGTCCTCCATGGACGAGTTGGAACTGCGACCCGGCATCGAGCTGGCCGTTGCCGTTCAGGTCTTCATCGACATCCAGCTTTCCGTTTTTGTTGATGTCCTCATCCGCGTTCCACTCGTTGCGGCGAGCCACCTCGGAACCGATCACCGCATCCCATGAGCCCTTGAGGAAGTCCCCCTTCACGCGGTACGGCTGCGGCTCGGGCGTCCGGGCATAGGGCAGCTTGAAATACTGCGGCGTGGTGCCGATCACCGGGAAGTCGCCTTGCTCTGTCGAGTCGCCAAAACTGAGCGGCACCGCCAGTTCCACGCGGCGGTCCGTGGCCCATTTCTGGTAGTACCGCCAGGGCATGTTCGAGGTGGAGTTCTCGATGCGGTAGACCGTGGCCAGCACCAGCTGAGTGGGGCTGCCTTCGGGGCCGATGATGAGGCTGTACCCGCTGCCGCTCTGAGAGAACTGCTTGCCGAGTACGCTATGCAGGACCAGAACAGCCACCATCAGCGACACGCCCAGAGCCACGCTAATCATCGTGAGCCACGACGCCAGGCCGCGCTGCCGCATGTTCTTCAGAGCAATTTGGAACAGGTTCATGCGGACTCTCCCGGTTGATTGAACTGGCTCAGTGTCTCCACGCGGTCAAACGCGGAAGCGACTTCGGGAGCATGTGTGACCAGCAGCAGCGAGATCTTGTTCTCGCGACACGACTCGCGAATCAGGTCGAGAATCTTCGTCTGGTTCGCTTGATCGACACTCGCGGTCGGCTCATCGGCGAGCATCAGTTTCGGAGAATTCGCCAGCGAGCGGGCCACAGCCACGCGCTGCTGCTCCCCCACCGACAGCATCGGGGGCCGGTGATTCAGCCGCTGGCCGAGTCCCACCCGGTCGAGTAACTCCTTGGCTCGTGACCGATTGACTCGCCCACTGAACGACATCCCGAGTAACACATTCTCCAAGGCCGTAAACGCCGGCAGCAGGTGAAACGTCTGAAACACGATCCCGATTCGTTGAGCGCGAAACCGGTCGCGGCTCGGCTCGGGGAGCTTCGAAATGTCGATGCCGTCGACCACGATCGAGCCAGCGTCGATAGTCGTGATCCCTGCGATCGAGTTGAGCAGCGTGGTCTTCCCGCCCCCGCTGGAGCCAATCAGCGCGACCTGCTCCCCAGCCTGCAACTCGAACGAGCTGATGCCGAGTATCGGCAACCGCGTCCCGTCCGGGAGCTTGTAGCTCTTGCGGACATTCTTGAGCACGAGTGACATGAAAAATCCTGAATGGGGTGGAATCGCTGAATCGGCGTAGGGTGGGACCAGCACGCGTTGGAGCGCAGGCCCACCATGTTCGATAATTTCCCCGGAATTGTTGGCCTGCGCCCAGAGCGGCTGGTCCCACCCTACGGCTGGCACGACTACACCTCATGCACCAGCACAACATTGTGGCGACTCGTCGGCAGTCCGGTCCCCGAGAGTACCAGAATCCGGTCGCCACGTTGCAGGTCACCCGTGGCCAGACCGCGCTGGGCCACGAACTCAATCAGCTCGCGGTCCTCGTGTGCCGGGGCATCCGGGACCGGGATCACACCCCAGTAGAGGCACATGCGGCGGAGCGAGGACAAGCTGTCACTGACACCAATCGTCGGGACGAACCGGCGGTTCTTCGAGAGACTGAGTGCAGCCCGTCCCGTCGAACTGGCCACCACCACCAGCTTGGCCGACAGCTCTTCGGCCAGTCGACCGGCTGCTCTGGCAGCCGCATCGGTGATCGGGCTGACACCGGGGGTGGGGCGGCTCTCTTCGTTCCGTATGTAGAGCCGATCGCGCAGGAGTGGCTCGGTAGCAATCGCGATGCGGTGCATCATCTGCACGGCCTCGCTGGGGTATTTCCCAATCGCCGTCTCGCCGGAGAGCATGCAGGCATCCGCTCCGTCGAGAATCGCGTTGGCCACATCGGTCGCCTCGGCCCGCGTGGGGATGCGCGAGTTGTGCATACTGTCGAGCATCTGCGTCGCAATGATCACCGGCTTCCGCGCCCGGTGGCAGGCGGCCACAATCCGCTTCTGGGCCACGGCGATCTCCGCAATATCGACCTCGACCCCTAGATCGCCTCGCGCCACCATGATGCCGTCCGCCTCGTGAACAATCGCCTCGAGGTTTTCCAGGGCCTCGGGCTTTTCGATCTTGGCAATCACATGCGGTGCATTGGCCGAATGCTGAGCGAGGATCAGCACTTTCAAGTCGATGATGTCCTGGGCGGTGCGGACAAAACTCAAGCTGATGTAGTCAGCTCCGGCCTCCACAGCCCAGACGGCATTGGTCCGGTCGAGGTCGCTCATCGCCGCCGCTTTGAGCTGGACGTAAGGGAGGTTCACTCCCTGCTTACTGCGGAGGGTGCCTCCCTGTGTCACCTCGCACAGTGCCCGCTGGCCATCGTTCGAGATAACCCGCAAGGCGACCGTTCCGTCGGCCAGCATCACGCGGTTCCCCGCCGTCAGTTCGTCCAGCAGCGGCTCGTAGATGCAGGTGAACTCGCGCGGGTCTGTCGTCACATGGCCCCGAATGAACGCGACTTGCTCCCCGACCAGCAGTTCAATCGACCCACCCGGGATCTCACCCAGCCGCATCTTCGGCCCCGCCAGATCGACCAGTACCGCCACCATCCGCCCGGCCCGTTTCTCCGCCAGACGAATGCGATCGAGCCGCACCTGATGCTCCGCAGCTGACCCGTGAGCCGTGTTGAGGCGGAACACGTCCACGCCCGCCAGGATCAATTCCTCCAGCTTCTCAATGGTGTCACAAGCGGGGCCAGCTGTGGCCACAATTTTGGTGTGGCTTTCGCGCTTCCAGGAATCCAGGGGCATGTTCAGGCTCAATCAGTGAGGGCACAGAAGGGAAAGTTCTGCGCGGAGCGTTCGCAGCGGCGGGATTCTAACGAGTTCGTCACCGGGCGGGGAGACACGGGCCGATCCACGGAAAGGCATCCACTGATGAGTGCCTGAGCTGCTGGCAACGCTCCGTGAGGGCGACGCCAGTGCCGTGAACACGATGGAACGTAGGCGATGTCGCTCCGCGACTCGCATTCCGCATGAGGGAGGACTCTACGCGGAAGTTCCCCCATCATCGAAGGGGGTCTGGTGGGAGGAATCTCAGTCGCGGAGCGATATGAGCTACTGTCGGAGGCGCGGCGACCGCGTCGCTCACGGCGGGCACGTAGGAAACCAGCAATTCCCGGATCACTTTTGAAGGTCGGCCTGGATTGCCCAGTTTCCCGGTGGAGGCAATTTTGGGCGGGGTGGGGGCGGGAAATGGTGGGTGGGGTGGGGGTTTCGGG
>JANPCU010000325.1:0-21191 GCA_031431195.1 Planctomycetota bacterium | reverse complement strand
GCGCTCCCTTCGGTCGCGACCCTGGGCTATTATCTGCAACCCTTTCGGGGTACAGAGGTCAGCTGTCAGCGACCTAGTGCAAACATCCTGAGTTGAGTCGTGCAGCATGGATCTCGAACTGCAAGGCAAAGTGGCCCTCGTCACCGGCGGATCGAAGGGCATCGGCCTGGGGATCGTACAGCGTCTCATCGCCGAAGGGGCCCGTGTCGCCAACGTCAATCGCAGCGAGGCCGAGGGCCGCGCTCTGGAAGCGGAATACGCCGCACAGGGTCGCGAGTGCTTCTTTATCCAGGGTGATCTGGCCGATGTGAATGCCTGCCGCAACGCCGTCGAGCAGACGCTCCAGCGATTCGGCCAGCTCGACATCCTGGTCAACAACGCGGGCGTCAACGACGGGGTGGGACTCGAGGCCGGTGTCGAGGCCTTTATCGATTCGCTCCGGCGGAATCTAATCCACGTCTATGCGATGGCGCACTTCGCGCTCGATGCCCTCAAGCAGTCGCGCGGCGTCATCATTAACATCGGCTCCAAGGTCTGCGAGACCGGACAAGGTGGCACCTCCGGTTACGCCGCATCCAAGGGCGGCATCAACGCCCTGACTCGCGAGTGGGCCGTCGACCTCGCCCCGCACGGCATTCGCGTCAACGCGGTCCTCCCCGCCGAAACCTGGACCCCGCTCTACGAAAAATGCCTCGCCGCCATGCCCGACCCCGCAGCAGCCAAGGCCGAGATGGAGCAGCTAATTCCACTGGGTCGCAGGTTCACGACGATTGAGGAGCTGGCCAACATGGCGGTGTTCCTGGCCTCGCCCTGTTCGAGCCACACGACCGGCCAGATCATCTTCGTCGATGGCGGGTACACCCACCTCGACCGGAAATGCACCGTACGGAGTGAGGTGGCCTCGTTTGGAGCTGCGGCAGCGAGCGGGCGGACGTAAGTCCCCCGTGCCAGGGCAACGCGATCGTGGCGAGAGGCCCATCGCTCCGCTTCGAAGACTTCGCATCGCAGCTAAACAGCGTGGCGGGCAATCAGGTGAAATCCCCCTCCGTTTCTGACATCATGCCCTCTCAGATTCCCCCCATCGGCAGGAGGCCCCCGCCTTGCTCGCTCTCAACACGATTCACAAACTCGACTGCGTCCAGGCGATGAGCCAGCTCGCCGAGGGCAGCGTGGACCTCGTCTTCGCGGACCCGCCGTTCAACATCGGTTACAAGTACGACGTCTATGAGGACCGCAAGGACGCCCCGTCGTACCTCAGCTGGTCGAAGGAGTGGATCAGCGGAGTGCATCGCGTCCTCAAGCCGACCGGCACCTTCTGGCTGGCCATCGGCGACGACTACGCCGCCGAACTCAAGCTCCTCTCGCAGCAGGTCGGGTTCCACTGCCGCAGTTGGGTGATCTGGTACTACACGTTCGGCGTGAACTGCAAATACAAGTTCAGCCGCTCGCACACGCACATCTTCCACTTCGTGAAGGACAAGAAGACCTGTACCTTCAACCGCGAGGCAATCCTCGTCCCCTCCGCCCGGCAGATGGTCTACGCCGACAAACGCGGGGCGAAGGAAGGCCGCTTGCCAGATGACACCTGGGTCTTGAGGCCGCAAGACCTCACCGAAGGCTTCCAGCCCGACGACAGCACCTGGTACTTCCCCCGTGTGGCCGGCACGTTCAAGGAGCGCGAGGGATTCCACGGCTGCCAGATGCCCGAACAACTGCTGGGCCGCATCATCAAGGTCAGCTCGAACCCCGGCGAACTCGTCCTCGACCCCTTCAGCGGCAGCTCGACCACCGTCGCCGTCGCCAAGAAACTCGGTCGGCAATTCGTGGCGTTCGACATCAGCGAAGAGTACATCGACCGCGGGATGAAACGCCTGGGCATGATCGAGGTCGGGGATAAGCTGGACGGAGCGGAGGAGCCCAAGGTCAGCGCGCCAAGTACAAAGAACGGGAAACGCCAGAAGGGCCTCGATACCGAAGTTCCGGCGGTTGAGGTGAAACAGCCCAAGCCCCGCAAGACACGCCAGAAGAAAGAGAAGCTGCTCTTCCCGGCATAGTCAGCGAAACCCCGAGAGCGGCACGGCCTTTGCCGGTGGACCCGCCTTTGTCGCGACCGCGACTTTTCCCGCGTTGTTTGCCGCCGGCGGGGGCGTGCTTGGGGACGCCGTCGCCGGTCATCTCGCGTTGCAGTTGGTGGATGCGGTCGCGGAGTTGGGCGGCGCGTTCGAAGTCGAGGGCTTGGGCGGCGGTGAGCATTTCGGCTTCGAGTTCATTCAGGAACTCCTGGGTGATGTATTGGGTTTCGTCTTTGGCTCCGGCGACTTGTTGGACAATCTGGCGGCCCGCACTCTCCTCTTCGATCCCCCGGCGGATCGCCTTCTTGATCGTTTCGGGGGTGATGCCGTGAGTCTGGTTGTAGGCGATCTGGACCGCTCGGCGGCGGTTGGTTTCGTCGATGGCTTGCTGCATGCTGTTGGTCACAGCGTCGGCATACAGAAACACTTCGGCGTTCACGTTGCGGGCGGAGCGACCGATGGTTTGGATCAAGCTGGTCGCACTGCGAAGGAACCCCTCTTTGTCGGCGTCGAGGATGCAGACGAGCGACACCTCTGGCAGGTCGAGCCCCTCGCGCAGTAGATTCACGCCGATCACCGCATCGAACACCCCCTCGCGCAGTTCTCGCAGCACCTCAACCCGCTCGATCGCATTCAGTTCCGAGTGCAGCCACTCGCAGCGGATGCCCTCTTCCTTGAGGTAGCCGACGAGGTCTTCCGACAGCCGCTTGGTCAGAGCTGTCACCAGCGTGCGTTCGCCGCGCTCGGCCCGCTTCTTGATCTGCTCGATCAGGTGCGGCACCTGGCCCCGCGCGGGGTGAATGTGAATCACCGGGTCAACGAGGCCGGTCGGGCGGATGATCTGCTCGACGATCTCCCCCTCGGCTTGGTCGAGTTCCCAGTCAGCGGGCGTGGCGGTTACGAAGACCGTTTGGTGCCTGCGGTTATCCCACTCGTCGAACTTCAGTGGACGGTTATCCAAGGCCATCGGCAACCGGAACCCATGCTCGACCAGCGTGCCCTTGCGGGCTTGGTCCCCGTTGTACATGGCACGGATCTGCGGAATCGTCGCGTGGGACTCGTCGACAAAGAGTAAGAAGTCGTCGGGGAAGAAGTCGTACAGCGTGGCCGGTGGCTCCCCTTTCTTGCGATTGGCGAGAGCTCGCGAGTAGTTCTCGATCCCCGGACAAAACCCGATCTCGCGAAGTAGTTCGAGATCATGCCGCGTCCGCGCGGCGAGACGCTGGGCCTCCAACAGCTTCCCCTCGGTTTGGAACTTAGCCAGCTGTTGGTTGAGTTCGAGTTCGATCTCTTCGAGGGCGGCATCGATCCGGCTTTGCGGCAACACAAAGTGCTTGGCCGGGTAGATGTAGACATCATTGAGCGGCTTCGAGCTTTCGCCGCTGACCGGGTGGATGATCGACAGCTTCTCGATCTCGTCCCCCCACAGCTCAACGCGGTAGCAGAACTCTTCATAGGCGGGCCACACCTCAATGACATCGCCCCGCACGCGGAACTTGCCGCGAGAGAGTTCGACATCGTTGCGCTCATAATGAATCTCGACCAGCTTGCGGAGGAAGTCGTCGCGGTTGATCTCGCTGGTCACGTGCAGCGGGATCATCATCGCCAAGTAATCCTTGGGCGATCCCAATCCATAGATACACGACACGCTGGCCACCACGATCACATCGCGCCGCGAGACCAGCGCACTCGTCGCCAGCAGTCGCAACCGGTCGATCTCCTCGTTGATCGACGAGTCCTTCTCGATGTAGATGTCGCGCTGCGGGATGTAGGCTTCCGGCTGGTAGTAGTCGTAGTAGCTGACGAAATAGCTGACCGCGTTATTGGGGAAGAACTCTTTGAACTCACCGTAGAGCTGGGCGGCCAGCGTCTTGTTGTGACAGAGAACCAGCGCGGGGCGCTGGCACTGCTGAATGACATTCGCCATCGTGAAGGTTTTGCCGGTGCCAGTCGCCCCGAGAAGGACTTGCGACTTCTTCTCCTCCTTGATGCCCCGCACCAAAGAAGCAATCGCGGTCGGCTGATCGCCCGCCGGGGCGAATTCAGAGGTGAGTTCGAATTGGGCCATGATGGAGGGATGATAGCTGAGTCGGATGGTCATGGACCATGTTCCAGAGAAGTGGATCTGACTGACTTGTCGAATTCCGCTTTCAGTGCAGTGAGCGAGTAAGTCGATTCGCGTGGCGTCCCAGTACGCGATGGGGAGTTTTCCACTTTTCGATTCCGACCGTGTGAGTTCGACATTGGGGGAATAAATCGCATTCCGGATCTCTCTACTTCGCATGGAGACCTTCTACCGCATCGCCGCTGACATGACGGTCACGCTCCATCTCGCTTATGTCGCGTTTGTGGTGCTGGGGTTGGTGACGATTGTCGCCGGGTACTTTCGCAGCTGGAGTTGGGTGCGGAATCGGTGGTTCCGGGGAATGCACTTGACGATGATTTTAGTTGTGGTCGTCGAGGCTTGGGTAGGAGTGGTTTGCCCGCTCACCACGCTGGAGCATTTCCTCCGCGAACGGGCGGGGGAGACGACCTACTCGGGCAGCTTTGTGGCGAACGCCGTGCATGATCTGTTGTTTTTCGATCTGCCGGAGTGGGGGTTCACGGTCATTTACACCGCCTTCGGATCGCTGGTGTTGTGGACGCTTTGGTTGGTCCCGGTGGGGTGGCGGGGTGGCCGTTAAATGGGCGAAATTCCATCGCTTCCCAACGGGGCGGGGTGAGGCACGCGCGAGTCGCTTGGGGACGAGGCAATGGACCCATCCTACGGGCAGTGCGAGTCGCGGAGCGACATCGCCTACGAGGTCCACAACTCTCCAGCCCGCAGGCAGTCGCACAGTTCGTCATACACGCGATGGAGCGAGGTCCGCGGCGGAGTGGCCCCCAGGTGCTCGGTCAATCGCCGAGCCAGTGGGCCTTCATTCAAAATCGTTTGCAGCGGCGCATACGCCTCGCCGCCGTGCCGCAGACCCTCGTCCTCGGGGTGCGAGGACAGATACTGCCATAGCTCGTTGAGCGAGAGTTCCTCTTCTCCGGCAATCCCGAACTGAGCCAGCAGTTGCCGGTCGCGGATGACGGCTTGGTCGCCTCGCACAATCGCATCAAGGAACACGGCCTCCAGCGGTTCGATCTCGATCGACTGCTGCTCGTCGGTCGGTGTCCACGACTCGGCCACCAGTCGCTTCAGCACATCGACCACGATTCGGGCGATGGCCAGGTCAGCTGCGGGGCACTCCTGGACATCGATCACACGGATCTCGATTGCGCCTCGCGTGAACCGGGCGATCGCGCCGCGGGCGTTGAGGAACTCATCGTGCAAGTGCCCCTCGGGGTCATGCGGGGCGATCTCGCGGAACATCGGTTCGAAGATACGAGTGTTGTACTCGGCTTCCGTATACGCCCGCTCGGGAATGACCCGTCCAGCAATCGAAGGGAACTGGCGACTGTTGAGGCGATAGGTCTCCAGACGGCTGTCGAGTTGGCCGGTGATACGTCCCTCCATCAATGGCGAACTCGCTGCCAAGGCGGGCAGCAACGGCAGCACCAACCGCACCGCCGCGTGCAGCTTCCCGAACTCCTCGTCGTTGGCGAACGGCAGGTTGATGTGCATGCTTTGCAGGTTGGCCCATCCGTGCCCCCGGCAATCGAAGATGCGGTTAAAGCACTCGTACACCGGGCTATAGTCGTGCGGCCAGAGTTGCATTTCCTGGAGCGGGTCCATCCACGGGTGCATCGCCGTGGGCATCAGCCGGGCTCCGAGTTGGCTGGCCAATTCGTTGACGCGACTGACCTGCGCCTGCATCTGTTGTGCGATGGCAGTCAGCGAAGAAGCCGGTCTGGAGGTCTTTAACTCCAGCACATGCAATACGAGTTCGTTCGACCAGCTGATGTCGTCGAACTCCACGTCCGAGACGATGCGGCCCGCTTCGAGCTGCATGACCTGGTCCGCGATGGGGCGAATATTCAGCGTCTGGTCATCGACGAGCATGTACTCCAGTTCGATGCCGAACGCGGAGAACAGGGACAGGGGTTGTGTCATCAGCGGGCTTCAACAAGCGAACATGTGGGGCCGGTCAACCGCGCTGAACTCCCAACGAGCCGCCGCCAGCGAGATCGTATGGCAAGCGCTGGGAGTGCGCCCAGACTGACCAGAAGTGACAGCATCGAGACATCCTCACTTCATGCGGTCTTCACAGTATCTACGAGGAATAGACGCGAAAAACGGTGGTCTGAATTCCCCGGACCTTGACCATTTCTTTAGCAAGTCTGTGTTGAATACTCCCCTCACAGTTTGGTCACGCTGGCCATTGTCCAGTGCATGGTTCTTGCTTCCGCCAGCGTGAGTTGGACTGCGTCTCTGTCGATCCTGATGTCCTGTGAAGAGGAGTGAAAACACGATGCAAATCTCTGCCACCCGTTCCCGAAAAGTGGGATTCACCCTGATCGAACTCTTGGTCGTCATCGCGATCATTGCGGTGCTGATCGCTCTGCTGCTGCCTGCTGTGCAACAAGCCCGCGAAGCGGCCCGGAGGTCGTCCTGTCGAAACAACATCAAGAACATCGCCTTGGCGATGCACAACTACCACGAGACCGCCAATGTGTTTCCCTTCGGTTTCGACGAGCGGGAAACGCTGTGGCAGGCCATGATTCTGCCACAGATCGAGCAGGCCCCGCTGTACAACAGTCTGATCTGGCAAGAAAGCGGTCCTGGAAACTGGGATTCGGGATCTGCGAATGAGACGTCTTGCGCGACATTGATCGATGTGTTTCGCTGCCCGAGCATGTCGACGCCGGATCATCTGACGAACAACAACATCGAAGGCCGCGTGCCGGTCAGCTATCGGGCAGTGTCTTCTTCCAATGCGGCTTCAGATGACATTTCGACTATCCCAGCGTCCGTCTTTCCGAAGATTGCACTGGAGATGCAAACGGGTCTGGACGGAATGTTTTACGGATGCAGCAGTGTCAAGATCCGCGATGTCCTCGATGGAACCACGAACACGGTCATGATTGGCGAGTCATTCACCGACCCGGAGTTTTCCAAAGATGGTCAAGGAATGGACTATTGGCAGATCGGATCACCCCAGACCGGAAGCTGGGATTGTATTCCCGGCGACCTCGGTGGTACTGAGTACAGCGAGGGGCTGGGCTCCTGCCAAAGTCCGATCAACTCGCGTCGCAATCCGAATATCTCGGGCGTGCTGATGGAGATGTCGTTCGGCAGCTATCACGTGGGTGGGGCCATGTTTGGCTTGGCCGATGGTTCCGTGCGGTTTATCTCGGAGAACGTCGACATGAGTGTCTATCGGGGTCTCGGCTCTATCAAGGGTGGCGAAGTTCCAGGCGAGTTCTAACAGCTCGACATGGAGGGACTCGGGGATGTGACACAACCATCAACCCGACGCGTCAGCGTGGGCGGACTTCTCTCGATCTTCCGCTGAAGTCTCAGTTCTCCGAAATGCCTCAGTCACTCTGTCATGTTTCAGACGCAGATGGACGGGCTCCCTTGCTGCGCGTCGGGTTGGTGAGCTGGGAGACCTCCGGTCGGCGAGGGCGTCGAGTCTCTCGACTGATGGCCCAAACGTGGAACATGGGCTGGCTACACCGTGACGTTCCATTCCTTCTCATCGTTCAAGTGGACGACCCATTCAACTCTCCTGACTGTGATTCTCATGAAACAACGCACGACCTGCTTGTGGATTCTGTTCGCCTCGATTTCGGTAGGATGCTCGACCAAACCTGCTACGGACTATTCTCAGATGAATCTGCTGTCCGTGTCCGGGACGGTCACTCTGGATGGCAAGCCATTGCCGCATGCCGTTGTGACATTCGAAGATTCCGAGCATGGAACGTTCTCGTTCGGCATGACCAATACCAGCGGTGACTATCAGCTTCGCTTTGACAGCGAGGCCCAGGGCTGCACCTCGGGACAGAAGCGAGTGGAGATCAGTACCACCCGGAAGATTCTCGGGCTGAACTCCACCGAAGAGGGTGCCACTCCCGAAGGTGAGGGCGGCGGCGAAGGGGCGAGCGTCACTCCTCCTGCCCAGGAACTGGTCCCGAAGCGATACAACAAGCAGAGCGAACTCCTCGTCGAAGTCAGTTCGTCCGCGACCACACATGATTTCGCACTGAGCTCCAAGTAGCTCGACAAGCACTGAGCCCAGTGGTTGCCACCACTGGGCTTTCGCTGTTGATGACTCAAACGGCGCATGGAAGTTTCCGACGGCTTTCCCGAGCGGTTGCCGATCAAACCGGTTCGGTCCAATCTTCAACATCCAATCCGGGGACTCGCCGGAATTCACCCACATTCGAGGTGACTAGCCGCAGCTGATGGGCACGGCAGATAGCGGCAATCTTCAGATCGTTGGGGCCGATGACCTGTCCATGAGTCTCCAGACCATGCCGGATATCGGAATAGTGCCAAGCGGCATCGTCATCGAACGGGAGAGAGTGATGCCGCGAGAAGAGTTGCTGTAAGCGGGACAGGCGGGCATTCCGATTGCCGTACTTGTGTGCCCCGTGCCATAACTCCGCTTTCACAACCGCACACAACAGGATTTAGCCGTCCTGCCTCTGGGCCAACCGGTCGATCAGGTGGGCATTGGTCAATTTGAGTAGCACGATCCAGGCATTCGTGTCCAGGAGCCACCGCATCACCACGCTCCACGATTCTCGTTGTCGCCTTGCGGCGGACGCTCGAACGGTTCAT
Source organism: Planctomycetota bacterium (assembly GCA_031431195.1). GTDB lineage: Bacteria > Planctomycetota > Planctomycetia > Planctomycetales > Planctomycetaceae > TH-plancto1. Next base: position 12,407 of record JANPCU010000325.1, on the reverse strand, counting down.
CCCCGAAGGATCCCGCCAGACGTTCGATGAACTCACGATACGATTCGACTTGGCCGTCGTCGACAGGTGCCGGCCTATCCCTCGGTGTCGCCAGTGGGACAACCTCCAACTCCGTCCCATCGGCCCAGCCGACCGGAGTGGACAACTCCACTCTTCCGTCGCGAAACGTGGCTAAAACTCCGACCATGACGGAACTCCGATTTTCAGTGCCTGACGATTTCTGATTCTATGGGGACTCCCCATCGAGTTGAATCCCGCTTTCGAGTTTCCGTCAAAAGATCGGAGTCAGGCACTGCGTCTTCTCAAATTGACGACGGAACTCAGCTCGCTCACTTTTTCGCGAAATGTCGGTCGGCGAAGTTCATGAACTGCTCCCAGTCATAGGGCAGCACGTCGTGGCCGCCGCTGCGGATGTGGTAGCCGATGTGACCGCTCAGAATCGGTTTATCCACTTCGGGGGAGGTCTCGCTCGGCGTCCCCTCACCCAGCCCGTATGTTCCGAGCAGTCGATACACCGGGTCAGCATGGTAAGCGGCGAGGTACTCGCCCCGTGGGTCGGCCCATTTGTCATCGACGGCACTCGAGATATAGACCGGGCGCGGGGCGATGAGGGCGATCAGTTCGTGCGAGTCGACGGGCAGGGACGCTTCGTTGTTGTTGTACTGGTTAAAGTTGTCGCAGAACCAGTGCGGGAACGAGGTGTTGATGCGGTTCACCGTCTCGCCGAACCAGCGCTTGCTCAGGGCCGCGCCGCCACAGCCGCTATTGTTCGAGATGACCAGCGCGAACCGTTCGTCCTGGGCACCGGCCCACAGCGAGGTCTTGCCCAGGCGGCTATGTCCGAGGACGGCGACTCGCTGGATATCGATATTCACCAGTGGACGCTCCTCGGCGTCCTCCTCGGGCTTGGCTGCACTTACCGAGTCGGCTCCCAAATGATCTAGCGCGCGGCTCAGTCCCCAGGCCCAGGCTCCAATGCTGCCCCACTCGTCAGGATCGGGCCGCGACTGGCCGTCTTGATAGAACAGTGGCTCGATGCCGTTCTGAAAATCGTCATCAAAATCGGGGTCAATATCACCGTAGTAAATCGTGGCTACGGCGTATCCGCGATCGACGATCTGCTCAATCGCCCAGCGGGATTTCTCGCTCCCCCGCGACTGCTCGGTCGCCTTGTTCTCGGTGATCCCTTCCTTCTCTTTATTTCGCAACCAGCTGTGGGCGAGCTTGACTGCGGGATCGGTCGTGACGGCATGGTTGCCTTCGAAGTTGTAGCCGAGGAAGATCGGCACGAGGAGCTTGGTTTTGGGCTTTTTCTTCGATTTTTTATCTTCCTTGTCCTGAACGGCCCCGTTTGCCTCTTTCAACTGAATCTCAATTCCCAACTTCGACTTCTTCGGCATGTACACCAGGATGTCCATGCGCGGGCCATTATTGTCCGCGGTGAAGTAGACGGTGATCTGCTTCCGGAGGGCTTTCCCGTTCAACGCATCGGTCGAGCCTTCGGTCACTTCCTCGCGGATTATCGCCGACCCTTTAGTCGGAGTGCGGCCATAGACCTCGCTCTCGAACAGCCGCAGGAGTTCACCCCGCCGCTGCGTCTTCCACTGGTCGGGAGTGACAATCTTTTCGCCCGCAGTCGAGACGAGAACTTCCGGAAGCGTATAGGCCGGAACCTTTGACTCGTCTTCGTTGAAGACTTCCTTCATGGGCTCCTGAGCGGCAATCACCGAGGTCATGATGACGACCACTCCCCACACGCACGCGATTCGACCCAGCTGATTCATGTGTCCGTCCCAGCGGTTTGCAGAAATGAAAAGGTCCGACTGTGACACGGTATCGCGAGTGGAGCTGCGCGGGAAGCGAGCGGCTCTGTTGTGGGGCACGCTTTCTACGTGCCCCACAGTCACTCGAAGTCCATGGCGAGTTTGACACACGCCTCACCCCCAAGGGATCACAGCCCCTGGCCGGTGGTCGAGCGCAGCGAACACCATCGGTCCCGGTCCCACGCGGCGATTTGTCTCCCGGAGGGATACCAGCATATGGACTCAAGTGCGGTTCAAGGGGCTGCAATCCCCTCGGAATAGGCGTACACCGGGGCTTTCATTCCGGTGGTGTTCGCTGCGCTCGACCACCAGCTATGGGCTAAAATCACTTCAGGATAAATCGAGTCCAGCCCCATCCGAATCAATTGAACCAAAGTGCAAACCCAAAGAACTGTCCCTCAAACACGCGAGTCAGGTTGTTCCACGTCTCGGGGCGTGAGAGCGGGCCTTTCTCGACGTAGGGCAGCGCGGCTGTACCTTGAATCAGAAGAACGAGGTCGAAGCGCGAAGGCTCTTCGAAAAATCGTTTGAGGTTGACGCCCCGCCCAGTTTCGGGGACGTCTGTCGCCCGTCCGTTGAAGAACGCGCCCGAGTGATCCCGCCAGAACGGGACCAGTTTACGGCCCTCGAGCAGGTCCTCCATCTCAGCCAGTACTCCGTGCCAGCCATCAATGAACTCGCGCGTGACCGGCACCCGCAAGACACCGGTTTGTTTGGGATTCGGCAGCCACTCCTGGTCATTGTCGGTCTCGGAATCGATCAACACCCATGACTCGCGCGAGGTGCGGATCATCTCCAGCAGATGCCCCCGGGCCGAGGACATCCGTTGGGGCTCCTTCAGCGGAAAGTCCGCGAGGTGAATCGCCGCCACAGCATCCATAATTTCCCGTATGAAGCCGGTATCTGGCTTTTGGCCGATATCGAGTGGTTCGCCGCCCGCGCGAGGCGGCACGGCCTTGGGGTAGATCAGTTGGCCCGTCACATCGAACATCCGCTGGTGGTCATACGCCAGCACCATATCGCACACCGCACACAAGAAATGGCAATACCCCCGCAGCCACGGCACATCCCCGTTGTCGAACGTGACCTTCAAATCCGCAACGGGAGTGCCAGGGCGAGCTCGGTTGACGACGCCCAAGAGGACTGCAAAGCTCTCATCTTCATTTGCTTGACCATCACCATTGAGGTCGAGACGGATCGACAGCAGATCAATCGGCAGCTTCACCTCTCGCTTTAAGTCGACCTTCGCCAGTTCCGCTTCCGCCGCAAGCATCCGCGTCTGCAGGTGTGAGAAGACCTGCCGGACCTGAGTGTAAGTCACCTCTTCCGGGTTCGGGTTGACGGGTAGCGGCAGCCGGAACACGGGCAGATTCGAGAGCTGACCGTTCATGGCCCCGTACTGGTACTGCTCCTGGCCGAGATGTTCAATCGCGGTAAGGACTTTGACCACGCCGAGTGCGAACCGCGCCTGGTCATGCTGCGTGTCCATGGCGAGCTGGTCCGTGAGGTACTTCTCCGCATCGGAAAGCTGTCCCAGCTTCAGATAGCCCGCCAGCTTCGGCGAGACATCATCTGCGGCCTGGCAGTGGGCCATGGCCGAGAACGAGAGCAAGCCGATAAAGGCCAGGTGGAGAATCCCATCTAATGAAATCGACATGAGAACATCCCCATTTTGAGTTGTGAATTACAGGATGAACGGCAACACACGCCCCACTCACTGATTGGCACTGTTTAAGTACCACGTACTCTCTACAAGAGGGTCTACCCGCTCGTCCAGGAGTCAGTTTCAACGAGCTAAAAGGGACCTATTGAATTTCGAAAGATGTGATGCTGGTCGCTGTGGGGTTGAGTTGGTAGCAAGTGGATGGCGTCCCCTCCACGACGAAGATGGTGCCGTCGAGCGGCGTAGCTTTCAGCAACGACACGGCTCCAGAAGGCCATTCAATGCGGACCTCTTTCAATGTCTGGTGCAGGCCTAATCCGAATTGCAAGACTCGCTCATTGCTGGCCATGTAGCCATCTCCCGCCAGGAGATATTTTGTCCATCGCGAGTCGTCTTCACTTGTCACAGTGACACGAGTCCCAATTGCGTCGCGAGCGGTGGTAATAGCAATGAGTCTCACGTTGACATAGTGTCCTGCCCCGCGCGTGGTGTTGGTGACCAGAGAGGCTCTCTCTCGCATGTTGGAGACAGCAAAGTCCATCAGCCCGTCCTGGTTCCAGTCCAGTCGAGCCAATCCACGGCCCAGTCGTTTTTGTCCGAAGAATGGCCCCACCTCGGCGTCTCGAAGTTCCGTAAATCGACCGCGCTCGTGCTGTCGCAAGAACTGTGGTCGCATGTGATACTCGCCGCCGCGATCCCGGTAATCATCGACATGCCCATTGACGAGTACCAGATCGCTTTGAGAGTCCCGGTCGGCATCGAGAAATTGCGTTCCCCAGCCGACATAGTCCAGGCTCGCGGCTTTCAGACCTGAACCGTTGGTCGAGTCCACGAACAAGCCCGGCGAGTCTTGCAGTAAGAGCGTGTTCGGCTCGTCCTTGAAGTTACTGACATAGAAATCGGTCAAGCCATTCCCATCCACATCGTCAGCGGCAATCCCCATCCCGGCCATGGCCACGCCGTCGCCGTTAAAAGCCGTGCCCATGACGAACGCTTGGTCGACGAAGCTGGCTCCTGCTCCCGAAGCGGATGAAGTGTTCCTGAGTAATTGGTTGGCCACTTGGTCATTGGAAATAAACAAGGCTGGGAATTGCTGGGACTCCAGCGGCAAGCAAACCACCCCCAACCCCTTGCCGGGACGGACATCGGGACCGTACGGAACTGTGGCAAACGTTCCGTCGTGTTGGCTCACATGGAATCGAGCCGGTGTTCCATCGAACGCTTTCGGGGAGCACGCTTTCCCCTTGCAAATCAGTTCGTAGACATTGGGTCCGGTCACATAATTTACGTCAAACAGGTCGGGACTCCCATCCCCATTGAGGTCGGCCATCGCAACACTCGCGGTCCAGTCAGTCGGTGACAAACCAGCGTTCTCGGTCACGTCGATGAATGTCCCATCCCCCTGGTTATGCAACAGTTGATTGCGGCCGATGTTTGCCACATACAGGTCGGGGAACCCATCGTTGTCGAAATCCCCCACGGTACAGCCTTGACCAAATCCATGTTCGATGGGAAGAGCCAGCGGGGTGGTGACTTGATAGATTCCCGGTGGGTGCTGGCGATACAGGCTGTCTCGGAGAGTTCCGGTACCGCGAGGTATTGGGCTTCCCGTGGGCCACTCCGTCCCTTGCGGGAAAAACAGGTCGGGGGTTCCGTCCAGGTCGTAATCGAGGACACCCACTCCGCCACCCGTTTGCTCGAACGACCGTGTTCCCGGCGTGGCGGGGTCATCTCCGTTTTGGTACGTGAAATCTGGGCCACGCTCTTCCTCGGAGAATCGGATCTCTGCGACGAGAGTCGGCCTTTGTGGGGCCGCCGATCTTGAGCGAGCGCGTTGCAGGAGTCGATCAATCCCCGGATAGGTCGACAAATCGTACTGGAGGGCCAGATTATAACTGTCCAACACCAGCGGGAGGTCCGGAGTCAATTGTGACCGCCGAAGTTGAAATAATGCGGCGGGCCATTCTGACTGCGGAAACTCCTGATGTGCCACGATGCACCAGGCACTGGCTTCCCAGATTCGCCCATGACGATCCAGAATCTCGACCAGTTCGCGGATGGGAGGCTCGAATTTGGCATTCTGAGTCAACACGACATCAATGATTAAGAGTGCCATGCGAGATAAATCCTCAGCACGGGCCTGGAACTTGGCTTGCGCCGGATGATTCAGTAAACGGAGAACCTGAGACAATTGAGTCACTGCGGGACGTGATGTTGGTTCGAGACGGAGCGCCTCCCCGAAGCAACGTGCGGAGATCTCCAACTCCTGATGCCGTCTCGCCCAGAGGCCCCGCGTCATCCAGATGTGGGGATGGGCGTCGGCTTGCGGGGGCAGGTGATCGTGCCATTTCAAGAACTCTTCGTCGTCGCGACGAATCAGCAGTTCCCCCAGCATCGCTTGACCGGACAGATATTCGGGGTGAGTCGTTAGCACCGCGCGCAGGGCTTGCTCGGCCTCGGCGTGTTCGCCCTCCCAGAACGCATGAGCCGCCAGTCCCAATTGCACGACGGGGTCGGTGGGGGCCTTCACCTCGCAGCTTTTTAAGTAGTCGAGTTGGCCCACACTGCGTTCCAGATCGGCCAAAAAACTGAGATCGGTCGGGTTGGCGGTTCCCGCGCGGACAATCGCTAGAAAGTGGGGAGTGGCGTCCCAGGCCCGCCCGGATGTGCTTAGCACAAATGCCAGACGCTCCCGCGTCGCAATGTCTTCACCGACGGCCGCGAGAACGGTGTTGTAGTCCGACTCGGCCACCGAAAGACGTCCGAGTTCCCGTTCCAGTTCTGCCATGTAGAACCTGGCCCGGATCGCTTGCTCGTCATCGGGCTTCTGGTCCAGAATCGAGCGATACCAAGTCATGGCGGCTTCGAAGTGACCCGCCTGGGTTTCTGCCTCTCCCAGCTGCAATCGGGATTCAATCCACTCGACCTCGCCGAGGGGAATCTGCTGCGCCCATTCCCCAGCGGCTTTCAGATCGTTGTCGGTCAACGCCTGCTCAAAATTCAGAGACAGCTGCTGAGGGCTCAGTGGGGCGGGTTGACAACCACTTGCCAGCCAGAGGGTCATTAAAAAAACAAATCCAGCGGGCCTGCGGAGGGGCATCCGCTGGAAGGAGCAGAGTTCGTCGCTGGGGCCAGCGCATGACATTCTACTTGATTTCGATGTCGTAGGTGTTGGCCTTCTCTTCCACGGTGAACTTCAACGGCGTCTTCTCCGAATCCGCGTATGTCGGTGGCACAAGATTCCCCGTATCAGACGCGCCCTTGGCGGCCTTGCCTCCATGCGCGACTCCCGTGTAGTTGGTGCCATGACTGGCATCCGCAGTCGCACCCGCAGTCGCAGCCACCACTTTCATCACCGTGATTTTGTATATCCCTTTGGCGGCTCCGTCATTCGAATCGTAGGTGGTCAGTGAATACTCACCGGCATCATTCGAGCGACCGATCGCTGTAGGCTGCCCTTCTGTGGGAGCAAAGGAGACCATCGCTCCGGCCAGTGGACCCCCATTCATTGTGACCTTACCCGTCACGGAGAAGACCGGCACACGCTTGTCACCCGCCCCGCCCCCGGAGCAGCCCACAGCAGCCACACTGAGTATCGCTAATCCCCAAATGATCATTCGTGCGTGAGGCATGGTACTTTGAGAAACCTGAGGAGAAAGACCGATGGGGGCTGAAAATCAGCCCCCATCATATGAGTCGAAACATTCACCGGCAAGTCTTAGAACTCACCCACCACTTCACCACCCGAGATCGATCCCAGTGATCCCCAAATCCCATAAGGGCTGGCGACTGATCCCAATGGAGAAGGTGCGGTGACGTTCCCGGTGTGGATGTTCTCGCTGATGAACTTTACAGCTCCGTCACCCAGCAGCACATGGACACCGCCCGTGTGGTTACTGGTCGGTTCGAAGATACCGTCGGTGTCATCGCCACCCTGCAGACAGGTGGGCTTGTTCGGACCGAGGATCGTCGTGAATCCGGTGAAGGAATTCGTTCCGTCGAACCAGCGCTGACCGCTCCAAGCACGACGAGCACCCACGTTGTTGTACACACCGTTGGTGACTGTCGCCAAGCAAGCCGAAGGATTGGCACGATAGGTCGTCTGAGGGAGTTCAACAGTGCTTCCACCGTCTCGGATGGAGAGTGCATTGCCCTTGGCAATGATCCGCTCGGACATCATTGCGGTGTTGCTCAGTCCGTCGGTCACATCGGCAAAGCTGTGGCTTCCGGAGACACCCTGACCACCGACAAACATCCCACGCACACCGCGTCCACCGTTGCCGCACCAGTTTGGCTGAGAATCCCAGCACTGGTCGCCGCGTGAGCCGACGTAGCTTGTATCGCCGCGCAGCATTTCAGCCGCATCGGTATGACTTGGCGAGCCATCAGAGGGGCAGAGCAGCGATGGCAGCTTCGCAATGACGGCCTTGTGGTTCGTATCCCATGGATCGAACGTGTTCCCAAAGTAGTTTGTTGTATTGTTCACAGCTGCGGCTGTGCCGCCTGCACTGATCAGGTTAGCCAGCGGGGCTTGGTCAAAGTAAGGCAAAAGCGAGACGAACGTGCTATGACGACGCCCCCCGGAACCGCCCGCCGTGATACCAGCGGACCAAGGCAGCTTATTGAACGTCTCATGGTAGTTGTGGACGGCCAAGCCCAGCTGCTTCAGGTTGTTCTTGCACTGGCTGCGACGGGCAGCCTCTCGGGCTTGTTGCACAGCTGGCAGCAGCAGCGCAATCAGCACGGCGATGATGGCGATGACCACCAACAACTCAATCAATGTGAACGCATAGCGTTTCCGACGCAAGCCGAAACTCATGACAACACCTCGTTGGGAACAGAGAACACAGAAGGGACACAAATCAAACCGCAAGAGACAGACATCTCTGGATTTTGATAATCGAGAATTCAGAATGGCATCGCACTTGATTGGATGAGAATACTGCACTTCCACAGCGCAATTTCAGTGGCTCTGCCGAATGCACGAGTCACAATTCTGAAACAATCATTAGAAATCATACATTACCCTTCGCCTCTCAGGCTATGTCAAGTTTACATGAAATTTTAGAAAAGACCAAAAAAGTGAGACGTAAGTGTGGATTGGAGGTGTTTCTGGCGCTGGCCACCCCGCCAATACTGTCAACGGGTCGACGCATGCTGAGACGCGGTGGTGGGCAACTGGCTGACCACGGACCGACAGCTGACACCTGCCGCTCGCCGTGACGCCAGAATTCTGACGAATTCTGCTACGTGTACCGCACCTGCCGGAGTTCGGGTTCGAAGTATTCGGTCAGCAAGCTGTCGACTTGCAGCATGCCTTTTCGGGTGAGTTTGACTTGGTCGCCCGTGACGTTCAGATACCCGGCTCGCTCTTGATTGGCGAGGGCCTCACCAAACTCGACGAGCGGGTCGACGCCGAACTTTTTGTGGAAGACGGACGGGGTGACTTCCCCCTCTTTCATGCACAGAATCCATTCGCGGATCAGCTGCTGATGCGGGGTCGGGGTCATCGCGCGGTTGAGGGGGAGTTCGCCGGAGTTGACGATGGTCATGTACTCGTCGATGGCGTCCTTGTTCTGGTAGTGGACCCCTTGGAAGTGGCCGAACGACGAGACGCCAACGCCGACGATGTCGCTGCCACGGAACAGGTTATCGCGGTACACGAACCGGTCGGCCTCGGGGTTCAGCACCAGCTCGTTACCACTCGACAGGTGATACCCGACCGCTTGCAGCCGATCGATTGCCTCACTCGCCCAGCGTCGTTTGGTCGGCCAATCAGCGACGGGCGATTCGATGCCGTGTTCCAAGATTTCTTTCGAGATCAACGTGTTGAACGGCAGCTCCATCTGGTAGATCGTGATGTTGTTGGGCCGCAAGTCGATCACACGGTCGACACAGTTCAGCCAGTTCTCGTCAGTCTCACCGATCATCCCGGCGATCAGGTCGACGTTCACCTGCGGGAAGCCGACGCTCTGAATCCAGTCGTACGCCTTCATCACTTCGGGAGAAAGATGCGCGCGGCCGTTTTCTTCTAGAATCTTGTCGTTGAAGTTCTCGATGCCCAGCGAGACGCGCGTGACACCGATCTCCTTCAAGGTCTGCACCTTCTCCAGGCTGAGCGTCCCCGGCTCGCACTCAAAAGTGACCTCTTTCGCATTGTCCCAACTGACCGAGTGGCTTAGCCGCTCCCGCAGTAGCAACAGCTGCTTCGCACTGAGGTATGACGGCGTCCCTCCACCGAAGTACACGAACTCGAGCTCACGCCCGGCGATGGCGGGCATGTCCTTGAGGATCGAGACTTCCTTGTCGAGGGTGTCGACATAGTTTTTGACCATGTCAGCGTTCTGCTGGGTGTAGACCCGGAAGTAGCAGAACTTGCAGCGCTTGCGGCAGAACGGGATGTGCAAATACATCCCCAGCGGGACAGGTGGAACAGACATTCCTGTCTGCGGTGACAGACAGGAATGTCTGTCCCACGGCTGGGCGAAAGCGTCACGAATCTCCCCGACCCGCTCCTTCTTCCACTGAGAGAACGGCGGGTAGTTCGAGACGAAGTAACTGCCGACTTCGGTTTTGGATTCGGTCGACATGAGAAGCCAATTCATGAACACAGGAGCAATCCCCCGTACAGGCAGGGGTTGAACGCACTTGGTGGAATGCATCGTACTCCATCGTACGGCTTCAGGGGCCGCTGGGGCAAGAAGGACGGTGCCTGCCTCTGATTTTTGGTGTGTGCCTCAGAACAGTCGGTCTCTGCCAGATTCTGCCCCCTCTCCCCACAGCCATGTGCTCGCCGAATGTCGTGTCGCCCGTGGGGAGAGGGGGCAGCCACTCAGCTCGACTCGACTTCACGCGGGCCAGATGGAGGCGTACGACGGGCGTCCTCGTCCGTCGCTCCCCGAGGTTTTCCACACGGACGGACAAGGATGTACGTCCTAGGAAATGTCTCGTGTCTCCCCGCACGAAATAAAACTATAGAGAGGCACACACCGTTTTCTCAAAACGGCGGCTCAGTGGCGACTCCTCGTCCGATCAGTGACACTGTGAATTGAAGTCTGCTTTTCAGCCACCACCCCGCATCTCCGCATCTCCCCGTCCCATGCCCCACGACTCCCCGGCCTTGCTTGGTGGTACTCCGGTTCGTCCTGATGGGCCACCGGTCTGGCCTCGGCGGACGGATGAGACGGACGCTGTGCTGGAATCGCTGCGGGACTCCTGCGACTGGGGACGGTATCACGGGCCGCATTCCGCCCGCTTGATCGCGGCCCTCTCGCTGTCACTACCACGAGAACATGTCCAGCTCTGCGCGAGCGGGACAGCTGCGGTGGAGTTGGCACTGCGCGGTTGCCAGATCGGGCCGGGCGATGAGGTGATTCTGTCGGCATATGACTTCAAGGCGAACTTCACCAACGTGTTGTTACTGGGTGCGGTGCCGGTACTGGTCGATTGCCGGGCGGATGATGCTCAGCTCGATGTTTCGGCGATCGAGGATGCCATCACCAACAAGACGAAAGCGGTGATCGCCTCGCATTTGCAAGGCGGACTGGTTGACATCGTGGCTCTTCGCGAGATCGCGGACCGGCGAGGAGTGGCGGTGATTGAGGATGTCTGCCAAGCCCCCGGAGCGGTGGTCGCTGGCCGACCGGCTGGCACCTGGGGTGATGTGGCGACGCTGAGCTTCGGGGGCTCGAAGCTGGTGACAGCGGGTCGCGGCGGTGCGGTGTTGACTGCGCGGCCGGAGATTGCCCAGCGGATCCGGCTCTACACGCAGCGGGGGAATGAAGCGTACCCGCTGTCGGAGATGCAGGCGGCACTGCTGCTGCCGCAGTGGGTTGGGTTAGAGCGAGACAACCTCGCGAGGGCCCAGGTGGTCGCCGAGTTGCATGAGCTGCCAGGACTGACACCGTTTCGGAGCAGTACGATGTCTGTCGCCTGTTTCTCCGAAAAAGGACGTCCTTTTTCGGAGAAACAGGCGACACTTGCTGCCTACTACAAGGTCGGCTTCTGGTACGACTCATCCGCATTCGGCGGCCTCCCCCGTGATCGCTTTTGCCGAGCGATGCGGGCCGAGGGAATCGCTCTCGATCCGGGCTTTGCCGGGCTGCATCAGATCCATGCCCGTCGCCGGTTCCGCGCGGTCGGCGATCTGCCGAACGCGACCCGAGCCTGTGCCAGTGTCGTGATGCTCCATCACCCGTTGCTCCTTCAAGGTCTGTCCGCCGCTCGCGATTTCCGAGTTGCGCTTGATAAGATCACGCGATATGCGTTCCAGCTGAGGGACGCGGCCCTGCCCTCTGACTCGACCGAGGATTGATTCCCGATGGATTTTGCCGCCAAGTTTGCCGAGGGCTTATCTTACAGTGCCTTTCTGGAGAAGTACGGCTCGCCCGATCAGCGTCGCCGCTGGAGTGATTTCTTCGAGTGTGTCTCGCTGAGTGACGCGCAGCGAGCCCTCCTCGGCAGCTTCACACGGCAGATGAAGGTCATTGTTCTCGCGGGCACCTGGTGCGGCGACTGCGTCAATCAGTGCCCGATGTTCGCACACTTCGCGCAGGCGTGTCCGCTGCTCGACATTCGCTACTTCGACCGCGACGCCAACCCCGATCTCGGCCAGGCGATGTCCACGTGCGGTGCCGCCCGAGTGCCGTCAGTGGTGTTCCTGAGCGAGGACGGCCACATCTGCGGGCGTTACGGCGACCGCACTCTGTCGAAGTACCGCAGCTTGATCGGCTCACTGACCGGGGCCGCATGCTCGACGGGGATCGCGCTCGGAGACGACCTCACTCTCTCGGTGATGCAGGACTGGCTGGACGAGTTCGAACGCATCCAGTGGATGTTGCGGACCTCGGGACGGCTCCGGACATTGCATGGGGATTGATTATCCGTAGGGTGGGACCAGCCGCTTTGGGCGCAGGCCCACC
>JANPCU010000324.1:0-5602 GCA_031431195.1 Planctomycetota bacterium | reverse complement strand
CGGCTCCTCTCTCGGTGGGGAGTTCGCCGAATCCGGGGCTGGCACTCGTGTTTATCCTCTACGCTTTCGGCGGCTGGAATGATGCCGTCTACATCGCCGCTGAGCTAAAAGAGCCACAGCGGAACCTGCCTCGTGCCTTGGCCGGAGGGGTGCTGGCGGTGCTGCTGGTGTACCTCGCGGTGAATCTGGCATATGCGACGCTGGGGATTGATGAGCTGAGAAAAGCCGATGTACCGGCCCGCAATGTGGTACTGAGGGCCTTCGGAACCGGGGGAGGTTTCTTGGTCACGGGGCTGTTGATGATCTCGGCCCTGGGAGCGATGCACGGGACGATCTTTGGCGGCACCCGGCTGACGGTGGCGATGGGGGAGCGGTACACCTCGCTGCGCTGGTTCCGGCATTGGTCCGCTCAAGGAGCCCCGACGCGCGGCGTGCTGCTGGTGGGGCTCAACACGGTCCTGCTGGTCTGTGCGGTGGAGACGGGGACTGGACATGAGTACGTCGAACGCCTGCTCCAGCTGATCGGAGTGGGGCCGGGGATTGAGTGGGGCAAATTCGGCAGTGGGTTTGACACGCTGCTGACCGCGACAGCCCCCTTGTTCTGGGGCTTCTTCCTGCTGACGGGGGCGGCTCAGATCGTGTTGCGACTCCGCGAGCCTCACACGCCCCGTCCGTTCCGCACCCCGCTCTATCCCATCACCCCGCTGCTGTTCATGGGGACGAGTGGTTACATGCTCTACAGCAGCGTGCAGTGGGCGGGTTGGCTCTCACTGATTGGGTTCCTGCCGGTACTCCCCGGGCTGGTGGCCTGGCAGATCGAGCGGTCGAAATCTCAACGCGAGGTTCCGCGTCACTAACCCGAAGCGTCAGCGAGGGAGCATGCCCAGCCGCGCCCACCCCGCGAGTCTGGCCGACTGACGGTGGCGGCGGATTGAGCGAGTCGAGCGTCGAGAGACGTACGCCCTCGCTGACGCGTCGGGTTGGTGAATTGAGGGGGCGTGCAATGGGGTCGATCAATCCCGTCCCCGCGCAGCCTTTCATGCTCCCCGAGACTTCCCAGATTACGGGACCGGTCCAATCGTTGGATAACTTACGATCCGTGCGTCCCTCAAATCGCATTTTCTCGAAATCTTCGGCACAGATGTCGATCTCCACAGGGAGTAACCATGCCAAGGTCGCTCAATCGGCATACTCGGTCCATGACCGATCGGCAGGAAATGCGTGTCTCCGCAGTCAACAGCGGAGCGAAGACTTGGGGGGAGAGAACATGCTGCGGCGAACCTTGCAGATTCTGGCTCTGTGCTGCGGAACTTTGGGACTGACGATTCCGGCTCAGGCCCAGTTTCGGTTCTCGACTGAGGCTCTTTTCATGAGCCGGAGCAACTCGGGGAGTAGTCAGATCGTGAATGGCCCAGGAGCGTTCTCCAACGAGGGTTCATCCGACTTCGAGCCGGGATATCGGTTCATCCTGGGCGGCTCCTTGGGCGACTATGACATGGAGTTCATCGGGTCGCAGATTGATGGTTGGAGCTCCAGATCTACGGGCACCCTGGCCGGTGCTTTAGCCTTTGACGACACCGCCGCGAACCCGGTCGTGTTCCCTGGAGGAACGGCCAACACGCTGGCGTTTACGAACTCTCTCTACTCGGCTGCGCCGACACCGCGTGATGAGGATATGGAGAGCGAGCGACTGCAAGCCGGGGCGACGTACTTCGTCCATGAATCGTCACGGTTTCAGGATTACCAGATCAATCTGGGGACGAATCCGACCCTTAACCCGTGGCGGATTTCCCTGGGTTGGCGTCAGATGCGGTTGAACGAAAATAACTCGGTGGGGATTACGGGGATCTTTGATGCCCTGGATACCGCCACCGGGGCTGTGGCGGGTGACGTGGGTAACGTGGCCAATGACGGCTTGTCGCATGGAGCGATTGTCGGGGCCGGGTACTCCCTGCGATCGGGAACGGCCAACGGGTACAACGCGTTTGATGTGGGCGGGGTCGGGATCGCACCAGACACTCTCCGGCTGTATTACAACTCGCGTTCTGAGAACATCCTGAACGGGGTCCAAGTCAGCACCGGTTATCAGCTCGCTTCCGAGAGACTCGTGACCCTGGAAGTCCTCGGGCGATTCGGTCTCTACCACAACTATGCTCAGGGGAGTGTCAGTGAATTCCTGATCGGGAGCGTGAACGATGATTCGGTCTACCAGAGGACGTTGTCGGGGAGCCAGAACGGAGTAGCTGTTGGAGGTACGCTCGGCTTCAAGGCCGCTGTCCCCGTCACGGATTATGTCTCGCTGACCGCTGGGTACGAGGCTCATTATGTCGCGAATGTCGCCCTGGCATCCGCCCAGTTGCAAGGCTTGACCACTGACGTACTGGGTGGCCGGAGCTACTCGGTGCGGAATCGCGATCGTCTGATCCTGCACGGGCTTTCGGTGGGGATGCTGGTGACTTGGTAAGTCAGCCTTGATTCTCGTTGAACAGCGCCACTTTGAGGTCTTCCGTGTGGATCATCACCGGACATGCTGTCGGCGAGAGCGGCACGGCGTCAGCCTGCCGAGGCGTGTCCCCGGAGCAGACGCCGGACGCAGGCGGGGCCTCGACTGGCTGCCGCCTGCCGCTCTCGCAGGCGGTGCCGTTGTGTCGGAAAAGTGGCGATGTTCAACTAGGGGAACACCCCGATCTGGCCGACGAGGGACTCGTGGGGAAATACGACTCGCAGCACCAGATAACGCCCCGGCTCGACTTCGTTCACGACTAAACAGGTCGGTCGGCTGGAGATGACGAGGTCTTCCGCATCGGGACCCGCTGTGGGGGAGAGTTCGCTGAGCAGCGAAAAGATGCCGGGATTACTGGACTGCTGCTGCGGCTGCTGGCACATGCCAGACACGATCTGGAGGACAGCCGAGGTTCGCTCGTTGGCGGGGGCGTCGAGTCGCGAGTTCTGCCAGCCGGAATGGGAACCAGTCCCCGGGATCAACCAACGGGCGTTCGGCCACCGCTTTTCCACCGACTGACTGATAGTCGCGGCCATCGACTGCGGAGCTTGTGACAAGAGATTGTCCCACGGGATCTGTGGCAATGGATAATCCGCCAGCGTGGGGTCGGCACCCAGAGTCGTGATCCTCTGCATGCGAGGTGCCCACTGCCGCACGGGCTCCTCGACGATGTAATTCGCGGGAACACTTCCGTGATAGCTCAGACGCTCCCCGAGTTCCGTAGGCTGGGGCGATTGCTCGGACCTGCGCAGCTGGGATTGCCTGGCGTACCCAGCGATTACCAAGTCGTCGTCGCTCGGGGTCACTCCAGCTAAATCCGCTTGACGGACATCGCCCCACCACTGGTCCTGCACCGGATGCGCCACCGTGCGACCGCTGGCCCCGTATGTCAACTCGAAGCGCGAGGTCCGCAGTACCTCGTTCTTCGGGGTGACATCCACAATGCTGATCCAGGTTCGCGAGTCATTACGTCCGTTGTGTTCCGCCGCTAAATGAGCCATGAATCCGGTAAACCCCAGCGCCACGATCGGAAACAGGGCCCAGGTCCACTTCCGTCGCTTCAGTAATCCCAGCAGCAGATAATCCCCGGGAGCAATACAAAACAGGCAACACACCAGGACAGATGCCGCCAACCCGAATGGCATCCCCCGAATCGATTCCGGCATGAGCTGATCGGTCAACTCCGTCGCCGAGAATCGCGGCAACGGTTCGAGCAGTTGTGGCCCCGTCATCGTCTCGAGCGGGAGCTTGTGCGTCTTTTCCAAACGTAAGGCGGGCTGCGGCTGCATGCGGAGCATCAGCCGGGCGACTCGCCCCCATTCGAGGGAGTCCCCCGCGAGTTCACGAGTGGCGACGATGAACTGCCCCAGTCCGGGAGCAAAGAGGGTCGTCTGGCGGGGCAGCCCGCGCGCGCGCTGAGCGGTTTGGGGCCACTCATTCTGCGACAGCGTTTGCACGAACTCCTCGGCGGCCCGTTCCAGACGACCTGTCTGGACGAGCGCGAGTGAGCCGCCGGCCAACACCCAGGTCTGCACGGCCTGCAACTGATTCGGTCGCAATTGGTTGAGCATGTCGTGAGACATCAGCAGAGCATCCAGACCCAGCAGTCGCAGCGGGTCCGCCGGAAAATCTTGGGGAGTGACATGTGACGGGTGGACATGCAACGCGAATCCCTCTTTCGAGGACAGGTTCTGTTGAAGCAGGAACGGTTGCTCGAATGCCGTCGGGGCTGCCTCGGCCCCCAGCCCGATGGGAGTCGAGGTTCCCGGAGCCAGCACAATGCCGACAACCATGACGCGCCGTCTGCGGACAGGCACCTCAACATCCAGTTGTTCGGTCTCGAAGCTGTGGGCTTCACCGAGGAACTGGGCTTGGAGGACATAGCGCTCGTACTGTTCTGTCATGACGGGGCGAGGCGTCATGAACCAGAGGATTTGCTCGCTGTCGGACAGAGCGGTGTCGTGGCTGGTCCAGCGACTGATCGGACGTTCGTCGATGAAGGCGTTGACCTGCAACGTCCCTTGCAGCAGTTCCGGTTTGTGCCATTTCAGGAAGACCCGCAGGCTGACCGGGGCACTGGTGCGAGCCCCTTCCCATTCGCGGCGGATCGTGACCTTGAGCGGTTTTTCCTGGGCCACCAGGGGGCCATTGAGTGCGGTCATCGCCGCGCAGATCAACACCAATATCCGGAGGGGCATCGGGGAACTCCTGACGAAATGGGTGGAACAGGCTGCCATGATGATCGTGACGAAAGAACGAGAGAGAGGGGCCATTGTAGGCGATGTCGCTCCGCGACTGGCATTCCGCCAGCCCATCAGGGCCCGGAAGACTCTCCCCGGTCTACCACCCTGACTTACGCGATTTAGACCCACTTCTCATGGCGCAATCCGGCATGTCGCCGAACTGCGACTGCTGCCGAATCGCCTCATGCGACGTGTGGGGATGTTGCCAAATGGCGACAGTACTCGATCCTCGTGGGGAAACGTTTGCTCCTCGGGTGCTACCAAACGAGTATAAACACAAGGCCGCGTTAGCTTCTCCCCACACGGAACGAGACCCGACTGAACCTGGCGCGAAGATTGCCTACCGTACCCGTGTTCTCCACTCTTCCGACTCTCTCTTCAGCCTGCCCATGCTCACTAGCCGCACCGAAACCTACCTGGTCTCCGACATTGGAACCTGCCTGATGCTGAAGCTCTGCGGCTTTATCGAGCAGTACCGGGCGGATATTCGGGATGTGGACGAGAACCACTTGCATCTCCGCCTTGGCGGATCGTGGTTCCAGCAACTGCTAGGCCGAAATTCCCTGGGGTATCCGCTCGATCTGGAACTCCTGTTTGTTCCCGTCGAGTCAGCGACCGACACCCGGCCGCTCGTTCGAGTACAAGTCGTCGTGCAAAATGCACGCCTGATCTCGTCACCCGACCGGTTCGAGGTCGCCGCGCACCGTGTCCTCTGGCAGCTGCGAAATCATTTGATGGTCGTGTGAGGGTGGCGATAGGTCTTTATACTGGACGCGGGACGGATTGAGACATCCGACGGACGTCCTCGTCCGTCGCTCTGTGAGGCTTTCCTCACGGACGGACGAGGACGTCCGTC
>JANPCU010000323.1:0-23680 GCA_031431195.1 Planctomycetota bacterium | reverse complement strand
CCGGGGATCGCCCGCAGTGTTTATGCCCGTTTCATTGGAATGTAAAGGTCGTAGCGATCTCCCCGGATATTCAAGGGACATCGGTCTGACCGGGCCAACGACCGCGTGGTGCTTTCGCGACAACCCTCACTCTGGGCCCGTGGAATCGAGGCGGCACCCGGACATCGCTGGAATCGCCAGCAAGGGCATGTTAGGGTGAGGCGGAAGGGTTCCCGGCTTTCTGAAGCCATGCCCTCGATTTGACGTGGCCACGCATCGAGCACTCGATGGCGATCAAGATCACCCTGGACTCATTTCTGGCTGTCATGAAGCGGAGTGGGCTGCTCTCAGAAGAGCAGCTGACTGCCTCGCTGGAGAAGTTCCGCGCTGCGTCTGGAGTGGTCACCGACGCCAAGCCGTTCGCCGAATACCTGGTGCGTCAGAAGGCATTGACTGTCTGGCAGGCGGAAAAAGTTCTCCAAGGGAAACACAAAGGGTTTTTTCTGGGGCGTTATCGTCTGTTGTCCCTCTTGGGTAAGGGGGGAATGAGTACAGTCTTTCTGGCTCAACATACGGTGATGAAGAGATTTTGCGCCCTCAAGGTCTTGCCCGCCAAGCGGGTCAATGACGCGAGCTATCTCGGGCGGTTTCATCGCGAGGCCCAGGCCGTCGCGGCTCTGGATCATCCGAATATCGTGCGGGCCTATGATGTCGATATGACGGCAGATGCCGGGGTCGACATTCACTTTCTGGCGATGGAGTTTGTGCAGGGGAAGAGCCTGCTCGAACTGATTCAGGAGAAGGGACCGCTCTCCATTGCGGATGCGGCGGAGTACGTCAGGCAATCGGCCCTAGGGCTGGACCATGCCCATAAGGCCGGTCTGATTCACCGCGACATTAAGCCCGGGAATCTGCTGGTCACGCCGACCGGCGTCCTCAAGGTTCTCGATCTGGGGCT
Organism: Planctomycetota bacterium; assembly: GCA_031431195.1. GTDB lineage: Bacteria > Planctomycetota > Planctomycetia > Planctomycetales > Planctomycetaceae > TH-plancto1. The sequence goes on along the minus strand of JANPCU010000323.1, from coordinate 22,743 downwards.
GGCTCGTTTCTTCGACGATAACGATCACTCGCTGACGGTGCAGCACGACGAAAAAGTCCTCGGCACGGCGGACTACATCTCGCCCGAGCAGGCCATCGACAGCCACAAGGTCGACTGCCGCACCGACATCTACAGCTTGGGTTGCACCCTGTATTTCCTGTTGTCGGGGCACCCGCCGTTTAACAGTGGCTCGCTCGCGCAGCGGCTCGTGGCTCACCAGACTCGACCCGCGCCCCCGATCACGAATGAGCGCCCGGAAGTTCCCGTTGAGCTGCAAGCCATCATGGAAAAGATGATGGCGAAGAAGGCCGAAGATCGGTATCAGACGGCACAGGACGTCGCCGACGCCGTGGCTCACTGGCAGAAGCCCACTCCCGCCAAAGCGCCTTCCGTCGCACCAGTCGCTGCAGTGCCATCCCCCGCGAAGGTCGCCACGGCCCCGCCTTCGTCCGCCGTCAAGCCCGCGTCCGGATTGGCGAAAACCCCCAAGGCCAAGAGCCCGCCCACGGCGACTCCACCCTCTTCCCCGAATGTCGCGGGAAAGGCGGCTCCTGCACCGAAGAAGTCGACCGGATCGGGAGTCAGATCCGTGGTCGCGAAGCCCGCGAGAGCAGCTCCGGCCCCTGTGCCATTCGCGCTGGACAGCTCCGGAGTGGACGATGAGGACCCACTGGGCAACTTCTTGTCCGGGGGACTGTCGGGGGTGAGTGGAGGTCCGGCGGCGGTTTCTGATTCGGGGGGCTTCGATTTTTCGGTACTGGAAAGTCCGATCCCGAGTGACTCGCAGGCATCGAGAAGTTCGTCCAAGACTCTGAAGCAAGCGGCGGTCGATACGTCGAAGATCAATGACTCGCAGACCCAGGTCGTCGTCGTCAAACAGCCCGCACTGCCTGTTCCACCCGTTGAGGATCTCGATCTGGACTTCGGATTGCTGGGTCAGGTGTTCGATCCCGCGCTACTCGATTTCGACTTAGAGTCGCCCGCGACTGAAGAACCCACAGCCCCGGCCACACCCGAAGAGCCGGTGGTGCCAGTGGAAATCGACACGAGCGACTCACTGAGTGCGAATGATTCGTTCGACCCGTTGGCGGAGTTCGCTGATTTTTCCGCGACCGACTTCACCTCGGCTCCGACTCCCCCAGCGGCCCCGAAAGTCGTGGTCAAATCCACCAAGCCCGCGTGGCAGCAGATCAAACCGAAATGGCTGGCTGTGGGCGGCGGCGGTCTGGTGGTCTTGGTTGTGGCCCTCTGGTACATGTTCAGTGGAGATGCGAAATCCCCGGGGATGGCCCCGGTCCCGGTCCAGGTGGCTGTGAAACCCCGACCTTCTGCCGATCTGGAGGTCATTGAAGTCGGTCCCCAGGGGCATTTCGCCACGATTCAAGAGGCACTGGATTTTCTGCGCAAGAGCTTCCGTCCCCTGAGTAGCTTTGAACAGCGGACGATCAACGTCGCTGGTGGAGCGACCTATGCCGAGTCGATCCGGATCGTCAGCGGGGGCAAGACGCAATTCCCCCGATTCGTCACCATTCGTTCCGATGGCTCTACGCCCGCCATCCTGCAAGGATCTGGAACCCAGCCGGTCCTGTCCCTGCAAGACGCGGAGGCACTGACCGTCGAGGGGTTCGTCTTCGATGCTCAGGCAGCGGACGTGGCGATCGAGGTCCGAGGAGTCTCGCCGAGCGTGCAGTTGAAATCTCTTCGAGTGCAGAACTTCAGGAAGACCGGAGTTCTACTGAATGATGTGACTGCTGCAGTGGGCGAAGAGTTTCTCATGGAGGGCTTGCGGATTCAGGCGCAGGCCCCCGAGGGCGTGGGCCTGCGCTGTCAGGCAGCCACCGGGAAGACCACCACGAATCTCCAGCTGAAGAACCTGCGGATTGTCGGCCCACTGAAGTCGGGGGTCGAGATCTCGGGAGCATTGGGAAAGTCCCAGCTATCGGATTCCATCTTCGCGGGATGCAGTGTGGGAATTCGGTTCAGCGGGGGCCTGCTCGATGAGGTCTCTCTCATCAATAACACAGTGGCCAAGAACGATCGAGGGCTGGTATTCTCGAAGCTGCCTGCGCCAGAGAGTCGAAACTTCAAAGTGCTGCACACGCTCTTTAGCGGGAACGCGATGTCCGATGCGGTTGTCGAGAGTGGTGCGGTGGCCGGGTTGGTGGAGACGCTGCTGGCTCCTGGGGATGGTCGGCGTTTCAATCGGACCGACCGCAAGGAGGCCGACTCGCAAGGACTCGATCTGTTTACGGGTGATGGCCAGCGCGGGGCGGTCACGACTTTCGCCTCGAATGCCGCCGACGCACCGAACTACCTAAAACCCAGTACCGCTGACCTGAAAGTCGCAGTTCCCGCAACCGGTGCTCAAGGGTACATCGGAGCCGTTGCTCCGTGACGGAGTCGGGAGTCGAGGGCAAAAGGGGGACGCAAAGACCCGCCCCAGTGGAGTGAACCGGATGCCTGTGCGATCGTTCTCCGTGGGGCACGTTTCCAACGTGCCCGTCCCCAGCGTAGCGCCGTGTGAAGGCCAAACTAGTGCCGCGGCCACACTTATTTTGGGGGTTCATGCCGAGCCGGGAAGGCGAGGCTCCGGCCGAGCCGCGACGGCGATTTGACGTGTCCCCTGGCTCGCGGCTCAGCCGGAGCTTCGCCCTCCCAAGCGAGCCCGGCTCAACCCCATGTCTGAGCGTGGATGAGGCACTAGCAACGATGTCATGGACTCTTCCTCACGGCGACGTTCAAGAAGGGTGGCCGCGAAAAACTCAAGACACGTAACAGGGGACAACTCTTCCTTTTTGCGATTCTTGAGTTTTTTGCGGCCACTCCACAGGTCTGGATTTACGCCATTGTCGAGGAATCGTATCCGCCCGTTGCCGACCAACGGGCATGTCGGAAACGTGCCCCACTCCGAACGGATCGACCACCATCACGTTCACAACCCGGCTTCGCCCACACAGCTCATCCCTCTTGGGCGATCGGCCAGAGTTCGCTTACCGCGAGACTTCCGAAGTTTCGAACTCTGCTGGCCAGCGCGAGTGCCGCGAGTCTTCGCCCACGTTCGGGCGAACGTGGCTACCTGGCATCCGGCGTCCAGATCGTCGGCCCGGTTCCGGAGATCGATTCCCGGTCGGCAATGCGTCTCGCCTTCATCCGCACATACGGGGCCACGAACATCCCGCGATGACGGAAGTGCCCCGGCCTCGCATCCGGGTTGCCGCGTTTGGGTTCGATGAGATCTTCAATCACGAACCCCGCTCGGCACAGGCCACCGACCAGTTCTTCCCACCGATGCAGATACTCCCGCGTCCCGGTCTCGCGGTAGGCGTTGTCGGCCACCTCGGGCAGCGGGTCATCGCCGATGTAGTAGTTGACCCCCAGCAGATAGCGATGCTGCGAATCATGGTCCACCACTTGCAGGCAGGTCGGCGTCTTGTGCTGACTAATATACAACCCGCGATCTTTCAGCACGCGGGCGATCTGCGAGAACACCGCTTCGATGCGCGGGATGTAGCACGTACTGACCGGTTGATGCACGATGTCAAAGCTCGCCGCATCGAGCTGCGACAAATCGTCCATCGACCCTTCGATCAGCTTCAGCGTGTACCCGCGCTTCTCCGCCTCGCGCGCATCCAGCCGCAGCATCGCCGGACTGAGATCGACCACGGTGACATCGGCTCCCGCAGCTGCGTAGAGGATCGACTGCCAGCCGCCCCCCGCTGCCAGGCACAGCACCTTCAACCCGCGCACACTCCCCGGCAGCCAGCCTCGGCTATCGAGTTGGACCAGCGGTTGGGCGCACTCGTCATCCGTGGCGACTTTGGCGAACGGGCTGCTCTGGTTGGCCAGCGAGTTCCACGCGACGCGGTTCTGTTCGTAGAGAGTCATCGTGGCGCGTCAATCTCTTCGATCGAGGTCCACCCCAGCATCTCGCGCAGCTGTTTCCCGACTCCGATGAGAGTTCCACCCGCCGCCTGGGGAAACACATCGAGCCGGCGCAGGAAGCCGTGGACGTGACCCATGCAGGCGATTCGCCGTACCGTAACGCCCGCCTCCTGGAGCTTCGAGGCGTAGGCGTTCGCCTCATCCCGCAGCGGGTCATACTCTGCTGTCAGCACGATCGCCGGGGGTAGCCCCTTGAGGTCCGCCCGCAGCGGCGAGGCATACGGCTCGGCCCCCTGTTCTGGCGTGGCGAGGTAGTGCCTCCAGAACCACTTCATCGTCTCCGTGGTCAGGAAGTACCCGCTGCCATTTTTGATGTAAGACGGCGTGTCGAAGCGATGGTCCGTGATCGGATAGAGCAGCACCTGCCCCGCGATGGCCGGTCCCCCGCGATCACGAGCCATCAAGGCCACCACAGCCGCCAGATTGCCACCCGCACTGTCACCGCACACGACCAGCCGACTCGGGTCGCCGCCAAAGTTCTCGATAAACTTTGACGCCCACACCGTGGCCGCGTAACAGTCTTCTGCAGCTGCGGGGTACTTCGCTTCGGGGGCTAGGCGATAGTCCACTGACAAGACGATGGCGTCAGCTGCGTTGGCGAGACGGCGGCACATGGCGTCGTGGCTCTTGAGCGAACCGACCACCCAACCGCCCCCGTGGAAGAAGACGATCACGGGGAGCAAGTCCTCGCGGTCTTCCGCCGAGAGCGGCGAGTAAACGAGAGCTGCCAGCTCGCTCTCCGGGCCCGCGATCCAGATATCTCGAATCGCGGAGACTTCTTCCTTTTTGGTCTTGAGCGGAGCCACCAGGGCGCGGGCCTCCACCGGGGAGACTGATTCCATCGGGGTGCCCGAGGCTTGATGCACGTCGAGGTAATTTTGAGCTTCGGGAGTGAGCGGCATAGTGATCGGTCAGTGAGAGAGGAACGGCGGCGTGAGCGGGCAGTATACACCACTCGGTACCCGAACGAGCCGGATGGATGGCAAGACAACTGGGGAACGCCTGATTTCGTATTGCTGCGCCCTCACGGAACGCTCCGAGTCGCTCCGGGGTATCCCTGACTTCTGCCGGGCTGACTTGCTCGACACTATTTGCCAAGCGTCTTCACACGCACGTTCTTGTACCGCACGAACTGCTTCGTGTAGTCCCCGCCGCCATGGACTTGCAGGGCGATCGAACCCGCGTCCTGGTGACGCTTTTCAGTGTCCTGGAACTCCATGAACTTGACCTTGTTGATCCACGTCTGCACCGTCGGCGGGTTCCCTACGATTCGAGCCCGCAGCTCGTTCCACTCGCCATGCTTCCAGAGTTGCGGCCACTGCTCGGGAGTGATTGGCAGGGCGAAGGTGTCGTCGTGCTGCTTGATATCGGTCACTTCGGTGATGAAGTCGAAATTGCGGTGGTGGATGCCCCCGCTAAGTCCTTCGCCGTAGACTCCGGCGAGGTTGCCGCCCGCGTGGTAGTCGACCATGTACTGGTAGGCTTGCCCCTTCTCATTGCTCCGCAAGAACAGTCCGCTGTCGGGGCCGTAATCGTTCTGCATCTCGACGATGACTTCGAAGTCGCCGTATTGCTTGTCGGTCAGGATAATGCCGCCGTTGCCGGGGATGTCCTGGCTACCGACAATGGCCCCGTCCTCCAGAATCCACTTGCCGCCGCTCTTGTTCTGGCTGGTTCCGCTGTGACCGGTTTGAGAGCTGACATGCCAGCCGTCGAGGGACTTACCCGCGAAGATCGTCTCGAACCCGGTGTCATCGAACTTTTGAACCGGCAGATCCGCAGCTGATGCAACGGTCGCGAAGCCCAGCAGACAGAGCGCCCGAAGAACGCTACCCGGAATCAGTGGCGGTACGTTGAAGAAGTTCATCAGTCATCTCCCCAGGGTTTTCGGGATGCAGGGACATATTCCTAAACGCGATAATAGGTCGCACCGGCGCGCGACGCGAGTCAGTGACCCGGCGACTGAATCGCGTACGTCCGCTCAGTCACGACTCGGACAGCCTCCCCGGATGGGCCAGACCTCACCCGCCCGCAACCGCACCGACGATCAGCAGCGGCTCGGCTCCAGACTGCACCGTTTCTGGAAGCGGAGTCTCGGGGGACTCGTGGGAGAGATCACGCTCACAGGCAAAGAACCGGAGCAATGGCCGCCGCTTCCCGGTCGTCTGGTCGCGGATCGTCCCCCGCAGCATCGGGTAAGCCGCCTCCAGTGCATCGAGGACGGAGCGCTGCGTGACAACTCCCGCCCCGGTCACAGAGACCTCCCGCCCCACACCGGCAAGGTTGCGAAGGTGGTACGGGAGCTCAATGCGGATGGTCGGCATGGGGGGATACTACGTGGTGCCCTAGACTCTGACCTGAGACTCTAGTCTGTGGAGTCATCAGAGGTTACGGCGCACCGGCTCGCTTGGCAAACCCATTTGCTTGCGTCACTCAGACGACCAACGCGATACTTGTGGCCCCGGTGAGTGCGAGGCGCACTTTGTAATTGCAATGGGGACGCGAGGCATTGGACGGCTTACGAGGCACGGTAGATTCGCGTGCAGATTTCACAGATTTCCACAGATGTCAGAGGGCAGCCCAGCCCTCTGAAACCCGCTGTCTAGCCGTAAACTCTCTTCGGATCTGTGAAAATCTGTGGAATCTGTGGACCGCACCTCTTCATTGTTCGTCCGGCGTCGACGGGGAAAAATCGATACTTCGCGCGGGACAGATTGAGACATACGACGGGCGTCTTCGTCCGTCGCTCGCCGAGGTTTTCCACACGGACGGACGAGGATGTCCGTCCGATAAATTACCTCATTTCTCGCCGCGAAAAATATCACACTGGAAGTGGGTGATGGGGGCTGTGTCTGGGGACCACATCCTGGCCGCTCAAAGTGCGTCTCGCACTCGGGCCCCAGGCTGATGAAAATCTGGTCTTGACAGCCGATTGTGTTCTTCCGAAATCTGCGTCGCTGTCTGGCGGCCCGAAGGGTCATGACTCGACAGCCCAGGGCCACGCCCTGGGAACCGGCTCCCTCCCCCCAGGGCTGCGCCCTGGCTGTCGTGTGCGGCCCTTTCAGGGCCCAGAAGCGTCACAAAAACACCAGATGACCCAGCTCTCAAACGGATCTGTCAAGACCCAATTTTTATCAGCCCAGCGTTACCCCCTGCGTCCCATCTCCAGAGGCTGTGTTTACAGTGACCCCGATGGTGCCACAATCCCCAGCGAGTAATTTGGGACATCACGAATTTCTTTTTCTCCCAAGGGCAATGATCGCCCTATGATTCCTGGGCACTTGGGGGTCGTGATGCGGTGCCTGCGTGAGAGGCTGGATTACCGGACTGGGGACTCAGCACTTGGCTGCCAGCGGATTGCGGCCAGGAGCGGCGTCGTGTAGCCTGCTCCCCTTGAATTCCCGCAGCCCGGACAGGGCTTAACAGGTTGGATGGATCGCATGACGAACTCGCCGGAGCCAGAGCCAGACGACAGCCGCCGCGACAACCGCAAGGGGGACACCCCCCCACGTGGCGGGCTGATGATGTTGCTGCTGCTGATCGGTGTGTCAGTGGTGGCCCTCATCGTCTGGCAATCGCTGTCTGGGGTCTGGGCGGCCGAGCGGGTCGATTACTCCACATTCTTGGAACAGGTGGACGCCAAGAATGTCCGTCGGGTCCGGATCGACGGGCTTAGCATTCAGGGAGAATGGGTCAAGATTCCGCCCAAGCGTAAGCTGGCTGATGGGAAAGAGGTCGAGTTTCGTAAGGAATTCACCACGTCCGTCCCGATGATCGAGGACCGCAAACTGCTGGAGGCGTTGCTCAACAGCAAGGCCGAAGTGGCGACCTCGTACACCAGTCCGGGAGGCTGGATCGACCTGATCGGCACGACGATCATGATCGCGGTCATGATCGGGTTTCTGTTCTTTATGATGCGCCGGTCGCAGGACCCCTTTGGTGGCGGCGGAATGTTCGGCAACTTCACCCGCAGCCAAGCCAAACGCTTTGCCCCGAGCGAGATTCGCACTACGTTCGATGATGTCGCTGGGATGGAACACGCCAAGCTGGAGTTGCAGGAAATTGTCGAGTTCCTGAAGGAGCCGGCCAAGTTCCAGCGTTTAGGGGCTCAGATCCCCAAGGGGGTCCTGATGATGGGCTCACCCGGAACGGGAAAAACGCTGATGGCCCGTGCCGTGGCCGGTGAGGCTGGGGTGCCATTCTTCGCGATTAACGGGTCCGAGTTCATCCAAATGTTCGTCGGCGTCGGAGCCAGCCGGGTCCGTGATCTGTTCCGGACCGCCAAGGAGAACTCGCCGTCGATCATGTTCATCGACGAGATCGACGCGGTCGGGCGGATGCGCGGGGCCGGTTTCGGCGGGGGCCACGACGAGCGCGAGCAGACGCTCAATCAAATCCTCAGCGAGATGGACGGGTTCGCGCCCACGGAGTCGGTGATCGTCATCGCCGCCACCAACCGGCCCGATGTCCTCGACCCCGCGCTGCTGCGGCCTGGCCGATTCGACCGTCACGTGACCGTCGAACGCCCCACTCGCAAGGGCCGCGTCGGCGTTCTCAAAGTTCATAGCCGCAAAGTCCCGCTGTCGGATGACGTGAACCTCGAAGAGATCGCCGGGGGCACGATTGGGTTCTCGGGGGCTGACCTCAAAAACTTGGTCAACGAAGCAGCTCTGCACGCCGCCCGCGAGAATCAAGATGTCGTCACGCGGGCCGACTTCGAATCCGCGAAAGACAAGATCGTCATGGGGGCCAAGCGGGAGGAAATCCTCACCGAGCATGAGAAGCGAATGACCGCCTACCACGAGGCGGGACACGCGCTCATCGGCTGGCTGCTCCCCGAGGTCGATCCCGTTCACAAGGTCACCATCGTGCCTCGCGGGCGGTCGCTGGGAGTCACCTATTTCCTGCCCAATGAAGAGCGGCTGAGCATGGGCGAACGCCAGATGCACTCCCAGATCTCGATGGCCATGGGAGGTCGCGTGGCCGAGAAGCTGGTGTTCGATGAATACACCGCTGGGGCCCAGGGCGACTTGAAGCATGCCACTTCGATTGCCCGCAAGATGGTCGGGCAGTGGGGCATGAGCGACAAGATCGGCCCCGTCGCCTTTCGCGATGGCGAGGAGAATCCCTTCCTCGGGAAAGAACTCCACGAGCAGCGCCAGTACAGCGAGCAAACCGCCGCCATCATCGATTCCGAAGTCCAGCGTTTCCTGAGCGAAGCCCAAGCCCGCGCTCTCCAGTTATTGACGGCGAATCGCGACAAGCTGGACAAGATTGCGAGCGCTCTGCTGACAGAGGAGTTGGTCGAGTACGACGACCTCGTCCAGCTGATCGGCCCGGCAGTGCCCCGGACCTACGCACCGGTGAAGAAGGACGAGTAACCGGCGAGGCAGCTCCGGGCAGATATCACAGACGACGACTGCTGGTGGTCTTGAGGATTCCCAGGGTTCGGCATTCGCTTCATCTCCGGGAATGCCCCGCGACACACTGAGCAACACTTGACGACCAGCGGGGCGGCGCCAGCCTCCTGTTTGAGAGGGCTGACTGCTATCGTCGTGACAAGGAGCGGGCACGGCAGGCTTGCTTTCCGGTTCCGATACGACATAACCATGTCAGTTTTCTCCCGCGAGCACCACGAGCCCGCTTCTGGAAGAATTCCTGGCACACTCCAGGCGCTGGCCTTTTCCCTGAGTTCATCCCATGCCACTCGAACTCCTGAAGCAGCTGATTTCAATCCCCAGTCAGAACCCGATGGGGCGCGATGTCTTCGGACCCGAGTTCCTCGAAGGCGGGATGTCCGACTTTCTAGAGGTGTATTTTTGTCAACTCGGCGTGCAATTTGAGAGACGAGAGATCGCACCGGGGCGGGCGAATGTTGTGGCCAGCTTCGAGAGTCCGGGGGCGAAACGGACAGTGCTGCTCGATGCTCACGAGGACACGGTCCCGGTCGATGGCATGACGATCCCACCGTATACGCCGACTGTGGCCGATGGGAAAATTTACGGTCGCGGGTCATGCGACATCAAGGGCGGGATGGCTGCGATGCTGACCGCGTTCTCTCGACTGGTGAAAGAGAAACCAGCTGGGGCAGCGAACGTCGTCATGTCGTGTGCCTGCGACGAGGAGCATACACAGATCGGCATCGCCGCGTTGTGCGAGAGTTGGAGGGTGGGCGACGCAAACCTGCTGCGACGCAAGCCCGATGTCGCGATCATCGCTGAGCCGACGAGTCTCGATGCCGTGGTCGCCCACCGCGGAGCAACGCGCTGGCGGATCATGACTCACGGGCGGGCGTGCCATAGTTCGGAACCGCGTAACGGGGTCAACGCGATCTACCGCATGGCCCGCATCGTCAAGGAGCTGGAAGATTACGCCGAGGTCGTGCGGACCCTGCAACCCCCGCATCGTCTGTGCGGGCCCTCCACGCTCAGCGTCGGCCGTATCACCGGCGGGCAGAGCGTCAACGTCGTCCCCGACCGCTGTGAGATCGAGATCGACCGCCGCTGCATCCCCGGCGAGAATTCTGCACTGGTCATGAAGCAGTTAGAGGACTGGCTGCGACCACGAGTCGACTTCGACTTCGAGATGCAGCCGCCCTGGATCATCAGTCGGGCCCTCAGCGACGATGCCAACGGCTCGCTGGCGGATGAGCTATTATCGGTGGTGGCCCCGATTGCCGGGCCGCACCAGAAAATCGGCGTGCCGTACGGAACGCATGCCTCGACGATCGCCCACCACAGCGTGCCCTCTGTCGTCTTCGGGCCGGGTTCGATCTTGCAGGCACATACCAAAGACGAGTGGCTACCGATCGCTGAACTCGAACTGGCGACCGAGGTGTATTACCGGTTCTGCCTGAAATAAAAGTGGTCTTCCGTCCCCTGTGGAACTCGGGATCGAGAGAAACCATTCTCTCGATCTCGTCCAAGCCTGGCCTGTTGAAACGAGCGGAAGCTGTGGAGATTAGAAGGGAAGGGAGTCGCGGAATCCTGTGCGTCTCCAGCGCGCCGATCCGGCGAGCCGGATGGCGTCAGCCTCCGGCCCTGGCCGCGCGCCGACCCAGTCCGGGGGCTGACGCCGCCCGGCTCGCCAGCGTTTGAGTCGGAGGCCAACTGACCACGCCAGACGGAGCCCTGGGGTTCACCAACTCGACAGCCATGAAAACGCCGTTTCATCCGACAGAGTCGGGGACAGGGGGCAGAGGACAGGCAATGGGCGAATGCACCCGGCGGTTCGTCGCGGACCACTCTCGGCTGTTCATCGTCCCACTCGCTGTTTACCATCTACGAAGCGATCGCAGCAGTTGGTGTGTGTTCTCTCGTGGAAGGGCTGCGTCCGCAGCCGGTGAAACTCATGACTCCCAAGGAAGTATTGGCTCTGTGTCGGCGTGCCGAAATCAAAGTGGTGGACCTGCGGTTCATGGACTTTCCGGGGACGCAGAAGCATTTCACGATCCCGGTCAAGGCCCTGACCGAAGACAGCTTTACTGATGGCTTCACGATCGATGGTTCGTCGATTCGCGGTTGGCAGTCGATCAACGAGAGCGACATGCTGGTCATCCCCCAACCGGAGACGGTGACGGTCGATCCGTTCCTGACTCACACGCTGGCGATGACCTGCAACATCCACGACCCAGTGACAGGCGAGAGCTACGCCAAAGACCCGCGGAATGTGGCCCTCAAGGCCGAGCGGTACATGCAGTCGACCGGGATCGCGGATGTCGCGAGCTTCGGTCCGGCGGCGGAGTTCTTTGTGTTCGACAACGCGCGGTTCGACCAGAACTCGCATGAGGGGTACTTTCATCTCGACAGCGGAGAGGGAGAATGGACGCGCGGGCAAACCGGAGCGAGCGCGAATGCGGGTTACAAAGTCCGTCATGGTGAGGGGTACTTCCAGACCCCGCCGGGCGACACGCTCCAAGACCTCCGCACCGACATCATGCTCAAGCTGCAGGAGTGTGGGGTGGAGGTCAGCGGGCAACATCACGGGTCAGCCTCGGGGGGGCAGTGTGGGATCGAACTGGCGCACGGTCCGCTGCTGAAGATTGCGGATGCCCTGCTCCAATACCGGTATGTCGTGAAAAATGTGGCCGCCCGGCATGGCAAGTCGGCCACGTTCATGCCCAAGCCGCTGTGGAACGACCACGGGTCGGGGCTGCATTTGCACCTGTCGCTGTGGAAGGCCGCCCAGCCGTTGTTCGCGGGGAACGGGTACGGGGGGCTGAGCGATCTGGCTCTGCACGCTATCGCTGGAGTGCTGCATCATGCCAAGGCACTGATGGCCTTCTGCTGCCCGACCACCAACAGCTACAAGCGACTGGTCCCCGGGTTCGAGGCCCCGATCAACTTGACCTACAGCTTCCGCAACCGGTCCGCTGCGATCCGCATCCCGGTCCATAACTCGTGCCCGGCCAGCAAGCGGTTCGAGTTCCGGTGCCCGGATGCGTCGGCGAATCCCTACCTGGCGATGTCGGCCACTTTGATGGCGGCGATCGATGGGATTCAGCGGAGGCTCGAGCCGGGCCAGCCGCTCGACACGGACATTTACGGCCTGTCGCCCGAGGAACTCAAGGGGTACGCCAGCGTGCCGACCTCACTAGAGGAGTCGCTGGCCGCTCTGCGCGAAGATCGCGACTTCCTCTTGCGAGGGGATGTCTTCACCGAAGACGTGATCGATGCGTGGATTGCCTACAAGCAGACCCACGAGATCCAGGCCATCCGCGAACGCCCGCACCCCTGGGAGTTTGCGATGTATTACGACATCTGAGCGAGCATTTCCCGTTTCTTGAGGCGAGAGAGACAATGACCATCAAGACAGTCTGCGTGGCGGCGATGTTCTGTTGGACTGGGTGGGCGATTTGCCCCGCCCTGGCTCTCGCGGAGGAGCCAGACACTCCGGTGGCCGGGAAAGGCCTGCCTGCCGTGGACGAGCAGCAGGCGATCAAGTTCGCCCATGCGTTGATCGCGGCCGTCGAGGCCGGTGAGGGCACACAAGACTTACTGGACTGGACAGCTCTGATCGACCGTAGCGCTGCAGGTCTGGATGTGCCCGTCGGAATGAAGACCGGCTTTGGGAAAGGGGTCGCAAAGAGTGCCGGGGCTCCCGAGGGGTTGTTTGGTCAGATTCGAAAGCAAGTCGAGTTAGGTGGCTCGTACAAATTCATCCGAGCCTATACCGACGCCGAGGGGACGCGAGTCAAGATTCGCCTGCTCCCCGCTTCTGGGGGGGTGAATTTTCATGACTTCCTGATTCATGAAGTGGGCGGACAGGTGATCGCTGTCGACTTCAAGATCGCCTTGGCTGGTGAGGATTTCTCACAGATCATGAGGCGGTTTCTGATCCCACTGGTGGCGAATGAGAATCGCGGCATCTTGGAACGATTGACCGCCCAAGAGAGTGCCTTGATCAAGCATCTGGGGGATCTCCAGGCCATCACGAAGGCCGTTCAAGCAGGCCATCCCGAAGAGGTGGCCGGAATTGTGTCCCGACTTCCCGAGGAAGTCCGCAACGAAAAGCTCTGCCTGTTGCAGGAACTGCAAGCGGCACAGGCATTGGGGGACAATGACAAGATGGAATCGACGATCGCCCGTTACCGAAGGATCTATCCCCATGATCCGGCGGTGGACATGCTGTCGATCGACTACTTCGCTCTCAAAAAGCAACCGGACCAGGCTCTGCTGTCGGCGGAGCGATTCCGGAAAAGTACCGGGGATGAAGCCTATATGCTGACTATGATTGGGGATTTGCAGTGGCAACTGGGAAACCTGAAACAGGCCCGAGCTTCGGTCGACAAAGCCATCGAGCGCGAGCCAGATTTCTTGAACGCCCACTGGACCTTGGTGGCGATTGCATTAAGCCAAAAGGAATACGTCACAGTCCGGAAAACTCTGCAGCGATTGACGACCGATTTTGCTGTGGTACTCGATCCCCAAGCGATTCGCACTCAGTCGAATTATGCCGAGTTCGTCAAGTCGCCCGAATTTGACCGGTTGCTGAAGTTCATCGAGTCGCGGTAGGTGGATGACAGCACTGTTGTGAGCACGATCGACGTTCCCCGTGGGGCACGTTTTCTACGTGCCCGTGACCAGTGCAAAAAGACGAACAAAAATCCTCAACACCGCTTGGTCACCGTCAACCACATCGCAGCCCGGTTGTCCTGCGTACGCGCTGGGCTAGGGGTGGGCACGTCGGCGAATCGCCCGTAGTTCACGTCGCTCCGCGACTGAGATGCCTCCCGCTGGACAGTCTTTTGAGCAAAGAGTGAGCGGTGCTTGAGCAGTCGAAATGCGAGTCGTGGAGAGGCTGTGAGAATTTCAGGGGGGCGTATCGGAACCGGGTTCTTGGGGGGGAACCGAGCGCGAGACGCACATTGCACAGCCGGGGAATGACCTCGATACACAGCCACATCACCCACATCCAGTGTGAGGATTTTCCTTGTCGGTGACGGACGATCGACGGTGAGGTCGGGGACACAGATTTCACAGATGCTCACAGATTAGGAGAGCCTTTCGGCGAACGGCCCATGAAAACCGACCCGCGAGACTTCCGAAGTCTTTTGGGACGCGAGGTCTGGCCGCTCGCCTGACGGCTGCGCACAGAACGTCCACCGCGCGACGCGGTTCTGCCACTGTCTGTGTGTGCTGCCCAGTGGAGGCGGCGAATCGGGTCGCGACCCTCGTTCCACGAGCCAGTCAAGACGCCAAGCTGGCCGAGAGTGACGACTTCCTTGCCGACTCCGAGCATTCCAAAACCGGCTACCGCCTCGCTGTCTGGATTCCTGCCAAAACCCTGACCGGCTTCGACCCCACCGCCCAGCCCCGCATCGGCTTCTTCGCCCAACTGCGAGACAAGCAACTCGGCACTCACCCGCTGGCACTCACGCCCGAGTTCCCCTTCGACGGCGACCCGAGCCTGTGGCTGACGCTGGACCTTCTTGAGTAAAACGCCTGTGGTCATCCGTCGTATCGTAGCCGTCCCATTCTTTTGGGATTGCTCGTGATCGGGACGCCGATCTCTGTTGAGATGCAGGCATGGACGGAGTCGGGTTATCGGTGGATGCCGAGGCGTTGGTCGCGCTCTTGGAGGACTCGCCGGTGTCCCCGTACCCGATGTTGAACCTGTGGTCGCTGGGGGCGATGAATCCGTTTTGGGAACAACCGGTTCGGTCGTCCCCCGCAAAAACACCCGATGCCAAGCTGCCAGCGATTCTCGATTCCATGGAGCCAGGGCAGCCAGCCCCTGTGTGGAGTCCGTCTGTTCGGGAGGGCTGGCCTTCGGGAAGGCAGGGTCACAGAGCAACACGGGGGCTTGTGCGTTAGACTTCACGCGGGGCGGATAGAGACGTACGACGGACGTCCTCGTCCGTCGCTCGGCGAGGCTTTCCTCACGGACGGACGAGGACATCCGTCCTACGAAATGTCTCAGTTCTCCCCGCGAGAAGTATTGCGAAGCGATACTGATTCTCAGCCCACGAGCTTGAGAGGTAAGTCAGCGAAGTCGGTCAGGTTTCACTTGATCGCTCAAGCATAGCCTGACCTATCTAATCTCCACATATGCAGCGTAGGCGTAGATCTGGCCCTCTTCGTTGACGGCGGTTCCGATTCCCACCTGATTGACTGCAGCATGCAGGAGATTGGCCTCCGCGATCGTTGAGTCCTTCCACTCCTTGAGCAGGTCGCCGGTTGTCGCAGCTTGGCCAGACGTGATTCCCCACGCCCCCGGAGTGACTCCGGTCCCCCGGATCATGTCGCCGGGCTGCCGACCGTCAAAGGCATCCACGACTTCACCGCGTTTCCGCATCTCACGAGCATGGTCGCGACACATATTGACCAAGTCCGGATGGATGGTCAGGGCCTTCAATCCTTTTTCTTTACGCACAACATTCAGGGACCGGAACAGCTGCTGCTCCGAATCGGTGAGATCGACTGAACGCTTACGCTTCCTTGCGCTGAGCGGACGGACAATTTCCTCGGGTGATGCATTCTGCCAGTTGCTCGTATTCGAGGGCTTCAGTCGAAGGGGAGTCTTCTGGCGATACTGAGCGATTCGCTGCTCGCAAGCTTCTTTGACTTGCGGCGACGCGGTGCCCAACTTGGCGATCGCCTGCTCATGGATTTCGATCGCTCGCTTGAATTTGCGTTCGGCGGCGAGGGCGGCGGCCAGCGTTTCCAGTTCGAACGGGCTCTCGTGCTTCGATAACTCACACGCCTTTTCTGCCAATTCAACAGCCAGCTTGCCATCGCGCAAGGCATCGTCATCGATCGTCGCGAGAAGCCAGGCCAATTGGCTGGCCACGACATGATCATTCGGAAAAATGCGAACCAACTCTTTCATATCTGCGATGTACCTCGGCCAATCCATCAAGGAGAAATAAATTCCCGATCGGAGTTGATAGGCGTATCCGCTGTTGGGATCGCGCTCGATCGCTCTGTCGAAATCAGACAGCGCTTGATCGACCAGTTCGCGGTTCACGACCGACTCAAACTCGAAGCCCTGATAGACTGTCTCGCCCTGTTTAAATTCAACGGATTTAAATTTAATGCCTTTTCGCCACTGCGAGTAGCCACGACCAATGTAGGCCTTAACGCACTCGGGGTCGAGTTCCAAGGCCTTATGGAACTCGGTAAACGCCGCCTCGTCGTCCTCCTGTTCGGCATAGAGGGTGCCACGGTCATAATAGAGTTCCGCATCACGCGGATTGAGCTCAATGGCTTGATTGAGATCGGGCAGGGCCTTGTCGTACTCTCGCATCGCCAGATAAGTCCGTCCGCGACTGGCCAGGTCTCTGCCGTTCTTCGCGGGCTGCAACTCGATGGCACGATTCAAATCAGCCAGAGCCTTGTCGTATGCATACATCCCCAGGTGTGCCCGTCCCCGCAGGACCAGGGCACGCGGGTCGTCGGCATGCTCGGCCAAATGAGCATCCAGAATCTCAATCGCTTTCGGATAGTCCTGGTCCCGTAGAGCCTCGTTCGCCTCCTTGATCTCTGCGGCGCGCGCCTCCGAGGGGCCAGCTGACGAAAGCACAACGCACAAGAACGTCGGGAGCAACATCACTATAATGAGTCTGTGACTGAGCTGTCGGATACTGCAAAACATGGCCAAGCCTTCTGGTCGAACTGTCTGGGGAGCTAATCATCACCTGTTCCGAAAATTGCTAATCAGAGTATTCACTTCCGGGGTTGATCTGTCCAGTGTGTCGAAGGGTTGGCAGATCAATGGTGATGAGTGAAAGTCGGCCAGGTTACCGGATCGCACAGGCGATACTCGTCGAGTGTCCCGGGCGGGACAAGGACTGGACAAAGAGGGAAAACACGGGCTGGGGCAGCCGTGCCTCGGTGCGGAGCAAGAGCTGCTTGAAGCCGAGGGTTTCTGCGTACAATCGCGACCAGACTCCTTCCGCGTTCTCATTGATGCGAAATCTGCCCGATTACCTGAGAGGTGAGTGACCAGGGTTTCTCCTGAGGGACAGCTCTCGGAAGAATTCGAGAGACGCACTCCCTCGCGGACGCGTCGGGTTGCTGGATCGGTGACCGAACTCCCCTTTCTCCTCTCGCCGGGATTTGCTAACACTCCACCCGAGACACAGCCCGGCCTGCCTCGGGGTCGCGGTGTTCACCTCGCGGGAAACTACTCGTCATGGATCGACGACTCGGGACGTTAATGGGAATTCTCGCCTGCGGGCTGCTGGCTACTGCTCCGACGAGAGCCGCAGAGCCTGACCCGCAGGTCGTTTCGGTGCTCCAGCACTGGGAAACGACGAGCCTGACCCGCACACGTGAGGGCCTGTTCGTGCGGACGCTTCAGCCATTCCTGGGGCCGGTGCGAGAGGACTGTCTACTCCAGCGTTTTACCTGGTCGATCCTCAGTGACTCCGAACTGGAAGCCGTGCCCACCGATTCTGCCGAGCGGCAATTTTCGCCGGGTGTACGGATCTCCATCGATTCGGATGGACTGCCTCAATCCGTGGTGATTGGACAGCTGCACAAGTCGGTCCGTGATCTGGCACGAGCTGAGATCGCCCAGGTGGCCAGTCGCGAGTCGGTCTCGACCGAGAGCAGCATCGTGCGGGTTTCGTATAATCCCACTGCGGAAGCCAGCCTCGTGAATCCTGGGCATGCACGGATTCGTGAAGTGATCTCCCGCTGGGTGGCCGCGTCGAAATCTGCGAAGGCCGTGCGAACGAGTTTCCAGCGAGTCGACTACGACTCGGTGATTGAAGTCGAGACCCACACGACCGGGGAGTTCGTGTTCAATGCTCCGTTTCAGGGGATGTACAAGTCCGTGGCCAGCCCGATCCCGGGGACCACTGCGGGTGCCCGGATCGGTCTGAATGGGCAGAGCTATGTGCGTTTATCGGGCGCGGATCTGATGCTCGTCTGGAACGGTCGTGAGCTGATCCAAGTCGATCTCACGGCCCGGAGCTACGAAGTTCATGCGCATCCGGGGACGCCTCGTGAAGTGTTGGGAGCGGGATCCTTCGACGCGACGTGGCAGACGCTGATCGCTCCGCAGAGCGCATTGCCGCTGGTGGTCGGACTCGTCGAAAAGGAGATCCTGTCCCACTACGAATGGGATCTAGTGGCCGACAACCAGACGGCCATAGTCTTGCGAGGCACGCCGGTCGATGGTCCGGATGCGGGCCTGTATACCTCGGCTCAAGTGGTGATCGATCCCGCCAGCTTTCGAACCCGGGCTACGCGCATGATTGATATTGCCGGTTCCAAAGAGACCTACCACCAGTTTCAATATCAGGTCGTCTCCAGCGATTCCAAATCGCTTGGCGAGTGGCAGCCTGATTTGACCGGGTTCCAGCGTGCCCGCGAAGTGCCCGGAGTGGAGGCGGCTTCCCGCGTCCAAGACGATCAGCCCCCGGCCCCCCCGCTGACCGACGAGTGATCGCGCCGCGTACGTCGTGCGACTAGACCAGCCATGTAGCCCGCCTTGAACCCCGCGTCGATATTCACGACCGCGATGTTCGCCGCGCAGCTGTTAAGCATTCCGAGTAGGGCGGCCAGTCCCTGAAACGAGGCCCCGTAGCCCACGCTGGTCGGCACCGCAAACACGGGGCAGCTGACCCAGCCGCCGATGACGGAGGGGAGGGCTCCCTCCATCCCGGCGACGACGACGAGTGCGTCCGCTTGTTGCAGACGCGGCACCTGCTGGAGCAGTCGCTGCGGCCCGGCGACCCCGATATCGGTGATGAGGTCGCACTCGACCCGCATCCACCGCAGGGTCTCCAAGGCCTCTTCGGCGACGGGTCGGTCGCTGGTGCCCGCAGTCACGACCCACGCCCGCCCAGCGAGTGGCGTTTCCTCACCGGTCGGGGGCAGGCGGACAGTCTTCGCGAGGGAATTCGAGATCGCGCGGGGGAATCGCTGGCAAATCGCCGCAGCTTGCTCGTCCGAGGTGCGTGTGATGAACGCCGACTGACCGTTTTGAGACAAGTGTTCGAACGCCTCGATCGCGTTCTCGATCGACTTACCCGGTCCGTAGATCACCTCGGGATATCCACAGCGGGCCTCACGTCCGAGGTCGAGCTGGATGCCTGGGAGGAAGTCGATCGCCTGCGGGTCGGATGTCGGCATCAAGATACTTCCGGAGTCGAGTGTGGGTTTCTGAGGAACTGGCTCGATAGAAGTTCCCGGAATTCACCGCAGAGGACACGAAAGTTCGCAGAGTGGAATTTAGGAGATCACTCGGGCCTCTGTGTCCTCCGCGGTGAGTTCTCTTCAGAACTTTCGGGAGGTTGTTTCGGACTAGTTCCTGTTCAGTCCGAGCACTTCTAGAATCATCGTCGCGATCCTCTCGAATTACACCTCATCATCTTCGTCCCCGATGTCATCATCTTCGTCATCTTCATCGAAGTCGGGATGCAGCGGGTTATTCGGGTCAAAGAAGAAATCGCCGAGGCCCATCGGGACCGCGTTGCCGCCCAGCGCCTGACTCTTGCGTTCGGCCATCGAGTGCAGATCGAAGGCATCTTCGCCGAGACACGCCTTCAGCGATTCTCGCCACGCCGCATCCTTGGCCAGCGGGTGAGTCGGCTCGGATGCGATCCGCTTGAGTGCATACCGCAACACGTTGATCCCATCGCGTGTCGAGAAATCGAGCTTCAACTCGTGCGAGTTCTGAAGGAAATCGACCGTCAAATCGAGCATCTCGTCATCCGCAAACGGGATGTGGTACTTCAAAATCGCCAGCTCGTCCTGCCGCGCCGGATGGCCCAAGGTCAACGTCGGTTGAATGCGACTGAGGATGTAGTCCGGGATCTCATACGTCGAATCATCTTCGTTCATCGTCACGGCACAGCGGAAGTTGGCATGCGCATGAATCGTGATTCCCGCCACGATCGACTCGACGTACCGGCGATGATCGAGCAGCGGAGCCAGACTGGCCCACGACTTCTCGTTCATGCGGTTCCCCTCATCGAGGACACACACACCGCCGCGTAGCATCGCCGTCACCAGCGGGCTGGCTTGGTATTGGATCTTGCCACTCTCGGCCAAGACCGGCGTCACCAGCAAATCCTCGGGCCGCGTGTCCGCCGTACACTGATAAATATACAGCTCCTGCTTCCGCGCATGCGCAGCTGCAATCGCCAGCGTCGTCTTGCCGATCCCCGGCGTCCCGATCAAGCGTGGAGCCAGCGGCAAGTCCCGCGCGTCCACGACCAGCCAGCACGCCAACAGCTGCTTCAACACTTCGCGCTGGCCAATCCAGTCCCCGCTGGAAGTGTCGGGGCGTGAGAGGTGGAGTCGAACTCCATCGATTTCAACAGAGGGATTCATCGGGCAAAAGACTTTCGAGAACAGAGCGGACGCGACGGGGAGTCAGGCATCCCATAGCAGTGAACCGAATTATGGGGAGTCATTGCCCCGAGGGCGAGTCTGCAACAACCGCGCGGGGGCTGATATCCTTCCGCCCGCGATCCAACTTGACGGTGGGCTTTTAGTGTACCCGACATCAAGTCGATGCTCTCGATGCCAGGGAGGCGGGGTAGTCCAGACGCTGCATTGTGCGTCTGGGTTATGAAACAACCGGTGGTTACGGTAGTCCGACTCACTTTTTAATCCTCTTGTTCCCGCGTCACCCAGACATCCAAAGCGATGCCTGGGCCACCCCGACTCACACGGCAAGAACCTCATCCGGCACCGTTGCTCAGATGCCGCAAACTGAACCAGACGTATAACTGCACCTTGTGCTTATGTCGGAAGTCATTCCGTCACTAGCGGCCGGTCCTAAACAAATACCAAACGGCAATCATGTCGATAATCAAGACCACGCACAGCGCTGGAATCACTCCTGGACTAAAGAATGCCTCAATGATCAGTTTTACACTCATGAGTGTAGTAATCAGGATAGTTGCAAGCGCAGAGATAGTCATGAGATCTGATGTGGGCTTCAATTCCGCAATGCTCCAATGCTCCAGTGCGACAGGGATAGAAAGTGGGGATTGCATATAATCACATCATCGGACTTGGATTTCCGTCAGGGTATAGATGAACTCCAGGTGCAACAAACCAGCAGAACACTGCGCCAATCTTGCTTGCGGCATCTTTGCATGCATCTTGTTTCTTCTTATCCCCTGGATAGCTCTGCGCACAGCCAAAATCGTAGGCATCAAATACCTCACTACACAGCTTGGCGTCACAAGAGGTCAACTTCCAACAATGATACCATCGTTCAAGGCAGCAATCATGGCGCTCGCAAGCCGCATCAACTGCATCAATAGGCTTCTTTACGCTCGTTCCTGGTGGACAGCTAGCGCGGCGACTAAACCCGCAGAAGTTACCGTACCCATAGCCAAGTAGCATGCCACTTGGATCCGTCGCATTTGGAATAAAGTATGCCCCATAGAGGTTGATCCCCCCCGCGAACCCGATTGGGTCTTGGCTGGTCCATCTCCCGGTGGTGGGTTGGTAGTTTCTCGCGCGGATGTGGTAGGCTTGGAGTTCCTCGTCCCAGTAGTAGCCGACGTTGCCGGTGAAGCGGAAGGGGTTCTCGACGGTGCCGGTCGAGGCGATCGTGTTGCCGAAGGCGTCGTAGTTGTAGGTGGCAACCACGTCCCCATTCTCATCGGTCAACTCGCGGGTCGAGCCGAGCGCGTCAGGGTGGTAGTAGTACGACTTGCCAACGCCCGTTGCAGGGTCGATCCGGTGTTGGGCGATGACATCCCCGTACTTCACCGGCTCTTGCGTGTACCAAGCTGTCATGTTCCCGTCGCCGTCTGTCTCCATCAGGAGGGCTTCGGTCACGGGATCGTAGATATAATTCGTGACAGGCATGCTCAAGTCTCCGGGCGAACACGAGTAGTCGTGGCCAACTCAAGTGATTCTCATCCGCGAAAATCAGGACGTAAAGAGGAATCCGAAGGTGAGTCGGGAAGAATTCGGAAATCGTTGAACTGAGCCTTGGTGCTTCGTAAGAGGCTGTACAGTGGATTCCTCGCTTCTGCACGCCCCAAAGACCACTGAACTGTGGGTAAGGATAGCGAGTGCTACACCACCCGATCTCCGAATGCGGCTGCGGTTGCCTAAAGGCTGAACTCCAACAGTAAATTTACTTGAGCAAACTCCGGTCCAGCACGAACCGCGCTCGCTCGAAGTACGGTTGCCAGGTGATCTCGGGCTTCCCATCGCGGAGGCAATCCCGGACCTTGGCCAAGGTGTTGAGGGCCATGTGGGGGCAGCGGTTGCAGGCACACGTTTCGCCGGTGTCGGTCATGATGCCGGGGACCGGGATGTACTCGTGCCACGGGGCGATCTTCTGCAACGGGTGGATCATGTTCGCTTCGGTGGCGAC
>JANPCU010000322.1:0-3367 GCA_031431195.1 Planctomycetota bacterium | reverse complement strand
GTTGCAACCACTGGGCTTTCATCAATGAGTGGAGTTTACTTCGGATCGAGCACCAGAATCTCCACCTTGCGGAAATCGATCGGATGGCTTTCCGATTGGAGCGAGATCGTACCGTGGTCCAGCAGCAGCCCGCCGTTCTTCTTGGCCAGCTCCTTGGCATGGCCGTCGCGGTCGTCGAGTTGTGGCTCGGTGTATTCCAGAACCACCTCGCCGTCGACCTTGTGACGCATGACCTGGCTGCCGCGAACTTCGGTCTCGGTGACGACCCACTGCTCCCCGTGGTAGGTCTTGGACTTCGAACTCGTGCAGTGCGGCAGGAACAGCTTGCCATCCATCACCACATTGGTTCCCGGCGTGCAGAGGTTCATCGTAGTGCGGTTGTCCTTGCCGTTGCCGCCGAGGATCTGGACCTCGATCGACGCCGGGAAGTCCTGGTCCTTGGCCATGCCCGCCGGGTCTTCCCCGTGCAGCATCATCCCGCTGTTGCGAATCGCCCAGCCGGGGCCGCCCGGACACTGGTCGCCGATGAAGCGGTACTCGACGCGCAGGATGTAGTGCGAGAACTCCTGCTCATAGAACAGATGACCGAACGTCTCCTTGAACCCGTCCTTGTACCCGTCGTACCGGACCTGGAGCAGACCGTCCGCCACCCGGAAGGTGTTCGCGTAGTTGTCACCCAACTCGTGGTAGCGAATTTTCGGCTTCCAACCGGTCAAGTCCTTGCCGTTGAACAGCTGAACCCACTCTTCTTTCTTAGCCGCATCTTCGGCGAAGGAGGATGGGCCGGTGCAGCAGAGCAGGGCGGCGAGCAGGGAGAACGCAACAAGACGCATGGGACCACCGATTCAGGGAAGACGGATGAGTTTGACAAGAGAGACTATTCTGCCAATAAAGCAGGGCGAATTCCATTCTGCTGGCCGTGGGGCACGTTTCCTACGTGCCCGTCTGTTCTCTATTCCCGATGAGCCCCTCGTGCGACTGATCCCGGTTCTTGACATCCTAAACAGCGTGGTGGTCCGCGGCGTGGCGGGGCGGCGGGAGTTGTATCGACCGATCCAGAGCTGCCTGACCGATTCCGTCGAGCCACTGGAGGTGGCCCGCGCGATACGGCACCGCTACGGATTCGACGAAGTCTACGTCGCGGATCTCGATGCGATCATGCACGAGAGGGCAGGGCACTCGGTCTATCGACAGCTGCGAGACGATGGGTTTCGGCTGCTCGTGGATGCTGGGGTGGGAGATGTGGAGCAGGCTCAAAGGGTGTTGGAGACTGGTGTCGAGCGGGTGATCGTGGGACTCGAGTCATGCCATTCGCCCGACCTCTTGCGAGGTATTGTCGAGGCGGTGTCTGCCGAGCGGATCGTGTTCTCGCTCGACCTGAAAGGGGGCGTGCCTCTGGGTTCCTCGGTCTGGAGCAGCGATGCAGCTGGCATTGTCGAGGTGGCCCTCAACTGTGGCGTCCGGCGGTTAATCGTCCTCGATCTCGCGGGGGTGGGAGCGGAAGCCGGAGTGCCGACGATCCCGCTCTGTCAGCGAATTCGAGCCACGCATGGTCCGGAGATCGAGATCATCACCGGCGGCGGAGTGCGGCACGCCGACGACCTGCGACAGCTGGAACAGGCGGGCGTGGATGGCGTACTGGTGGCCTCGGTCCTGCACCGCGCCGACTGCTGGCTGGCGAGTCCGTAGGATGGGCACTCTTGCCCGTCCCCGCGCGCCAACCGACGATCAACACCGCCTTCAGTCGCCAGACACTGCACCTCAGTTCGCTGCTGGCCGGACCGACGTGAGCGACGGTCAGCGATGTCGCTCCAGAGGGAGAGATGTGTTGTCGAAGAGTGTTCGACTTCACGCGGGCCAGATAGAGACGTCCGTCCTACGAAATGTCTCATGTCTCCCCGCGCGAAGTATAGACGCAAGAAACTCTGGGAACGCAAAACGAGGATCTCCTCCTTTTGCGTCTCTTTGGGTTTTTCGCGGCCATTCCTTCTCAGGGTATCAGCGTGTGTGCATCAGAAAACTCGGTCTGTTGGGTCGGCAATCTGGCCTGCCCGACGATGACAGAGAAAACGTAGCCTGTGAGAGCCTGCGACAGACAGGATTGTCTGTCGTACCGATTTTCCAGACGCACTCACGGTATCGACGCCGAGGCTCGCCGGGATGTCTCTGACTGAGCCGCAAAAGTATACTCTTCGGGAGTGGTCGCCGTTCGTACTCACCTCTGGGGATATTCCTCCATCCCCTCGACGCGCGCCCTCTCCATGAATCGACCCACCATGTCACAACGCCTGCAGACCCCGCTGATTCAGTTGCAGTCCGCCATCGATCAGCGTGTGGAGCAAGAGGCTGACTACGCCGCCCGGTTCCTGCAAGGGGCCAGCGAGACTGAGAAGTCCCTCGCAGCGGCCTTGAAGCTGGTCATCGACCAGTACCAAGGCTGGATCGATTCGGTCAACGAGCAGCAACAACTCGCCGCCTCGCAGATCAACTTGGAAGTCGACGACCAGTTGACCGACCTGCAAGGCGAACATCAGTCCGAAAGTGGTGAGATCGAGCGGGCTCGAACGACCGAACGCGATGAGGTCGAGTCGAAGTTCCAAGACAGCTCCTGGGTCGCGAACTCTCTCCTCGACGACACGGCTGACGACAGCCCGCGTCGCGTGTTCGAGCGGACACAGTTCTCCCTCCAGAAGTCACGCGAAGAACTGACCTTGATGGTCAGTGGTCTGAAGGCCGACAGTCAGAAGTTCGCCGAAGAACGCAGCTGGGAGCGAGAACCCCATTTCGAGCCGACGCAAGCTCCCAAACAACTCGACAAGCTCGCCGAGACACTGCAATCGGTCCACGAGCGAGGCCGCGCGGAATTGCGAGCCGCGCGGGGCTTACTACTGCCCCAGTTGTTTCTCGGGTTTCGGTCATTGGTGGTGTTTCTGCTGGTCGTGGCCATCGCGGGGGCGGTGTTCTTTTTGTTCATGCCACCGCAGCCGCTGGGACAACCTGCGGGCCGCGACACGCCGACTTGGTTCGGAATCTCCGCAGCTGTCGGGGCGGGAGTCTCACTGATCCTGACGGGGATTCTCTACGTCCTGGCCAGTTCTCAGGCGGCGGATGCGTTCACCCAGCTGCAATCCTCGGTGGCGGAACTGGAGTGGTTCTTCGGTCGCTGGTCGCAAGTGGCCGACAAGGAGCTGATCGACGCCGACAAGGAATTTCAGAAGCAGCAGGAGCAATACAACCGCCAGCGCGAGCAGGCTCTGGCCCGATATCAAAAGGCGCATCAGGACCGCCTCGTCGAGATCGAGACACAACGGTCCGCACAATCGACCCAAGCGAAGCAGAAGTATGCCGATCAGAAGGCGTACATCGA
>JANPCU010000321.1:0-7955 GCA_031431195.1 Planctomycetota bacterium | reverse complement strand
CCAACCCCAACGGGGTTGCGCCAGATGTGGGACGCAACCCCGTTGGGGGTTGATCGGAATTCCGGCTCATCAACCCAGGGTCTTCCGCTGCGCGGCCGACCCTGGGCTAGGTGGCGAGACCCCGTTGGGATCGATGTCCTGGCGACCTCACGATCCACCGACGATTGAGACGCCTACACCACACCCCTCGGGAATCGCAGCAGTTCATTCCTCATCGACCTTCCGTTTTGATACTCTGATGGGTCGACGGAGTCTGATGCGTCGATCGTAGAATGGAATTCATTCCGTTCCTGCGAGCCGAGAGAACGGAATGAATTCCGTTCTACTCCGTACGTCGCCAGTCCGACCCAGACAACTCCCGGAGTGCCCTCTTGATGCGTCCCTGTCTCTCACTCGGTTGCTGGTTGATCGCTCTCCTCGGAGTGGGGAGTCAGGTCGGTGTCGCCCAAGACCTCCACGTCCTTCCCAGTGAGTGTACTCTCACCGGTCCCGAGGCTCGTCAGCGGCTGGTTGTCCAGCGGGCTCAGGGCGACACGCTTACCTCGCAGGTCGCTACGGGCGTGACCTTCACCAGTGACCACCCCGAGATCGCTCTGGTCACCGTATCCGGGGAGGTCCAACCGGTGGCCGATGGCACAGCCACGATCACCGCCAGGGTCGGCGACCAGTCGGCCACGACCAAGGTCACGGTCGCCGGGTCCGCTCTGCCCCACAGCTGGAACTTCCGCAACGATGTGCTGCCGGTACTGGCTAAGAGCGGCTGCAACACCGGGGCGTGTCATGGAGCGCTGGCGGGCAAGGGAGGATTCCGCCTCTCCCTGAACGGCTACAACCCGGTCGCCGATCACTTCAACACAGTGAAGCAAGATCACGGTCGACGCATCGAGCTCGCTGCTCCCGGTCGAAGCCTGTTCATTGCGAAACCTTCAGGAGCCATCGCGCACAAGGGCGGCCTTCGCTTCGAGACCGACTCCCCCGAGTACCGCATCCTCTCCGAATGGATCGCCCAGGGAGCGGTCGCCCCCAACGACAACGACCCCATCGCTGACCGCCTCGAAATCCTCCCCGGTCGCAGCCGCCTGGCCAAGGACGAGCAAGTCCAGTTGATCGTCCGCGCTCACTTCACCGATGGACACTCCAGCGACGTGACGCGCTGGGTCAAGTGGACCAGCGCGAACGAAGCCGTCGCTCGCATTGATGGAGCGGGTCTGGTGACCGTCGTCGGTCCGGGCGAAGGAGCAATCAGCGCGTGGTACTCCAGCAAGATCGCCATCGCGCGGATCACTTCGCCCTACCCGAACGAAGTCGACCCCGCGATCTTCGCCGCCCTCAAGCCTCGCAATTTCATCGACGAGCAAGTCAACCGCCAGCTGCAGGCTCTGAACCTGCCACCATCGCCGGTTTGTACCGATCACGATTTCATCCGCCGCGCGTCCCTCGACACGATTGGAACGCTGCCGACTGCTGATGAAGTCCGCGACTTCCTCGTCGACACCGCCGCCGACAAGCGCGAGAAGCTCGTCGACAAGCTGCTGGCCCGGCCCGAGTTCGTCGACTACTGGACCTACCGCTGGTCGGACGTGCTGATGATTAACGGCAACCTGCTGCGGCCCGAAGCGGTCAAGTCGTACTACACCTGGCTCAAGGGTCACGTCGCAGCCAACACTCCGTGGGACCAAGTCGTTCGCGAGGTCCTCACCGCCACCGGTGGCAGCTTCGAGAACGGGGCCACCAACTTCTACGCCATCAACCAGTCGCCCGAGGACATGACCGAGAACGCCTGCCAGGCCTTCCTCGGCCTCTCGATCGGCTGTGCGAAGTGCCACAACCACCCGCTGGAAAAATGGACTAACGACCAGTATTACGCGATGGCCAACATGTTCTCGCGAGTGAAGGCCAAAGGCTGGGGCGGCGAGCCGCGCAGCGGAGACGGCAACCGCACGCTGTATGTCTCCAACACCGGCGACCTGGTTCAACCGCGTACCGGCAAGCCGCAACCGCCGACTCCGCTGGATGGCACACCGCTGGCGATTGATGACCCGAATGACCGCCGCGTCGAACTCGCCAAGTGGATGACCGCGCCGGAGAACCCGTACTTCGCGCGCTCGATTACCAACCGCGTCTGGAAGGCGTACTTCGGCGTCGGCCTGGTCGAGTCGGTCGACGACCTCCGCGTGTCGAACCCCTCGAGCAACGAAGAACTGCTCACCGCAGCTGCGAAGTCACTGGTCGACGCCAAGTTCGATCTCAAGGTGCTGATGCGGTCGATCCTCACATCCGAGGCCTACCAGCGTACGAGCGAAGCCCTGCCCGGTAACAAAACAGAGCAACGCTTCTACAGCCGCTACTACCCGAGACGCCTGATGGCCGAGGTGCTGCTCGACGGCGTCTCGCAAGTCGCAGCTGCGCCCAGCGAGTTCACCCGCATCGCCTTCGTGGGAGCCGACTTCCAGGACACCAAGTTCTACCCCACCGGCACCCGCGCGATCCAGCTGTACGACTCCGCCGTCGACTCCCAGTTCCTGCAAAAGTTCGGCCGCAACCAGCGCCGCATCACTTGTGAATGCGAACGCTCCGACGAGCCGAGCATGGTCCAGGCCCTGCACCTCTCCAACGGCGACACCATCAACCTCAAACTCAAATCCGCCACCGGACGAGTGACCCAGCTGCTTGAACTCCGCAAACAAGGGATGTCCGACACCGCCCTCATCGACGAAGTCTACCTCGCCGGCCTCTCGCGCTACCCGTCTCCCGACGAGCGGGCGAACCTCACCAAAATCCTCACCGACACCCCCCCCGATCAAGCCCGCGAATCCATCGAAGACCTCTTCTGGGCCGTCTTCAGCAGCCGGGAGTTTTTGTTCAATCACTGAGGTGGGTGAGCTTGCCTCGACATGAGCAACACATCAGTATTCTCCATTGGAAAGGCACATCCTGATGAGGTTCTTGCACGACACGCCGCTCGTGAACTAACTTCCGTCTCCCTTGCATCTCTGGTTGTAGAGACTGGAGCGATTGGCCTACTCACGGAGAAGAACAAATGGCCATGTTTGAACCATTCACGCTGTGAGCCGAGAGACACGAGAGACTGATGAGACTCGACAAAATTCGATTGCAGAACTTCAACTGTTTCAAGGAGCGGCTACTTGAACTCGCTCCTCGTTTTAATCTGATCGTTGGGGACAATGCAACAGGTAAAACAACGTTGCTCAACGGTATGGCGGTCGGTGTGGGAGCGTTGTTTCTCGGCTTCCCTTCACCGGCTGAGGCACGAAGCATTGATCGCGAAGAAGCACGACTGGAGTTCTTTCAACTGGGGAACTCTCCAACTTCAGAACGACAGTTTCCTGTTCAGGTGAGTTGTTCCGGGGTTGTTGACGGCAAGGAAATCATCTGGCAGCGAGAATTGAGAAGTGAAGAGGGGCGAACGACCCGCCAAGTGGCAACACTGATTGAGAAAGTCGCGAATGAACTGAAAGAAAAGGTGAAATCTGGTACCGGAGCCTTGCTTCCAGTTCTCTCTTTTTACGGCACGGGCCGATTGTGGGTTCAGAAGCGCCAGCGAGAGATCAAGACTCTCAAACCGGACACTCGGTTTATGGGATACCTCGACTGTCTGGAGCCTGCTTCCGATGTCAAACGATTGCTCGAATGGTTCAAGACTCAAGAGATCTCCGCGATTCAGGAAGGCCAGCCAAATAGCACACTCGAAGCCTGTCGCCGAGCAATATTGAGCTGCGTTCCCGAAGCAACGAAGGTGTTTTTTAACATCAAGCATGATCAGCTCACCATCGAGCTTCCTGGCCGTTCACTTCCATTCAGCTATCTGAGTGACGGATTTCGGAGCATGTTGGCGATGGTGGCCGATATTGCGGTTCGATGCGCGACCTTAAATCCACATTTACAGGACAAGGCTGCCGAAGAGACTCCCGGTGTTGTGCTGATCGATGAAGTGGATCTGCATCTGCATCCCAAGTGGCAACGCCGTGTGATTAGCGATCTGCTGAGAGCGTTCCCCAAGATTCAGTTCGTTGGAACGACTCACTCACCGTTCGTGATTCAGTCATTGCCACCAGGCGACGGCATGAAGTTGATCAACTTGGATGACCCGGAGGCTGCTGAATACGTCAACAAGAGTATCGAAGACATCTCCGAGGATGTCCAGCTGATGGAACTTCCTCAGCAGAGCCAACGGTTCCTTGAGATGTATCACGCTGCACAAGAATACTATCGATTGCTGAATGATATCACGGCTGCCGACAATGACAGAAAGCGTCAGCTCAGCGATAAACTTGACGAGTTGATCATGCCGTTCAGTGACGATCCCGCGTATCACGCGTTTCTTCAAGTGCAACGTGATCGTATCAATCTATCGGGAGGGAAGGATCAATGAGACCCGTAATCCGAGGAGATGTGCCTCTGACACCTCAGGGGACTCCAATGGTGTTCCGAGACCACAAGGAAGCCCGTGATCCGTTGATTGGCCGGATCGGAGACTATTGTTCGTACTGCGAAAATGTCCTGCCTTCAGATATCGACATCGAGCATGTTCAACCAAAGACTGCCAAGGGCGGACGACCAGACCTTGCGTTGACATGGGACAACTTCTTGCTGGCCTGCACCTACTGTAATCGTGCAAAATGGCAAACGCCGATCGCATTGGATCATTACTTTTGGCCCGATGTCGACAATTCGTTTCGAGCATTCATTTACTCGAAAGATGCGCCTCCGATCCCAAATTCGAATTTGCTTCCAATTGATCAGGAGAAGGCACGAGAGACCATCAAATTGACTGGTTTGGATCGTGTACCTGGACATCCGAACTGGAGCGATCGGGATCGAAGGCATGTCAAGCGAAAAGAAGTGTATGGCAACGCAACGTTACTCTTCCAGATGTACAAGCGGAGAGAGGTCACTCCTTTATCGATTGCATTGAATGCAATCAGTCGAGGCTTCTTCTCTGTCTGGATGACAGTCTTTCGAGACGAAATTGAAGTGCGAAAAGTGCTCATCAATCAATTCAAAGCGGCTGGGAATTGCTTCGACGTGAATACTGAACCCGTCCGAAGACCTGGCGGACAACTCTAGAGTTCGGTCATTTCGGGTGGCACGTCTTAAGTCTTTGAAGGGCGTGGCGATCTCAGGGTGGGCCGCTTTGGCCCCTGCCGGGGCGGCGCAGCCGGAAGAGGTTCTGGCGTCGAGAGACGCATCCCCGAAAAACGTCCGTATCGTTGGCACACAGGTTTCCGGAGCGGCAACCTGTGCTGCCCTCGACTCCGGGGGCTGACGCCGCCCGGCTCGCCTCGGGGAGTGACATCCAAAACCGACCCCGGCAGGGGTCGCAGCGATTAGCCGGTGGTTGAGCGCAGCGACACCACCGGAAGAAGGGCAGGGCGAGAACCCACCATCCCGGAGGGATGGCACAGTATGCCGTGGGGGCTTGGCGATCAGCAATGCGCAGCAGTGTAACCTCGCATCTCTCTGGCATCCCTGCCGGGATGCAGGGAATTCGTAATGGGTCTCGTAACCGGTGGTGTCGCTGCGCTCAACCACCGGCTAATTTCTGATATCCCTCCGGGATGAAGGTCACCATCCGTTCGTTTCCGAATCCGAACGGCGGGGTTGCACTGGCGGTCGCTTTGGGCCGCCAGTGTGTTCGCGGGGCGAGACGCTCTCGCCCGGAAAAACGTGGCCGTCACTGTGGACAGCGAGCGCCGGACGTCAGTCCGTCGTGCACCCCCCGCTATCGATCCACACCGGCACGTGGCTCTACGCAACTCGATGCTCATCGAAATTGGACCTGAGAGCGAGAGCAATCTCACCACTCCTGGTATTGCCATGTCGCGCGGACACGGCGGACTGACGTCCGGCGCTCGCTGTGGACTTTGGATGCGAGCGTCTCACCTCGGACGCCTCACCGCGCCCGCTTCAGCCGCTCCCTGACCAACTCCGGCAGGTATTTCACGGGGACTGTTCCCTGCTCCAGGGCTGCTTCGTGGTATCTCCCGAGGTTGAACTCGGCTCCTTGTTCGCGCTGGACTTCGCGGCGGAGGCGCATGAAGGCGGAGCGGCCGACGAAGTAGGTCGACAGCTGGCAGGAGGATTGCTTCGAGCGAATGACCTTCAGGCGGGCTTCCCCCTCGCCCTGGAAGGCGTCCTCGGTCAGGAACCGCAGGGCTTCCTCATCGGTCATCTGGGTGCAGTGCATCTTGTGGTCGAGGATCGAGTTCGCCACGCTCCGCAGGAAGAACTTCA
The DNA here is from genome assembly GCA_031431195.1 of Planctomycetota bacterium. Classification (GTDB taxonomy): domain Bacteria; phylum Planctomycetota; class Planctomycetia; order Planctomycetales; family Planctomycetaceae; genus TH-plancto1. The sequence goes on along the minus strand of JANPCU010000321.1, from coordinate 1,700 downwards.
GCTGCATCATGCGGAGCGGTAGGTCGTCGGCCCCGTAGCCCTGGTCGAGGATCATCTGCTCGCAGTAGTTAGCCCACCCCTCGGCATAGACGCCCGAGCCGAGGATGCGGCGGATCATCGACGGGTGGCGGTTGGCGTATTCGAGCTGGACGTAGTGGCCGGGGTAGGCTTCGTGGAGGGTCAGTATGCGGAGCATCTGACGGTTGTACTCGCCGAGGTACGATGCCGAGCGAGCGGCGTCCCAGTCCTTGGGCGGCGGGCTGATGGCGTAGATGCTCGATGCGGAGGTATCGAGCGGCGGGGCAGCGTCGAGGAACGCGACGCTGTTGCCGCGCTGGAACTCCGGCATCTCGATGATCCGGCAGCGGTCCGGCACCGGCAGCCGCAAAATGTCGCGATCAGCGATGAACTGCTTGAGGTCAGTCACCGTCGCGATCGCATCGCGGGCCAACTCGTTCGGCTGGCTGTGGTCATGACCGATCTCCTCGATCACGCGGCGCATCGTCATTTGGCGACCAGCTTCGTCATCGGGAGGCAGCGACTCCTTCGGGAAGTATCGCCCCCACAGCTGTCGTGCGATCAGCAACATGTCGCGGTGAGTTTGGACAAGGTTCGCCTCAGCTTCGGCCAGCACCTGATCCGCTGTGACGCCCGCATCGAGTTCGAGCAGGAGCTTCTCGGCGAATCGATCTTTGCCAAGTCGCCACTCGCCGGTCGCGCGAGGGAGGAGTTCTTTCTCCAGGAACTCTTGATGCTGCTTGAGGGCGGCAATCACCGGCAGACTGGCGGTCTTGATCGCCTCCTTCTGAGGTGTCTCGCCGACCAGAGTGAGTAGTTCGGTCTCATAGAACGCGATCGCTCCCTGGTTCTGCCGGATCGTGGTCTCGGTCAGCACGCGCGGCGGATTCTTCAGCGACTCGCGCCCCGCCGCCAAGAGCGCGGGCACGAACTTCATGCGCGCGATGGCGTTGGTGACATTGGTCTCCAGCGGCAGCGTCGATTGCGTGAACAGCACGTACACACAGTCGGTCGCCAGCCCGGTGCAGATTCGCGGGTCGCGCTCGTACGGCTGCTCGTGCTCGTCGAGCCACAGGTCGAGCTGCAATCGATCTCGCAGGATCTCGAAGTCGACTTGCCCATCGCGGGTGAGCTTGGAGTAGTCGACTACCTCTGGCAATCGCTTCAGCGTCTGCCGCACAAGGTCCACACGCTTCGCCCGCGCAGCTGCCGAGAGATCATCCAGTAGGTGATCGAAGCGATGATCCCCCAGACGTGAGGCACGCAGTGGACTGAGCGGGAAGTCGGCTTCCAGGTAGTCGTGGAAGAATGTGGTCAGCGATTGGTCAGCGGACACTGGGGGAGAATCCTTGGCCGTTGTCTGAGAGCGAGCCTCCGAGGCCATCGCGAGTAGCACGACGACGAATGCAATGAGTCCATGTTTCACGTGGGACGATCCTTCTTGGGCATGAAGAGGTACAATACCGCAACATACCGATGGAGCACGAATCAGGGAATCGTGAAGAGAGGAGAATCACGCGACGCCTGCGGCTGATTCCACACCACCGCCCAAAACGCAAACAAGCCCGCGCGGGAATCCCGCGCGGGCTAGGAGCAAAACAGTCCCCACCGAGTTGCGTCGTGGTGAGTGGTGAGTGGTGAGTGGTGAGTGGTGAGTGGTGAGTGGTGAGTGGTGAGTGGTG
>JANPCU010000320.1:0-17028 GCA_031431195.1 Planctomycetota bacterium | reverse complement strand
GCCACGTACCGCACCAGGTCGAGATGCTTGCCGTCGCCGATGCGGAATCCCGCGCGCTGGCGGTCGCGATACAGCTGCCGCTCGCTCGTCACCTCGCCCAGCGGCGTGGAGTTGAGCAGCTGCACCATCTCGCTGGGACGGAGATGTCGGGGATCAAACGCCATGTCCACGCTCCTGTGACAACCATGCCGCATAAGTGACGAGGCTGATCGTGCCGTCCGCATTCGACGGAGCACCAACAGCCAGGTCTGCCTCGATCTGCTCCAGTGAGATCAGTCTTCCCCCGGCCTTCGACAGCAGGCGAGCTGCGTCGGGAGGCGTGAGTGCCAGCGGATTGATGCGGGGTTCGTCGGACATGGAAAAACCTGCTGGAATCCTGAGAAATAGGCTCGCAGTCGAGTGGATGTGATTCCGAACCTGAGGTAACTCATGTCACGTCGCGACAGCGATGCGACCTTCGAAACCACGACGCGAGACCAAACCATGAACGCCCGATTGGAAGCTGAGAAACACGCGAAGACCTTGACCGCCTTACTGACGCGGATGCAGGTCGCAGCCACCGAGATCCCTCAACGACCGAAGGTCGATTGGGGCGACGCGGAGCAGATGCACGACGCCCTCCAGTACGCGGTGTACGCCGCGTTCGCGATGGGGGTGGTCAGCGAAGACGAGTCCCGCGACCTCGGGTTCCCCTGCTAAGGCGTAGCAATGAAACGCCCCTTGAACCAACTCCCACCGGGAACCCGGTTCCGCCAACCCGACCTCGACATCACCGGCAAGTTGCTGATGGTCAACGAATGCCGGGCCTTGGTGAGGATCGACCAGCCGCAACAGCTGGTCGAGTTCACCGCCCCTGACGGCTCGACACGCACGTTTCGAGCCTCACGCAATCACGAAACTTCCTGGGCCCCGACCGTGTTGGTCGAGGCCCTTTCCTTTGAGCCCCTGTTCGAAAGAGATGCCACCATGCCAACCAAGAAGACAAACCCGAAAACCACGAAGAAGGCCCCCGCGACGAAGGCCGCAGCGAAGGCTGCCAAGCCCTCGGCACCTGCGAGGACCGCCGTTCCACCGAAGCCACCGAAGCCCGATGGCAAGCTCAGCCAGCTCGACGCAGCGGTCAAGGTCCTGACGGAAGTCGGAACTCCGATGACGACCAAGGCGATGATCGAAGCGATGACCACCAAGGGATATTGGACCAGCCCCGGCGGCGCGACCCCGCACGCCACTCTGTATTCCGCAATCCTCAGAGAGCTGCAAAAGAAGGGGGCCGAGTCGCGGTTCACCAAGGTCGACCGGGGCCAGTTCACCCTCAAGCAGTAGGAGACGACGATGCCGAACCCGACCCCCACCCACCAACTGGCCAATGCCATCCGCGAAGTGACCATCGCCGTTCAGAACGCGATCGACGACGGGCACCGCTCGCGGGAGATCGACGCCGATGACTTGGTCGAGATTCTGCTGGCCATCGCCGACCGCCTCGACCCACCGGTCGGGGACACGAAGAACGCTGTCGCTTTCCCGTGCCCCGACTGTGGCGAGTCATGCGCAGATCGACTGATCTGGAGGGACGACGTGCTCGTCCGCTGCGACAGCTGCGGAACGGTCTACAGCCCCGAGAACTGACGATCCGAATCAGGATCTCCCGACCGACGCCCCATGTTCCACCGTGCGGGCGTTTTCTCGTGGGGCGGGAGGAACGTTTCACGTCGAACCTTGTTCGCGACCTGGGCCATCGTGGGTGTTCACGCGGCAACCGTCGAGAGGGATACTCGTTCCGCTTTCATGCCTGTGAACTGCTCCCACCGCTGGACGATCACATCACAGTACAGCGTGTCCAGTTCCATCAGGAATGCCCGTCGCCCGGTCTGCTGAGCGGCGATCAGCGTCGACCCGCTGCCGCCAAAGAGATCGAGGACGTTGTCGCCGGTCCGGGAGGAGTACTGCAGCGCCCGCACGGCGAGTTCGACCGGCTTCTCGGTCAGGTGAACCATGCTCTGCGGGTTGACCTTCTTCACATGCCACAGATCGGTCGCATTGTTCGGACCGAGGAACTGGTGGGCGGCTCCCTCCTTCCAGCCGTAGAACGCGAGCTCGAAACAACCCATCATATCTTTTCGGGTCAAAACAGGATGCTGCTTATCCCAGACGATGCTCTGGCTGAAGTACAGCCCGTGCTTCTTGAGGAACGGCGGGTAGTTGCCGAGGTTCGCGTACCCACCCCAGATGTAGAACCCTCGGCCCGGCACCAGCACGCGGGCGATGTTGCCGAACCAGGCGTCGAGAAGGCGGTCGAATTCCTCGTCCGACACGAAGTCGTTGGCCAGGGGGCGGTCCTTGGCCCGCAGCTTCTTCTGCGTTGGCTTGGACTTCTCGGGATGCCGCGCCACGTCCATCGACTGGTGATGCGTGGTCCCCTGGAACGAGGAGAGGCCAGCTGCGATGGCGTTGTTGGAACGTGGCTCGACTTTCACGTTGTACGGCGGGTCGGTGTTGCAGAGGTGGATCGGCTGGCCATCGAGCAGTCGGTCGAGGTCCGCTGGCTTGCTGCTGTCTCCGCAGAGCAATCGGTGCTCGCCGAGAATCCACAAGTCGCCCGGCTGTGTGATGGCCTCGTCCGGTGGTGCAGGGACCTCGTCCGGATCGCACAGCCCCTGCTGACCATCAGGATCGAGCAGCTTGGCCAGTTCATCCTGGTCGAACCCGAGTAGCCCCAGATCAAAATCCATCCCCTGCAACTCGGCCAGCTCGATCGGCAGCAGTTCCAGGTTCCACTCGGCAATCTCAGCGGTTTTGTTGTCCGCGATGCGGAGGGCCTTCACCTGCTCCGGCGACAACCCCCGAGCCACATGTACCGGGACTTCGGAGAGGCCGAGCGACTTCGCCGCCTTCAGCCGCGTGTGGCCAATAATGATGATGCCGTCCTCGTCCACGACGATCGGCTGCCGGAATCCAAACTCGCGGATCGACTTGGCGACGACCTCCACGGCGTCATCGTTCAGTCGCGGGTTCTTGTCGTACGGCTGCGGGCGGTCGATGGGCCAGGTTTCGATGGTCATAGCAGTTGCAATCATGGCGTGTCCTTGAGGAATGGTGAGGTGTGTGGGGGAAGCTGTTCTTGATCCCATTCGCAGTCGAGGTCCGACGACGCTCCGGGACCGCAGTGTTCGTCGATCCAAGCTCGACCGCTGGGCGTCACACCGACGTGGCGAACGCGATCACGACTTGGCTCGGAGACGCGGCGAACCAACCCGGCACTGGCCAGCCGCCTTGTCCAACGCGACCAGCGACTACGGTTCCGAACTGAGGCCCGCTGCCGAAACCAAACCGCCGGTTCGTACCGCGTCGGAGATTGATCCGGAGAACGGGCCGCAATGGCAACCAACAGGCGGACGGCAATCGCGGGCCACCCTGATTCACGGACTGCCACAGAAACTCCGACGCAACATGAGGGGAAGAAACCGGTTGCCAAGAACCCGCCGAAAAACCGGTCAATCCGGACCGTTTCAAGAAAGTCTGCCTATAACCACCACGGTTCCCTGTGATATCACCAAGAGGCCCCCCTCGGGGGAGTACCTATTGGCGGCCATAGGTCATGATCAGCCAGTCTGGCACGTCAGGACTCTGCCAAAGTGGCCCGCTGTGCGTCTCGTTCGCAGGCATGGCGAGCAGCAGATGGCCGCTTGTGGATCGAGAGCAGTTCCCACTTCTTGTCGTTGAGGCGGCACGCATAGACCCATCGTTCCGTGCGTCCGGGTCTGGAGGGGACGATGCACATGCCATCGACTTGGGCGATCTGCACAATCCGGTAACGTCCTGGCATCCCTCCCACTCGCTGGATACGCAACTCGTGATCGAGGGTCTCCCACGGTCCCCAGTTCATGGTCGGTTTCATGTGATGTCCTTCGCTTCGGGAGCCTTCTTTCCTCGTTCACCCCCCCTCGCGTATGTATGGATGCAAGGGGGAAAAGTCAGTGCGAGGGGGGATAGGGGTGGAAGAGAGTAAGAAGAAGAGAGAGAAGTGTTTTTCCTATCTTTTCCTCCAAACTTCATTCACCCATCGTTCACCTTCCTTCTCCTGCTTTCACCACACGGTGGGCGACATCCTTCACTGATCACGTCCCTGTTTCCCTGGTCATGTCGCTTCGATCAGCTGGTAGCCTCGGAACGGACGACCGGCAGTCGCCTGATTGATCAGCACGACATCCCCTTGAGCGATCAATGTCTCCATCATGCGATGGAACGATTGTGCGTCCAGCTTCATCCGCTTGAGCAGCACACTGTGCGCGAGCGTGTGATCCGAGGCTTCGCGGAGTTTCTGCTTGGCTTTGAGGCATTCGGCATGGAACGGATTCGCCGCGACGTGACCCTGCGCCATGAACAACATGCGCCGGGTCTGGTGCATCATGAACCGGGTCGCCCAGCGAGCAGCGCTGGTGTCGATCGATGGCTCACGATGATTGGCACTGATCGCGTAGATCAACGACAGCTTGCGGATGTGTTCGCTCGTTCGTCCCCAGACGGTGGTGCCGACAGGATCGCCGCGTTTCTCGGCCAGTTTGTACTCAGCTTCACAGGCAATGCGGGCCTCGATCAACAGCGTCTTCGCGTCGTCGGTGTATGGGACGATCTTCGGAGTCGGATAGAACTTCTCCAGGTTGCCTTTGCCGGGATTGAAGTTCGCCCAGTACTGTGCGGTCTCTTGAATCCTCGGCGTGGGATGGAAGTCGCTCGGTTCCTGACCGTCGCCACGACACACGGCATCGATGATGATCGACCGTGCGAAGAAGCCATTCGTCAGCATCCGCTCGGAGAGTGCCGAGTAGTATTCGTTCGGGATCGCCGTGCCATAGATGATGAGGCAGGGCTGATCAATGATTCCAGGATTCTGCTGCCCGGCTTTGCGCCGCATCGGGAAGTAGCCGTTGGACGACGAGTACATCTTCAGCAACGTGCCGAGAATGTTCTCATACCGGGCATCCTTGGCCTTGTTGATCGATTGCAGCAGTCCGTCAATCTCGTCGGTCTGAAACAGCATGCACGGTGTCAGGTTGAGGCCGTCCTGCAAGCCTTCGCCCGAGGCGAAGCTCTCCCCCAGTCCATCGGTCAGACCGACGGCATGCAGAGTGGCCGCATTGACCTTGCGGGGAAACTCCTTACCGGAGGAGGCATAGGCGAGACTGATGAGATACAGGTTTGTGCGGTTGTCAGCAGGATCGCGGACCTTGCGACCGCCGAGGAACGCCTGCAACGCAACGGCACCACAAAATGCCAAGGGCGGATTGGGATACGGTGCAGCCTGGAGCGAGAGGTCCATGACCTCTGACACGAAGCCCGGTATCCGCAGCAGTTCGTCAGGCAACGGACCTGGGTCATTCGTGTTTGCTAAGGGTGCTTCGTCGTCAGTGGTGGTGATCACTCGCGGGAGCGTGGGTTTCGTGACATCGGCAGCCTGTCCCACCAGTGCCGAGATGTCGATGGATGAGTCTTCCGCCGGTGGTTCGCGTTCCTGGTCCCGGAGCCAGCCGTGGGGTCGGCTGTGCGGTTTGGAGGCGGCGTCTTCGACCTTGTGGCGCAGCTCCTTCTCGGACCACGGCGGTTCGCAGCGCGGGTTGTAGTGGTCCAGGAGCAGAGCAAGAGCGAGTTCCGGGTCGAGGCCGAACCCGTGGACGAGCGAGGTAGCAGCGGTATAGGTCGCGGGGTGGCCGCCTTGGCCGCTGATCGCTGGTGGCAGTTTGGCCAGGTAGGCCAGTGCTCGCCGTTCGAGATCAGTTGGCGACAGATCGCGACTGGTGGCGTTTGTGACGCGAACGGGCTCTGGTTTGGGCGGCAGCGTGCCGTAACGCATTTCGACCACACGTTTGGCCAGAGCCTCGACGCACGCCGCCAGCATCGGGGCCGAGACCGTGGCCGGTTCGGAGATCAGTATCTCGTAGGGTTCCCGGTCATCCGGGTGAATGCTCGGGCCAATGACGGTCTGCACTCCGGTCGAGCGGAACTCTGCGATCATGTCGCGGGTGACCGGATCGGCGTGCCTGGCTGTGATGGCTCCGGGAGCGTAATACCAGTAGTGCGACCGGGGCTTGCTCGGTCGTCCGGTCACCGCTGGAGTCGGCGGCAGGTATTGCTCCGCGATCTCGATCGCCTCGGGGCAGTCGAGATCGACATCGACCAGCCAGCCGGATGGCTCACCAAGGATGAGGCCAATGTTCGCGGGTTGGTCGAAGTAGGCAGGGAGTTCCGCTTCGGTCAGCGTCATCTTCCCCCAGTCGTCGATCTTCGCTCCCTTGCGTTTGAACGGGATCGGCACGACGCGCCAGCCCCGGCGCACGTACTCGCGAGCGGCTTCGAGAGGGATGACTGGCGTAAGTTCGACCGTCACGGTGTTACCTGCTCCTGGCTCTCTGTGGCGCTGATGATCAACTGGTGCGCTGCACCGGGCGGCGGGCGGTCATCGATTAACTTTGACAGCGACTGAGCGTCCAGCAGAATTCCGAGACACGCTCGGGCGTGGGCCAGGTGTGAGACACCGCTCTCTGGATCAATGTCCTGTTTATCGAGCCACTGGGCGAGGTGTCGCTTGGCAGCGGCGATGTAGACCGTGGCCCGGATGGGTGAGGTCCGCCAGTTGTACGGCCCGTATTTGCGAGCTCCGAGTCCCATCACCACCGCTTCCAGGATCTCCGCCGAGGGCGGGATCAGGTGCAGCGGGGGTTTATGGGAAGAGGCCCGATCCTTCGGGTTCTGATCGGGCGGATCAGCGGCTCGCAGGCGGGGGAGTTTGGGTTCGGTCATCAACGTGAGATCCTCGAAAGATGGAAGGGCGGCGACGGCGTCCCACCAGGAGGCCGAACAGGCGGCCTCCCAGCAGTCCTGGCACAGCCCCTGGCGACTCCCGATGGAGTCGCTGTCGTTGCAGGGGCGGCTCAAACAGAGCAAACAGATCATCCAAACACCTGCCAGTTGAGGACGGCCCGCACGCAGTCTTCAGGGACTGCGGAACTCGGGCGGATGACGGGGATGTCGAGGCTGTTGGCAAACCTGGCTTCGCGGGTCGCTCCGACCGAGTAGCCGGGGACTCGCAAGACGGCGTCACAGCGGGCGAGCAACTCGCGGTCATAGTCGAGCCATTCTTCGTACGACTTGGGCGAGACGATGTCCCAGAGCATCGTCAAGTGCGGGACCAGCGGGGTGAACCCGGCCTTGAGCAGAGCGTCAGCGATGCGGATCGCGTGCTTCGTGCTCTGCACGTGATCAGATTGGGCTCTGCTTGGAAACCATTCACAACCGCCTCAGGGCCAGTTAATCCTTGAGACTCGCGAGCAGGTGGGTGCCAAAGTGGCAGTTTTCAAACAGAGCCTAGAAGTACAGGGCTGAGATGTCATTAATACGTATTAAGTCTCTGATTCACGATGAACAAAACGAGTAGCAGACACCGCGTTACCGCTTTGGTTCCATCGCAGGAGATCGTGATTGCTCACTGCTTCCAATGCCGAGGAAGCACTCGGGGCCGAATGCCCCGCAATTCAGAATGATCATAATCGCTGCGAACAACCACATACCCATCATAAACCCAATTCCCAAATGCATCCCAATAGTAAGAAAAAGCCAGACCTTTTGGGTTCTCCTGTAGTACATAGCGAAGCCGTATCCACATTCGATAAGTAGCACCGACCAGCCCACGAAACACGGAATCCACGGAAATCTTGAAAGCCAACTCACATCAACCGTTGAGAAAATAGGGAGCGTGAGTGCTCGCCAGATTGACTCTCCAGTCCACCAGTCAATGCCCATGGCCTTCTCAATACCAGATGACAGGTAGACAATAGACATCTGAAACTGCAGCATCTTTCGTGTCACGCCAGCAGAAGTCGAATGATTTGCACCTTTCGTCCGTATGGCAGAAATCAAAGACAGGTTGTCAGACGTGGGCGCGATTATGCAGTAAAACAATGCAATATGCGTGAAATAATCCATCCCATATAGCAACCCACCTCCTGCGTGCATTAAGAGAAAGTCAGTACACCACGCAAGAAAAGCCATAGGCCGAGAGAACAGGCCGGACAACATCGCCAACAAGGACAGCACGTGCACTACTAGTACAAGGTGGACTGTCTGGTCGGCAGATACACCATAAGGTGCAAGCACCCGCCACAAATTGCCTAAGTGTGGAAGCCAATAAGGAATATTGCTTCTAGTAATAGCCCATTGGATGTAGCCGTATTGCCCGTATAACTCGATTATCGCCATGCGGAATACCCACGCCTTCCATAGACAAAACACAGCGACAACGATACGAAACCATCCAACGTATGTTGAAGACTCGGGTTCAGTAAGCCACTTTCGAAGTCTAGCAAACATGGTCATCGAAGCTCAAAGGTTGTGCGATACATAGGTACTGAACTGATTCGGCCGCCATCCCTGTACTCCTTCATGCTTGGAATGATGTTACGAGAAATGCTGATCTCAGCACCGACTGAATCCTCAACTCGATTCATGGCGTAGACTGCCCAAGATCGAGCAAAAAGATCCATTGTTGCATCATCCTCTGTGAAATGCCCCACCATTGAATACAACCTAACCTCCATCTCCCGATTGGGACATTTCAATTTGAAAGGCATGCGATCACCCTTTTCGTTTACAGTTGCAATGTACACAGTCCAATCTGGAGTGACGGAGGGTGCAAAGAAACCGAAGTTTCGGTTTGAAAAAGTCACCTGGCTGTAGAGATCGCTGCATACAATAACCGGTCTTGCAAGTGGAGTATCAAAGAGCACCTCATTCAAGTGAGTGACGACAATGAGAATCATCGCAAAGTGCAACACAATACACATTCCCACCAGCAGTGGGAATGCGCCTTTTCGCGTAAGCATAGCAGTTCACCTTGTTGTTGACGAGTGTGCCTTCTGAAAGATAGCATTGAGTTCTTGGGCGGAACTGGCCTGTCGGTCGCTAGCAAAAATATTGATATTAGAGTTTGTCCCTGCTTCGAGTGCCTGAGTTCGAAAAATATTGATATTAGAGTTCGTGCCCGCTCTTGACGGACGGAAAATATTGATATTGGAGTTCGTACCTGCCCTCGTAGAGCGGAATATGTTAATGTTAGAATTAGTCCCCGCTCGATCTGACTTGAACACATTCAAGTTTGAGTTTGTGCCAGCAACAAGTTCAATCGCTTCCTTCTCAAGTTCGGTTTGCTTCAGACTGTCAAGGCCAACAGCTTTTCCGAGACGTGCAGTAGAAATCTTTCCCGCAGAGTCAGTCACTGCAAAACCTACAGAGTAGCTATTTGGGTCAAACTCCTCCAGTAGTTTTGCTACTCTCGCCGTATCTTCCGCATTCAATGGATTCAGATCGTCTGCCGGGGCACTTCTATCCTTCAAGGAAGAAAATCTTGGATCATCTGGGCCAGTTTGAAGATACATAGCAAGCTCGCTTGCTGCTGCAGCTTGGTTATCATTTGCAAAAACATTGATGTTAGAGTTAGTTCCCGCCTTTTCTGAACTTGAGCTGAAGATGTTGATATTCGAGTTTGTTCCGGCGCGAGAAGACTTGAATATGTTAATATTTGAATTCGTTCCCGCGTGCGAGGACCGGAAAATGTTTATGTTGGAGTTGGTCCCGGCGCGGGCAGTTCGAAACAGGTTGATATTGGAGTTTGTCCCCGCTGCGGCCGCTGACATCTCCTTCTCAAGAGAAGTTTGCTCAAGACTACCAAGACCAACAGCACGTCCAAGCTTGGATTGGAATGTGCCCCCAGTGGAAGTCTGAACAGGTATTTGAAGTGAGTACGTGTTAGGGTCAAATTCCTCAAGGAGCTGTGCAATCCGTAGGGCAACTTCCGGCGTGAGCGGCTCGACATCCTGAGCGACAGCGTCTTGCCCCACGATGATCGAGAGGAACAGCAGACAGGCAATGTGATTTCTCATGACTTTGGCCTCGTTTGAATCCAGGGAACCTACTTTAGCTTATCACAGCGACATTTCGACTCATTGTCAAGTGTTCGTGTCAAGAAAAGTTTTGCAGTGTCTTTGATGTGTCGTATTACGTGGCGGCTCCGCAGAACGAACACCCTTGAACACTCATTGTTCAACGGTTGGGCATAAGGCTTTCTCAGAACGGCACGTCGTCGAGAATCATGGTCGCGTAGACCGCACACGGTTCGTGCTTCGGTCCGAGTTTGCTGTGGAGGATGCGTTCGAATTTCTCACCGGCGACGGAGCGGACAGTGACGAATTCGGTGTGAGCGAGTGCCCCGGCTTCGGCGAGATCCGCAGCGCGTTGTGCGGAATCAGGCACCGGGTCGGGCGAGCGGGCTTTCCACCATTGCTCCGCTTTGCGACGGGCCCAGCCGGTGTGTTCCAGGCAGACCCATTCGCTGACCCAGTAGTCGAGACCGAGTCGGTAATCGACTCGCAGCGTCTGGGGGGCCGACTCGTCGGCGTCCTTCTTCGTGTGGACGCTGTAGGTGATGTCGCGGACTTCAAACTCGGTATCGGTCGCTTGTCCTGCCAGGACACCGGCGCGAGACGCTTGGGCGTCGTGCTTCTTCCGCTCCGGTGGCGGGAACTCGAACCCACACTGCGGGCAGTGGGAGTAAGCCGGGGCGATCAACGCCCGACATTGGGGGCACTCTTTGGCGGGGGCTTCACCTTCACCCAGTCTCGCTTTGTCTTTGAGTAGCAGCTGATCGACGGGACCATGTCGCAGGACGTTGCCACCGTAGTCGAGGACCAGGCAGTTCAACTTGCCGGGGAAGAGCCGGAACCCGCGACCGACCATCTGGTAGTACAGCCCCGGCGACAGCGTCGGCCGGAGCAGCACCACGCAATCGACATTGGGAGCGTCGAACCCGGTTGTCAGGACGTTGACGTTGCACAGAAACTTCAGCGGAGCCCGAGGGAACAGACCATCCGGCTCGCCCCGGAACCGGGCGAGCAGTTCGTCGCGCTCAGAATCCGGAGTCTCACCACAGACGAACCCGCACTCGATGCCATGCTTCTCAGCCAGTACCCGGCACACGTGTCGTCCGTGCTTGACTCCGCTGGCGAAGATCAGCACGGCATTCCGATCTCTGGTCGTCTCCATGATCTCCGCACAGGCAGACTCCACCAACTCGGTGTCGTCCATTGTCTGTTCGACTTCGCTGGCGACGAACTCGCCCGCTCGGACATGCAGCTGCGATGTGTCGGCCTTGGCCAGTCCGGCCTTCGAGATCAGCGGAGACAGGAAACCGTCGGCGATCAGCTGACGGACACCGACCTCGTAGCAGATCGCATTGAGGAAATGATCCTCCCGGCAGATCGGACCGGCATCCAGACGAAACGGCGTGGCTGTGAACCCGACCACGCGGACTTGCGGGTTGATGATCCGGGCTTCGGCCAGGAACTGCCGATACATCCCCTCGCCGTCGGCGGGGATCAGATGGCATTCATCGACCAGCACCAGATCAAACGCATCGAGTTCGCACGCCCGTTTATAGACCGACTGGATACCGGCCACGATCACGGCATGCTCGGTGTCACGTCGCTTGAGCCCGGCGGAGTAGACGCCCACCGGCAGGTCAGGACAGACCTGTCGCAGCTTGTCGACTGACTGCTGCAGAAGCTCTTTGACGTGAGCGAGGACCAGCACGCGACCGTTCCATTGCTGGACCGCATCGCGGCAGATCATCGCCATCACCGGGGTCTTGCCGCCACCCGTGGGGATCACGACCACCGGATTGGTGTCGTGTTCCCGCAGGTGGTGGTACACCGCATCGACGGCCAGTTGCTGGTAAGGACGGAGCGTCAACACGTTCAGTAGACCTCGTACAGTTTGATGCGGGGCTTGAACCGACGCTTAGACGCAGGATTCAGAAACCAGTCCCAGAACTGCTCACAGACCAGACTGGCGATCAGGTCGCACGCTTCGTCCGGCGTGTAGGTCTCTTCGGTGCCGTCGGGGGTTGTGATCTTGAACAGCCGCTCGAAGATGACGGGCGGATCATCGGGAGCGAGGTCGGGCGGATCAGAGATATCGCGTTCGTGAACAATGGTGGGCATGGCGTGACTTCTTCAGGTGACGGAGTGAACGGACGGATGACGACCGTCGCGTGACCGGGACGACAAGGCGGGTGCATCTCCACGACAGCTCGTTTGATTTGGCTGTCGTCGAGGTAGACCCCGGCGTGCTGGAGCGAATCCCACACGCCCTTTTGAAAATTGTCCCAGTCACGACGACGGGCATCCGGGGGAAACAGGTCCAACTGGACCTGCAATTGGCCAGAAAGAGGCAGGCCGACCCGCCCCGCGAGGAGAGAGCACACGCATTCGCGGTACTCTCGCCCCTCGCGGCTGAGGAGCGTGCGGTAGCCCACATGCCGGTAATACCGGTTGACGCTCGGCGGGAACGGCAGCACATAACTCAGTGGGGCTACCACTGGAGCTGCCCGATCAGCAGAGGACATAGCAATGTCCCCCGGGCTCGCTCTCAATTCCGCTTCCACGGTGCTCCTCCGCTACGCGGAGCAACCGGAGCAGAGAACGGAATGGTCGCGGGGCTGCCGGGTGCGGACATCGGGGGAGGAGGGGGCGTCGCGACACCCGCATCCCGGCGTTTGTACCCCTTGATCACGTTGGTCATCTCATCGGTGTCATCCCGCTTCTTGCAGGCCACCTTCACCATAAGCGGGAGATCGTGCAGCTCGCAGCTGTCCTGGGGCTGGGTGATACCGACCGCTCGGCAGATGGAGGAGAGTGCCCCCCGAGCGATCCGGACCGCTGTCTCGTTGACATTGTTGAGGTTCAGCCGGTCCCAGAGCTTGCGCCCCTGGTGCGGACCGTCGAGGACCTGCAACTCCAGTTCCAGAAAGGCTCCATCACCCGCCTTCGTCGGTTTCATCTCCGACGCGGTGATGATGCACAGGTAGTCGCCATTGGGCAGCGGGTCGAACGAGTCATTCGGTTCGACAGTGTTGGCATCGAAGCCACGCAAATCAGCCATGAGTGTTCTCCAAAGAGTTGAGAGTGAGTGAACAGATGGAAAAGACCGGGACCGGCTACGCGGTCGGAGCCGGACCGAGGTATTGGGCGTAAAACCGGAAATCGAGCGGCATCTCTTCGGGCAAACTCAAACGGTTCTTCGCCATATGAGCCGGACGTTCGGTCGTCCGCAGGATGCGGTCACCAGTGCCGATACCACGAGTGCGGGTGTTGTCGAAACCCTCATCGGTCTGCTTCGTGTGGACCTTGTAGCTGGCGAACAGCACCTCATCGCACCACTCCTGGACCAGAGCCGACGCATGCTTGTTGAGCCGGGGTGAGTACCGGTCGTACGCTTCCGTCTCCGGGTTCTCGAACCGCTCGATCTTCGCATGAGCGATCAACACGACCATCATCTGACGGTCATTCCGTAGCCCGTTCAGGCCATCGAGAACTTCCCGCCAGTAGTCGATCGCATACATGTACCCGCGAGCGAACCCGAAGTCCTCAATGTTGTCGACCTTGGTCTTGTTCCCCGGACCTCGCTCTCGCACGACCTGCTTCCAGATCAGCTGTTCGAGCCAGTCGAGGGAATCGATCACGACCGTGGCATAGTTGTGGGCTTCGGTGTAAAGAGCCGTGATCGACGCCATGACCTGTTCGAACGACTCCGCCAACGGAAACCGGGCAGCCCCAAGGTTCGCCAGCCCATCCTCGGTCTGAATAAAGATCGGGTCCGGAGCCATCGCCCCGAAGGTGCTCTTCCCGATCCCATGCACCCCATACACCATCACCCTCCGAGGCAGCATCTGCACCCCTTGAGTGACTGACGACAACAAGCTCATGCGTTCTCCTGAGTTAAGAGTTCGTGGGATTGATCGCCGAGGTCATACCCCTCGGCCATGAAGTGATCTCGCAACTCTGCCATCCGGTTCCAGAGTGTCCCCTCGGGTATGTGCAGCTCTTTGGCCACCGCAGATGGCAACATGGTTTTCAGCAACACAGCGATCTGCTTCAGATCGCTCGGCAATCTGGAAAGGATCGATTCACAGTCAGCTCTCAGATCGATCAGTTCGTGGTCGCTCGTTTCCGGTTGCCCTCGAATACCATCGAGCGATCCGTACTCAGCGGCCCCGTCTGCCTGAGAGAGAGGCACATTGCCGCGGTTGTCTCTTTTCCGCCGCCGCTGGTCTCGCAGGAGTTCACAGACTCGGACATCCACGATGTTCTGAATGAACGTCGTCACCTTGCCCTTGGCTGTGTCGTAGAGCGGCCACTGCTTGATGAGATGCAGTGCCAACTCCTGAGCAAGGTCTTCGGCATCGCCTGATCTGAATCCGTATTTCCCAACGAGTCCTTTGGCCGTACGCCGGATGTACCAGGTGGCGTAGCAGTTGCTGCGGGCGTGCGTGTGCCCAAATGGTGATGACGGCATGATGCCTCTCTGGCGGAATGGATTTGCCGCTGCTCAGTCACAGGCACGGAACGTCATCAGCAGGAGACGTCCGTCATCAGAAAGGTGGGTGACTGGCTGTCGCAGTGAGCGACTCGCGGCCTACATAAAGTTATTGCCAACTTTCAAGGCGAATTGCGCGCTCTGCTGGAAAAGTCACCTCTGTTTTTACATTGGTGACATGTCACCGATATCGGGTCGATATCGTGTCACCAATCGCGATATCGACCCAATGTGACTTTCATGTCACCAATGTCGGCGCGTAGAGACCGTGTCCCCGATCGTCCCGGATGCTTCCTCACCGTGGTCAGCACATCGCTGGCCAGAACCTTTGGTGAGTGGAGAAACGCGAGATGGACAAGGCACAGAATTCACTGACGATCAACGAGAAGTTGGAACTGATTCGCAGTCGAGCGGTGCGATTAGGGCTCCGTAGACATGACTTGGAAGACGCCATCCAGGATGCCGTGCTGGAATTGCTAGGGTTCATTCCTGACCCTGACAAAACCAACGGAGCTTGCGAATCGACCGTCCTCACAACAGTTATCGATCGGCGATTGATCAAGTGGCTCCGAAGTCAGAACCGTCACCAGGAGATTGTTGAACGTAGCTGGGTGATGCTGCCGTCTGAGGATGAACTGCTCACTGAAGGCAGCGTTGCCGCGAGCGACACCGCGATGGATGTCTCCGATGCGCTGGCCAACTTGTCCGAGTTGGAGCAACGTGTCGCGCAGATGCTTTCGGAAGGCCACGCTCCCTATTCCATTGCCGATGAACTCGGCGTAGGGCGGCGGGCGGTCAATGCGGCGATTGAGGTCATCCGCGAGCGCCTCAGCGAAGCCGGATTCGGTGACGAGGCGGCGGAATGAACCAACTCCTCGCCTCACCCAAACCGCAGAAATGTGTCCCCCCCATCACTGGACTCTCGTCTCCCGATGAGCCAGGACTGTGTGACCCGCAAGTGCCGGTTCGTCGACCGTTGTCGCTCGCTTGGGTTTCGGACGAAGCCATCGCCGAAACCCGGCGGCTTTGGTCGGCCCGGTACGGACGGGAGGTCTCGGATGACGAGGCCATCGAGATCCTCCGGAACGTCAAACGATTCGCCGAGATGCTGTTGGAAAGGAACGTGGAATGAATGTCGTGATCTGGGCCCGAGTCTCCTCCCGCGAGCAACGGGAAGGGTATTCCATTGATGCTCAACTCCGGGCGACACGCGAGCGAGCCATGAAGAACGGTTGGACGGTCGTCCGAGAGTTCTCGGTGGCCGAGTCCGCTCGGCGTGGTGCCGAGCGCCTCGTCTTCAACGAAATGTTCGATTGGGTGAAGGCCAACGCCAAGCGAGAAAACCTGCGAGCGATCCTGAGCCACAAGCTCGACCGCGTCTGCCGCAACATGCGGGACGCGGTGCGGATGCAGGAATTGGAGGACAAACTCGGTATCGCGCTGGCGTTTGTGGACAACCAGTTCGGTCCCGGACCAGCGGGAGCGTTGTCGTTCAACGTGATGGCAGCGGTCGCCCAATACTACAGCGACAACCTGCGGACCGAGGTCTTGAAGGGGATCGACGAACGGGCCAAGCAAGGCTGGCAACACAGCCGCGCCCCGTTCGGCTACTTCAACATCACCGAGAATCGCCAGGAGCCAATCCAGCCGCATCCCGAGAAGTCCAAGGCGGTGATGCGGATGTTCGAGCTTTACTCCTCGGGCCAACATACGTTCGAATCGATCGGCGAGAAGTTGGCGGACGAGGGCTTCACCTATCAGCAGACGCACCCGAAGTTCCACCGAACGGCGGTGTCATACATGCTGAACAACCGGTTCTATATCGGTGAGATCAAACGCGGCAGCGCCTTCTACCAAGGGCGACATCGACCGCTGATCGACCGGTCGACGTTCCAGACATGCCAGGATGTCCTCAGCGGGAAGAACCGTCGGGCGAAGCCGCAGGTCAACATGCCGCTGTCCGGAGGTCTCTTCACCTGCCAGCATTGCGGTGCGTTCATCACGGGCGAACGGATCAAGCGAAAGCTCAAAGGCGGCGGCGTTCGCGTCCACGATTACTACCGCTGCGCCAACAACTACCAGAACAACGACCACCCCAGCGTCCGCTGGCGAAGCGACGATCTGGACGAGGCGATCCTCGCCGATCTCAAACAGTTCCAGATGCCCGACGAAGAGGTCGCTGCGTGGTTCCGTACCTCGCTCCAATCCGCCTTCGCCGACATCAGCGACCTGCAACGCAATCAGCGGATCGCCCAAACCAAGCGCCGTAGCGAGCTGACCACGATGAACGACCGACTTCTGAACGCGTTCCTGGCCGGATCGATCGACGAGGCCACGTTCAACGCCAAACTGGCCGCACTCCGCGACGAACTGGCCACCCTCGAAGAGTCCTTGGCCAAGGTGGCAACTACCGACGCCACGGACGTACGGGCCGCCCTGGCGGTCTTCAAATTCTCGCAGAAAATCCCCGAAATCTGGCGCGGTTCAAAGATGCTCGAAAAACGGCGCATCCTCGAAACCGTATCTTTGAACCGAGTCCTCGGCGACGTAACTCTAGTCCTGGAAAAGAGAAAGCCGTTTGACGAACTCGTCAAACGGCCTCAAATCCAG
>JANPCU010000319.1:0-36857 GCA_031431195.1 Planctomycetota bacterium | reverse complement strand
CGTTTCTTGAGTTTTTTGCGGCCACCACTCTTCCCCAACGCTGCTGGGAAGCCGTTCGCAAGATCGCTGCCCGGCTCTCCTTCGCGTGGCTCTCCGCTAGGGACGAGCAAGTCGAAAACGAGCCTCACGCGGAACGAATGTACAACCCTCGTGCGAGCAGCACGGGTGTCAGACTCCCCCTAGTCGGTTGTGCTTCGCGGATTGCTATCTCCTGAAAGGTCGGTCAAGGCTTCGGAACTGTCTGCGACAAGCCCTCTTGCGGCGTCTGGAATCGTGTGTCAGACTTGTTTACAGAAACGCGGGTGGGGGATTCCCGTCTCGTGTTCCCCGTTGTATGAGTCCGTGGTGTGCCTGTCAGGAGTGCGAGATGCGCCTCATCGGTTCAATGGTTTTGGCGCTGGTCCTGTTCAGTTCCTCGACACGTGCGCAGGGACTCCTGTGGAAGCTCCCCGAAGGGGAAAAGACCTGGTGCCAATACGAAGGCACCTACAAGCAAACGGTCCGCCGTCCCGATTCCGCAGAAGGCGATCTCGTCCTGGAATGGGTCCGGCATCTGAGCATCAAATCCCTCAGCCAGGAGGACGCCGACTACAAGGGCAAAACCGTTCCGTGTCGCTGGATTGAAATCAAGCTCCTGACTGGCCATGTCAACGAAGGCATCGTCGACGCTGGTCCCGGCGGCAACCGCATCTACAAGCTGCTCGTCCCTGTCAGCGAGATTCGCGGGACGGTCACTGAGCCGCTGACCGCGAAGCGTGAGATGTTTGTCTCCTACATCCCGATTGTGAAGGGCTATCGCAAGATCGGCGACGAGCCCGCAGCTGCCATCGAAGGCAGCGTGTTTGATCTCTATCCGATGGTGTCGTACCTGCGTCACTTTCGGACACTCGAGTCGACGGGCGCTGACGAAGTGGTCCAAACTCCCTTCAAAGATCTGACCGGTCAACTTCAGAAGGGCACGGTCGCCACCGAGACTCCGACTCTCCGCACCACGACCGAAGCCGAGATGTACCGCGCGGACGAATCCCCGTTCGGGCTTGCCAAATGGACCGCCAAGATCACGACAGAAACCAAGCAATCGACCGCAGCTCGAACGACCTTCGTACCGTCAATGGAGATCATCGAGACCATGTCCCTGACCGCTGTGGGTGATGATGCCGAGTCGGAACTTGTGACGGATGCCCAGCCATAGTGCAATCGACGCGGCAGATGGTCAGGCTTGTCTGGCCCGTGGGATAGGCTTCTCGCCTGTCTGTTGACTAAAGATGACAGGCTGGAAGCCGATCCCACGGTCAGCTTTCTACGCCTCTCAATCGACCAGCGAGTACATCCGGCTCTGCCCCGGGATCGAGACGGTGGGGCGATTGACCCATGACGAGAACGCCAGCGGAACAGTTTCCGGGAAGCGATGCTCCAACCAGGCGAGGATCCCGTCGGCGGTTTGTTCCCAGTCTGGTTCGCCCAGCAGTTCGTGAACATGCCCGCTCAAAACCCGCAGCGTCTTATCTTTCGCGGGAAGCGATAGCCACCACTTCATGGCTGCCTCGGGGTTGACGACCTCGTCCAATTCCCCTTGCAACAACAGGGTCGGAATCGTCAGTCGGCTGGCTTCCTCCCAGGCTGCGACCATGGCATCCAACACTTGAAAGTACCAGTTCGCCGTCACCGAGTGGCGTCGTAACGGGTCGTGCTCCCGGACATGCCGCGCCGCGGGGTCGCGGGTCAACTGGTCGGGCCGGATCGAGGACCGAAATCGAGTGCGCGGGGCAAAGACTGAGCACAGGCGAGCCAGCGTCCGCTTCCACACCGGCACCTTCAATTGAAGTGCCAAGAGCGGTCCGGTCAACACCAGCCCGCGCATCGAGCCAGGGCGTGTCTGGGCATACCGCACCGCGATCAGTCCTCCCAGACTGTGGCCGAATACGACGGTCTCTTGAGTTTGGATCGCCAACTCCCGCCAGACCTGATCGAGGTCGGTGAGATATTGCTCAAACCGATCGACGTGCCCCGGCAGTCCCCCGGACAATCCGTACCCACGGTGGTCGAGTGAAACCACTCGCCAGTTCTGCTGAGCGAGCAGCCGAGTCCAAGGCTCATACCGCTGACTATGCTCTCCGGCCCCATGCACCACCACCAAGGTGCGTCGCGGGGTTGAACCGGCACTGGTGGTCTGCCTGACGAGCAGCGGAAGCCCATCGCTGGTTGTGAGATGTACCGTTTTCCGGAGGAGTGTTGTCCCTTGCTCACAATACATCACGACCGCCTCCTGGATCGCTGCCCCCGCCCTCAGTGGCAATCATCGGCGTCAGCGAATGCTTATCCGCAGTCGATTCGCTCTGTCTCGGGGGGAAAGGGGAGTCGGGAGTCGGGGCGACCGTCCCCCGTCCCCCGTCCCCCGGCTTTCGTCTCCCGACCCCCCGACCCCCGACTCCACACAGTGGTCAAACTGACTCGAATTTGTGAATATCTCACGATGAACCGGAGATCACTCCGGTCCCGCTGTGTCATTCTCGCAGCTGAATTGCAGGAGCCGCTGACCATGGATCTGGTTCGATTGTTCGTCATGTGCTGGGTGGGTGCCTGGGGGTTGCTGGTTTGTCAATGGCCTGTGGACCTGCAAGCTGCGGATGCTGTGGCCGAGGAGCCTGCCGCTGCTCCCAATCCGGATGCGAGATTCAAACTCCAGATCGGCGACGAAGAGCCGGTCCCGTTTGACCCCATTACTGCCGAAGATTCCTCCAGCAAGAGTCGCCGTGCAGCGATCACTTGGCAACTGGCGGGGCAGCTGCACCTGTCCAACGCCGCGACGGACAATGCCCAGCTGAAGACCGCCGAGGATTGCTTCCGCCAGGCCATCGCCGCCGATCCCGCCTTCATTCGCAGCTATCAGATGCTGGTGAGTCTGCTCATCAGTACTCCTCCCCTGAGTGACGAGCGGCTCTTAGACGCCCAGAAGGTCGCGTTTCAGGCGGCGGAACACTCGGCAGATGGCTTCACCCTGATTCGCCAGCTTGCCGGACGGCTCGTGCAGCTGCAGCAAATGGATCGCGGCACGGCGATGCTGACCGAAGCACTGGTCCTGCGCAGCTTGGCTCCTCAATCCGTGAGATACTTTCAGCTGCAGCGGGATCTCGGTCTGTTCTATCGGCTGGGGAGCAAGCCTGATAAAGCCGCCGAAAGCTACAAGTTGGTGTTCGATGCGGTCACTAAGACCGACCCCGCTCTCTTCAATGCCGAGCAGGTCAAAGAGATCATGACCGACCCCGCGGCGCTCTACGAAGAGATGGGGGAAGTCTTCCTGGCCGCCAAGCAGCCCGATCTGGCTCTCCAAGCTTTCAATCGAGCCGCTGACATCCGGGGTAGCCGCTCCGCCGCGCATAGCTACAACCTCGCCCAGGTCTTCCGCGAAACCAACAAACCCACCGAAGGGTTGGACGAGTTGCAGAAGTACCTCGATGCCGAGTTGCAGTCACGCGGACGTGGAGCGTATCAATTGCTGAAGGATCTCCTGACCGACTTGAAGCGGGAATCGGAGCTGACGGACCGCCTGGAGAAGTTGCGGGAAAAAGATGCGCAGAATTCCCCACTGCGGTTGTATCTGGCCGAGCAATATGCCGCGCAAAAGCGATTTGAAGAGGCCGAGAAGCTGATCCTCAACGGCCAGGCCGAAACGCGGGATCCGTTCGGTCTGGTGGCGTTGATCCCGGTGTATCGTGGCCTGAAAAAGTACGAACCGCTGCTGGCCCTGATGATCACCGCGAAGGGGGGACTGCCAGATCCCGATCAAGAAGAGCAACTCGCCACACTGGAACAAGAGCTGCAAGCCCTCATCAAAAGGTATGGCCAGGAGCGCGAGGCATTGACGGAGGACGCCGAGGCCATGGACGGTCTCGTCCAGCTCGGCAAAGAATGGCAGAAGGGCGACGAGCCCAAAATTCAGTTCCCGCAAGCGTGGGTGCTCGGCGAACTCTGTGGGGTGGCGTCACGAGTCGATGATGCCATTGTCTTCTATCGTCAGGCGATCGAACTGCGGAATGAGCCGGAGTTCCAGCTGTACTACGAACTCGGGCTGATCCTGCTCGGAGCCGATCGTTACGGAGACGCGATTGCCCTCTACAAGGAGGCTGCGGACCATCCGTCCTCATCATTGCAAGAGAGCCGCTGGCAGTCACTGTACTTCCTGTCATCCGCCTATGAATTTGACGGCAAAACGGAAGAGGCCCTGGCGACTGTCGCGGAGGCCCGCACCGTTGCGGATCAGTCAAACGCCGGAGAAAACGCAGCGGCGGCGCTACACGCCCAGCTCGCGTGGGTTCATTACCACGCCCACAATCTGGACATGGCCATCTCCGTCTATGAAGAAGTTCTGCGGAAGTACCCCAAACAAGTGAAGATTCAGGTGAGCGCCCGCTTTAGCCTCTCCGCCGTCTATGTGCTGAAAGGGGAGATGGAAAAGGGCGAGGGCATCCTGCAGGAGATTCTGAAGACCGACCCGGAGAACACGCAGGCCAATAACGACCTCGGCTACCTGTGGGCGGATCAAGGGAAGAACCTCGATCAAGCTCTGGTGATGATCCATAAAGCGCTCGCCATGGAACCAGATAACGCCGCATACCTCGACAGCCTGGGCTGGGTCTTGTTCAAACTGGGCCAGACCGAAGAGGCCGTCAAAAAGCTGGAGCAAGCCTGCGGCACCAAGAGCGGCGACGACCCCACGTTGAATGAACATCTCGGCGACTGCTACGCCAAACTGGGCCGCACTGAGGACGCCAAGCAGACTTGGGCCAAGGCCCTCGAACTGTTGACCAAAAAGAAATCGAAGGACGAGAAGCTGCGGAAGTCCCTGCGGGAGAAACTCGGGCTACCGATGGAGTGATCCACGGGGGGCAGTTCGTGGGGCACGTTTCCGACGTGCCCGTGGACTCGCCTGGGGCTGGCCAGCCTCCTCATCGAGGAGGTGCATCACATCGCTTTCAGGCTGATTTAGCGGGTTGCGACGTAGGAGACAGTCGCGTGAAAAACGTGCCCACGAGGTTCGTGATCATGTCCTTCGCACTGGCCTCTCCCAGCCTACTCGCAACTGCGTCTGTACTATCCCGGATGCTTCCACTGTTCCTCAAACACCGTCCCGCGCGCGGCGGCGTTTCCGGGCCAGTCGGGGTCTGGCTTCCAGCGGCCCTGGTTCCGGTCGACGTTCTCACCGGACACGAACAGGTTTTGATCCGCAGCTGTCCAGACACCGACAGGGGCCGGGGGGCGAAGGGGGATGCCGAGGAGCCACTTGAGGCCCTGCATCATGAGCAGCAGCAGCGGGAACATGACGAGCATCATCAGCGTCAGTGGGATCAGCATCGGGCCGAGGGAGAAGAACCGCTGGGCGAACTGCTCCCAGACTCCGCGCCAGCCCAACAGAATGAACAGCGTGCCGAGACTCAAGTACGGCCCATAGGGGATCTCCTTGTCGAGTTTGAAGGAGAACGTCACGAGGTGAGCTGCCGTGGCCAGGAATGAGGCGAGGAAGAAGGCCAGGACAGTCGCCTGCCAGCCGATGAATGCTCCGACCATCGCCATCAGGAAGATGTCGCCGTCTCCCATCGCCTCGCGGCCCAGCACTCTGGTCCCGATGCTGCGGACCACGGCGACCATGATCGCCCCGACCGCGAGACCGGCCAGACTCACCAGCAGTCCGTGCAGATGCGGCGACGTGCTGAACCACTCGGGGACGCTCCACTCGGGTGTCAGCCACGGGTGCAGGGCCTTCGGGATCGTGATCCGAAAATCGCGAAGCAAGTGCGGGTCTTGGTGCCAAGCCGGGACCAAGTGCAGCCGTCCCAGAGCCGTCGAGGCCACGACCGCGAAGATTGTCTGTGGGATCGTGGTGGCGTCCGGGATGATCATCAGATCCCAGTCAATCAGCGTGGCGACCAGCAGCGCCTCGATCAGGACCAGATGGAACGCGACTCGTAGATGCAGAAACATCAGCGGCGACAAGCTGCCCAGCCCGGGGATCTCCTGTGGACCGAGATCGGCGAAGACGGTACTCGCCGATAAATAGCCGCCACCCAGCGGCACCTCCAACCAGTAGACCAGCACAAACAGCAGGGCATTGAACAACTCGACCAGCGGATACCGCATCGGGATTGTCAGCCCGCACGCGCGGCAGCGACCCCGCAGCGACAACCAGCCGAAGATCGGAATGTTGTCATACCATTTGATGTCCGTTTGGCAGCGGGGGCAATACGACCCCCGATTGGCGATGCTCTTCAGTTGACCCCACAGAGTGAGGTGCTGCGGAATGCGAAAAACACAGACGTTGAGGAAGCTGCCGAGGCAGGCTCCCATCCAGAACATGAACGGGAGGATCAGCCACGGGGGCAGATCTTGATTGACGAAGATCTTCACCGAGGGCTCCCGCTGATGATCGCGCGGGGCAGGGCGAGCAGGATCTCGTCGACGATCGCAGTGGGGGAGCGACCTTCGGTGTCGATCGTTTGAGTCGCGGTCTCGGCATAGAGCGGAGTTCGCCGGGCAAGGAGTGTTTCAATCTCGATACGCGGGTCAGTCCCCGTGAGGGACGGTCGCCGCGCAGCCGAAGTGGAGTCGCCGTGGATGCGGGCGAAGATGCTGTCGAGGCTGGCGGTGAGCCAGATGGCAGGCCCGGCCGCACGAATCGCTTGCCGCGACAGAGGATCAAGGATCGCCCCGCCGCCCGCTGCGATGACGAGACGGTCTTGCGACAGCAGTTCGGAGAGGACGCCCGCCTCGCGCACGCGGAAACCCGGCTCCCCTTCGGTGGCAAATATCTCAGCGATTGACCGCCCCGCCTGCTGCTCAATCAGCGCATCGGCATCGGCCCAGTTCCAGCCGAGTCGAGCGGCGAGCAACGGAGCGATCGTCGACTTGCCGACGCCGCGATAGCCGATGAGAGTGATCGTCATGGGAGAATTCGATGGTGCCACTGAAAAAGCCCAGTGGTTGTAACCACTGGGCTTTGGTTAGCGAATGTTCGCGGATTGCTGAGTCCCCACACGGTACAAGTGCTTCTCGCTTCGCACGAGCAGCGACTTGTCGATCACCGCGTACGAGGCGAACGTCCGCTCCCCTTCGGCGAACGTGTTGGTCGCCAAGACCTCGAACTTCTTCGAGGCTGCGACAACGGTCGCCTGGCCGTGTTCGTCCTGGAAGTAGACCCGTCCGTCCGCTGCGGTTGGCGAGGCGGAGTAGTTCCCCTCGATGCGCTCCTGCCAGTGGACCTCTCCGGTCTTCGCATCGGCACAGGTCGCGATTCCGCCATCGGAGACGTAGAACAGCATGTCGTCGACCGCCACCATCGACGGGTTGTGAGGGGCCTGTTTATCGGTCTGCCAGCGGATGTGGGTCTCGGTGATGTCGCCCTGGCCGGTCGGGTCGATGGCGAGCAGGTTTGGCTTGTCGTAACTGGAGCTGACGAAGACCAAGCCTTGCGCGAACACTGGACGGGGAACGACGCTGTAGCCGCTTCCATATTGGCAGCGCCAGATCTCGATGCCAGTCGCGGGTTCATAAGCGAACACGGCATCGCTGCCGGGGCAGATCGCTTGCTTCTGGCCCTTCACGGTGATGACGAGCGGGGTGCAGAACGAGAAGCCTCGGTCGGGTTTCGTGTCGCGCGGCGTGTTCCAGCGGATCTTCCCGGTGGCCTTGTCGAGGCCGACAACGAACTGTTTGTCCGCCCCATCGCAGCAGATGACCAGCAGGTCATCGACCAGAGCGGGCGAACCACCGGTGCCGTGCTGCGGGGCGTAGACCAACTCCTCGTTCTTCCAGACCACCTCGCCCCCGGACTTCAGACACGCCGTCCCGTGCGGGCCAAAGTGGAAGTAGACCACTTCGCCATCGATCAGCGGCGACCCGCTGGCGTGGCTATTCTTGGAGTGCATCTTGAGCGGCCCTTCGCGATGGAACAGCTCAATGTTCCACTCGACCACTCCGGTCGCTGCGTTGACACACAGCCCGCGCAGCTCGTGGACTTCGGGCTTGTCGCCGTCCGGGGGGAGATCAACACTGGTCGTCAGGAATATCTTCCCTTGCGACACCACCGGCGAGGACCAGCCGAGCCCCGGAATCGGCGTCTTCCAGGCGACGTTCTCAGTCTCGCTCCAGGTCAGCGGTAGACCGGTTGCATCACTGACGCCTTGCCCGGTCGGACCGCGAAACTCCGTCCAGTCAGCTGCAGTCACCGCAGTAGCCACGCACAGCCCGAACACCGCCACACATGCACGCCAGTTCCACATCCGAACCACTCCTCACTGTTGCCGAGAAACGCGACCCGCACACTGTACCCCGAGGCAGGCTCGGTTTCGAGGGGAGGGCTGAAGAGGTTGATGGTGGGTCGATTGGAGGGTTCTGCCATCGCCTGGCTGGGGCAGGTCGTGTCGACTGTCAGACATGCTATACTGAAAACAATGCAGCTGTTTCCTCGCCCGAAGTTTCGGGGATTGTTTCAGCTGAGAGAAGGGTGTCTGAGCCTCCATGTTCATCGATCGAGTTCACATCAGTTGTCACGCGGGCGACGGTGGCGATGGGGCGTGCAGCTTCCGCCGCGAGGCCCACGTCCCGCGTGGAGGCCCCGATGGCGGCGACGGCGGTGATGGCGGTAGCGTCATCATTCGCGCCGACTATAACCTTGGCAGCCTGGCCAACATTGCAGGCCACCGCTTCTGGCGCGCCGAACCGGGGCAGGTCGGAGCGGGTTCACTCTGTGCGGGGAAGTCGGGAGCGGATGTGATCATCCTGGTTCCCCCGGGGACTCTCGTCAAAGACATTGAACATGGCAATGTCATCAAGGATCTGGCGATTGACGGTGAAGAGATTGTCATTGCCCAGGGCGGCGGCGGCGGGCATGGGAATCGCCGGTATGTCAGCTCGACGAACCGTACCCCGCGCGAATTCGAACGCGGCAAGCCGGGCGAGTCGCGCGAGGTCTTCCTCGAACTGAAGCTCATCGCCGATGTCGGCATCATCGGCAAACCGAACGCGGGCAAGTCGACCCTGCTCAGCCGCATGTCCCGCGCGACGCCCGAGATCGCTCCCTATCCCTTCACGACCAAGTTCCCCAACCTGGGGGCCGTCCGCGTCGGCTATGACCACCAGTTCGTGATGGCCGACATCCCCGGCCTGATTGAAGGAGCCCACGCGGGGATCGGCCTGGGGCATGAGTTCCTGAAGCATGTACAGCGGACCAAGCTCTTCGTCCATCTGATCGAGCCCGATCCGGACGACCAGACCAACCCGATCGACAACTACCACAACATCCGCGAGGAGCTGCGGCTCTACGACCCGGTGTTGATCGAGCGGCCAGAGATCATCTGCATCTCGAAGAGCGAGTTACCCGACTCCGAGGCCGCTGCGGAACTATTAGAAGAGTCCCTGGGTCACCCGGTAATGCGGATCTCGGCTGCGACAGGAGCCGGGCTGCCGGAGTTGGTGAAGCAGATCATTGCTCACTTGCAGGGGAAGGTCGGGGAGGACTGGTAGCTCGCTGCTGATGAGTTACGATTTCTGCTTCGGTTCCATTTTCCCCCAGCGTTCCTTGAGCCTCAAACAGGGCCGTTCGACTAGCAGCCAACTCGCTCCAGCCAGGATTAAGGTCACGTCCCCATACGCCACGAAGCGCCAACCGGGTTCAAGTTGGAGGAACTCCCGGGAGCCCGTCGTGGTCCAGTGATGACCCTGCAACCAATCCAGGCCCCAGGTCACCAGATCTGGGGTGATGTTGTGGATCAGATAGATGCCATAGCTGATCTTGCCCACCCCCGTCAGCAGCGGATGTGACAAGACCCAGCCCACCGGGCCGCGAAAACCGGTGGCGGCTCCCGAGATCAGCAGAGTGAATGAAACGACCATCACTGTCTTGCGGACCGCTTCCGCCCCCCACGGCAGGACTTGTCCGGTCAGGTGGTAATTGCTCTGCAACAACAAAAACAGGGGCAGGCACACCAGCCAAGGAATGGGGCGAAATGTGGCTTTCCACTTCGCGTGGCCCTCCACCAGCGCCAGCAAGGCCCCCACCCCCAGAGCATCCGCCGCCACCGGCATCAGCACGGTGGATTCGTATTGGGGGAGGAACGTGACCAGAGCGACCTGTAGAAACGGAGCCCCGATGATCATCCCGATCAGCACCCGCAGCAGCGTGCGCGGCGATGTCCAAAGCACAACCCACGGCCAGATCAGATAGAACTGCTCCTCCACCGACAAGGACCAGAAGTGCGAGAGCGGAGAATAGGACTTCGCGAGAAAGATCTGCATGTTCGTCAGGTAACTGGCGTGCCACGCGATCGTCGCCCGCGTGTCGGAGAAGTTGGCCAGCCACACGACCGCCAGCACAAGAGAGTACGCCGGAATGATCCGCAGTGCCCGCCGAATGAAGAACTGCTTCAGCACCGGCCCCCGCGACTCGCCCGGCTCCGGTTTCTCTCGAAGCAGGATGCCGGTAATTAAAAACCCGCTCAGCACAAAGAACAGCTGGACCCCGAAATGCCCCACGGGCAGCTCGCCGCAGTACTCCCGCATCCAATGCGACCACGCCACCGCGAAGACCGCAATCGCCCGCAGCCCGTCCAGCTGGGGCATGTAACGCGATGGATTGGGTGAGGAGTCGTTCATGATGGAACTGGCGAGCGTCCGGCGTCAGCTGAATGGTGCTGCGGCGAGTCAATATCGAAAGACCAGGGGGCTGACGCCGCCCCGCTCGCCGGACCATCACAGGAGAGAGTCATAGCCGATTGTTGGACGAACCGGGAGTCGGCCACTCCGAGAAACACCAATTGCGCCCGCATTCTCTCTGAACATTGCGTATAGTACGCAGCCGCAACGTCACCGAGAACTTCCAATTAGCGCGAACTCGTGTCCCCTCGGCAGTCAGTTCCCCTCCTCCCGAATGGCAGGCAGTCATGTCGGTTCCCCAACTCACCTCGCTGCTCCCGAATGACTTGCTCGCCCGGCTAGAGCGCATGCGCATCAACCCGCGCCGCCGGAAGACGAACCGCGCTCACGGAGAGCATCTCTCGGGCAAGGGCGGCACCAGCATCGACTTCTCGGACTACCGCGATTACGTGGCCGGAGACGATCTAAGGTACGTCGATTGGAACATCTTCTCCCGACTCAATCAGCCATACCTGAAGCTCTACGCCCACGAAGAGGAGATGCAGGTTCCGATCCTGCTCGATGCCTCGACCTCGATGCACTTCGGAGGGAAGTTCGAACTCGCCAAACAAATCGCAGCGGCCTTCGGCATGGCCGCGCTGACGAGTGTCGAGAAGGTTAGCGTTTACTCCTGTGCCCAGGCGGGGAAGCCACCGGCGATGTTTCCGGCCACACGCGGGCGGGCTGCGGTGCGGCGGTTCCTGTCGTTCATTGAGGAACTGACGCCGGGCGGAACGTTCCCCGTGGAGCAAGCCATCGAGGAGGTGCTGCAACGTCGTCGCGGGCGCGGGGTGGTGGTGGTGATCTCCGACTTCCTGACGTTCGGAGACGTGGGCCGGGCGTTCAACCTGCTGCATGGGTCCGGGTTAGAGATTTTCGCGATCCAGATCCTGGCTCCCTCGGAGAGGAATCCCGAACTGACCGGCGACTTCCGGTTCGTCGATTCCGAATCAGGCGGCACGCTGGATATCTCCTCCGTCGGAGAACTACTGGGGCTGTACCAATCGCACCGCCAAGCCCTCGAAGACCATCTCGCCTCCGAGTGCCAGAAGCGCGATGGCCGCTTCATGAGCCTGACCAGCGACCGCCCGATCAAGAGCGTGGTGTTTGATGAACTGGTCCGGAAGGGGTGGATGAAGTAAGTGACCGCCGAGTCGGCGAGGCCAGTCCTCTGTGGATACACTGACTACGGGCGTGTTGAAAACAGCGTTTCCCGGAACGTGGATTTCGCGGGGGTTGCGATCTGGGCGGTTTGGCGGTTGTTGGAAGCCACCATCCCAGCTGGAGGTTGGACCAATCGGATGGGCGTTACACTTCACCCGCCGCAGCTGTGGTTCGCGGTGGCAATAGCAGCCTCTTCGTCGCAACTGGTGGGCGAGCAGACCTCGTCGGACGAGACATGGTCGCCGGTCACGATATCAAATCCGAGGTCGGCGACCATCTTGAAATCTTCTTGCGGGTCTTGGCCCTTGGTGGTCAGGTAGTCGCTCACGAACATCGAGTTCGCGGCGTACAGTCCCATCGCTTGCAGCCAGCGGAGGTTGATCTCGCGGCCACCAGCGATGCGAATTTCCACTTTCGGGTGAGAGAGTCGCAGCAGGCAGAGCACCTTTAAGCAGTAACGCGGGTTCAACTCCTGCACCGCTTCGAGCGGGGTGCCGTCGATTGAGTTCAGGAAGTTCACCGGGATCGAGTGGACCTTCAGTTGGTGGAACTCCTGGATCACATCGACCAGGTCTTCCGCCGTCTCACCCATCCCGACGATCAGCCCGCTGCACAGCTCCATGCCGGATTTGGCCACAACGTTCAGCGTCTGCACGCGGTCTTCGTAGGTGTGCGTCGTGCAGATCTCTTCGTAGTAGCGGCGGCTGGTGTTGAGGTTGTGGTTGATCCGGTCGACGCCGGCAGCTGCGAGTTTCTCGGCTTGGTGCGGTTTGAGGAGGCCGAGGCAGGCACAGATGTGCAGGCCGAGTTCGTCCTTAATCTTCTTGACGGTGCTGCACACATGATCGACCTCGCGATCGGTTGGCCCGCGTCCGCTGGCGACGATGCAGTAGGTTCGGGCGCTGAGGGCTTTCGCCTTGCGGGCTCCCTCCATCAGCACGCGCTCGTTGGCGATCGTGTACTTCTCAATCGGAGCGGTCGAGACGATCGATTGTGAGCAATACCCGCAGTCCTCGGGACAGAGCCCGCTCTTGGCGTTCTTGAGGTAGTAGAAGTGGACCTTCAGCCCGAAATGCTCGCGCCGCACCCGGAATGTCGCGGCCAGCAAGTCCGGCAACTCAACATCCGGGCAGTTCAGCACCGCATGACACTCTTCGCGAGTCAGCGTGTGCCCGCCCAACACCCGCTGCCCGAGCAGATGCCATTGCATCCAGGTGCCGCCGTTAGAGATCGATTGAGTGCTGGGTGACTCGACTGTCGCGCTGCTGACCATCACGTGTGACCTTGTGCTGCCCACTGCCCCGAAGTGGCGAAGACCGTTCGCCGTAGGGGGCAGTGAAGCTGACGTGTCAGTGTAGTGGAGCCGGAAACCCAGAGCGAGCGGGAGTGAAGGCCGTAGGCAAGAACCTCCGGGCGCTGACGCTTCCGGCTCTCGAATTTGTCCCGTGCGCAACGGTGCGCGGCCGTGGGGTCGTCGGATTCCAACAGCACTGATTGACGTGCGGCCACGCCCCGTCTACGCTTCCCGGTCGCGAATTTGTCGACGCTATTTGACGTTCGCGTTCCGGAGAGCCTCACATGTCGTCCCCCACGTCCACCCGTCCCCGCTGGGGATTCTTCATCGCTTTGGCCGTTGTGGCGGTGCTACTGCGCCTGGCCCCCCAACTGATGGTGAAGCTGACCAGTGCTGGATATGACATGACCCTGGTCAGGTATCCCTGGGGCTTCACGCCGATGCTGGCCATCGGGCTGTATGCCGGGGCGTTTCTCAAGAATCGGTGGCAGGCCGTGGGCTTGATGCTGGGCACTCAGCTGCTGGGTGATCTGGGGATTTGGGCACTCTCTGGAGATGTGCTGCAAGGCTTTGATCCGGGAGCGCTCGGTGTGTACATAGCATATCCGCTGTGTGCGTGGCTGGGAGGATCGTTGTCCACGAACCGCTCGTTTGGCCGAGTCCAGGCGGGCAGTTTGCTCGCCTGCATGACGTTTTTTCTGGTGACGAATTTCGTGGTCTGGGCGTTCGGGCGTTGGGCGAGCGAGGAATTAGCTCTGCTCTATCCCGCCACATTTGCGGGCTTGATGAAGTGCTATGTCATGGGCCTTCCCTATGCGAAGGAATTCATCAGCACGCCCATTTTTGCCGGACTGCTGTTCAGTCCGCTGGGTGTGGCCCAGGTCTCCCGCGAGCCAGTGAACACGGAGCCGGAATTGGCTGTCAGAACCGCTTGATTCGACGATCGCAGTTCAGCCTTTAGGCTGTCTCTCACCGAGGGATGGGCTATGGTCATGCGGAGATTTTTGTACACAGATCACACAGATTTTCACAGATCAGAAAGAGTCGGGCGAACGTCAAGCTTGGGGTTGATTATCACTCGCCTTTCCTTCTGAATCTGTGTTGATCTGTCAAATCTGTGTACAAATCCTCTGCCTTGATCACGATTGACCGTTGGAGTTCAGGCTGGAGGCGGTCTCACTCCGAGTGGTAGGCTAAAGCCTGTACTCCAACAGTCGATCCGAACGACCGTTAGACACAGGCAGACACGCAAGTGTCTGCCTGTTTTCTTGCCAGGACCTTGCCATGAGAATCCCCGTGGACTCGCACCCGCGCCTCGTTTCGCTACTGTCGAGTTCGACCGAGATTGTAGCGGCGATCGGGTGTCTCGACTGGCTAGTCGGGCGGTCGCATGAGTGTGACTACCCGCCCGAGGTGCTGTCGTTACCGGTCTGCTCGCGGCCGCGAGTTGACCCGTTGGCGTCGAGCTTGGAGATTGATACACAAGTCAAGACTCTGGTGGCCAATCAAATCTCGATCTACGAAGTCGATGGCCCACAGCTCACCGCACTCCATCCGGATCTGATCCTGACGCAGATGCTGTGCGAGGTGTGTGCTGTGAGCGACCGGGATGTGCTCGCGGCGTTGGGGCCGGACTTACTGCCGGGGACGCGACTGCTGTCTCTCAGTCCGCAATGTCTGGCGGAGACATGGTCGGATATCCAAACCGTCGCAGACGCACTGGGGATCGCGGATCGCGGGGCCGATGTCGTTGCCAGATTGCGATCGCGGATGGAGGAACTGCGTGCGCGGGTCTCCCCACGGACTCGTCCCCGAGTCGCCTGCATCGAGTGGATCTCGCCGCTGATGGCCGCTGGAAACTGGGTGCCGGAGCTGGTCGAGGCGGCGGGCGGCGAGTCGGTGCTGGGACGGGCAGGTGTCCATTCTCCGTGGCTGACGTGGGAGGAACTCAAAAACGCTGACCCCGAGGTGATCGTCCTGATGCCGTGCGGGTTCGACCTGGAGCGGACCTGCCAGGAAGCACGAGTCCTCGAATCAGAAGCCCGGTGGAAGGCGTTGCGAGCCGTCCGCAATGACCGCGTCTATGCGGTCGATGGCAATCAATACTTCAACCGTCCCGGCCCCCGACTGGTCGATTCCGCCGAGATGCTGGAGGAGATCATCCATCGGCCCGAACTGAGTGCGGGTACTGGCTGGTGTCGGTGGGTGAAGTAGTCAGAGGGGAGTTGAAGTCTATTCTCAGAGGCAGTTTCATCAAGAGTACAGCGATCCTCTTCCTTCCTCTCAGTCCAGACGTGGATGTCCAGACTACGAAACCTCGCAAGCCGCAGACGGAATCTGTGTCAACGGGCGTGTGGCAGTGTGGACCGCAATACAAAAAACAAAGCCCGGTCAGTTTCCCGACCGGGCTAGTGTTTGACCTGGAGCTCTCGATACCCGCAGGGGAATTTACTCTTCCATCGCTGTGTCGTTCGCATCGGGACCCGCACAGCGGATCAAGTGGTCATGGTCGACGTAGACCACTTCTTGACGCTGGTCACGATGCGTGAAGGGAACCGGCCAATAGGACCGCTTCACCTCTTCAAAGTAGATCGTGCATTTGTAGTGGCAGTGGTGCAGCCGGGCGGGGCCGACCATCGGATAGAAGCGGCAGTCGTCCAACCGGTCGACCATCGGCTCGACGATGATACGTACGTTGTTGCGACTGGTTTCCGCCAGGAACGCCACACCGCCAGAAGTCGAGTCCGGCAGGGCCCGCATGACTTCATCCGAAGACGGCGGATCGAGGCAGAAGAGCGGAGCATTTTCGCCCTCGATAGGGTCGAGGATCGGCACCTTACCGTAACGCTCCTCGTCCCAGTAGGCATCCTCCACCTTTTGACTCATCCACGGAGTGACCGGAATCAGCGGTGTCGTCCAAAAGAAGCTGCCCAATGTAAACGCATTGGCGGTCAAACCAAAGAGCACGCTGCAACCACTGCTGGGCAGGACCATCAGGCCCAACGCCGCAGCCAGTAGACACCTCTTTGTGCGGGTGTGAAAACTGGTCATTCCTACGCCTCCAGGTCCATCAATGACGGCGGGCCAGATTGCCCGATCACGAAATGGTTCGAGAATTCCATTCCGCTTTCTCCTCTATCGAACGGCAGCCTGTGAGGACTTGTGAGAATATTCCGGTTTTATCGAGAGAAGTGAAGATTGCGGTTGCGGCGGTTGTTCCGGGAAGGTGCGGCGCGCGGAGTCTCACTCTGGTCCGGCATTTTCTGCCGCAAGCCAGTGAGCGGCGGCGCTGGCGGAATGGCAAGTTCTTCACCCACCTGCCGGTCAGCGAGGGCCGGTACAGTGATACTTCGCGCGGGCTGAGGTGAGGCGTTTGATCGAATCAGAGGCGAATTCGCTTCAGGTTCCGGCGAGCCCCCAGCGTCAGCTGGGGTGTCGGTACGAGAGGACTTCCGCTGGTCGAGTCGGCTGTCGTCTGGTGCGATCCGAGTTCACTCTCGACACGGTGCCATCGGGTGGGGACACCCCGGCTCACGCCGGGGGCTCGCCAGCATATCTCAATCCACACCGCGTGAGGTGTAGATCAATCGACCGCTTATTTACGGCAGGGGCACGCCCCATACGCCACTAGCGCCCAGCCGACCATCAATAACAGCCCCCCGAACGGTGTCACCGCCCCCAGCATTGTGATCCCAGTCAGCACCAACACGTATAGGCTCCCCGAAAAGAGAGCTGTCCCCAAGCACAAACAGACCCCCGCAGATCGCAACACCCGGCTCGGGTTCTGGCGACACAGGATGCCGATCAAGATCAGCCCGAGGCCCTGTCCCAATTGGTAGTCAGCTGCGGTCTTAAAGTCGCCGACATACTTAGTGACTGCGGGGATGGTCTGCCCGGCGACGAGCTTGGTCTTCCCTTCGTACTGGACGGCAATCGTCTTTTCGAGTCCATGAGCGGCCCAAGCTCCCAATCCAATGGCCAGGCAGACGAGTGCCGCTCCGATGGAAACAAAGGGAGATTCGGGAGTGGTACAGGTCATGGTGGGGCCTTCTCGACGGAAGTATCAGCAGGTGGCCGCAGGGTGGCCGAGGTTCTGATCGATCAACTCACTGACGGACAAGGATGTCCGTCATACGGTTTCCTCAGCGGAACAACCGGGGCACAAACGCGGACAGATATCCCCGCCACACCGGCCAGGAGTGGTTGCCAGCGGTCAAGTGCCACTCGTGGTTGACCCCTTTCTCCTTCAGTGTGGCGATCAGTTCGTGGTTCTTCTCGATCAGAAAATCTCCCTCGCCACAGGCGATCCAGAACAGCTTCAGCTGGGCATTGAGTGCGTCCTTGTGATCGAGAGCTTTCGGCATCCGATCCCCCGCAGGCATCGCCCCGCTGAAACAACCGAGCCAGCCAAACCGGTCCGCGTGGGGCAAACCGACACCCAGCGTCTGCGCGCCCCCCATACTCAGGCCCGCCAACGCCCGCTTGTCCGAGGCGGCCTCGACCCGGTAGGTCGCCTCGACCAGCGGCAGGGCGTCCTCGAACAGTTCCCGTTCGAATGCTGTCATCGCGTCGAGCTTGTCGCTGTCTTTCGCCTCACGAGCGACTTGCCCCAGCGGGTGGCCATCGATCATCACAATCACCATCGGGACCGCTTGGCCATCGGCGATCAGGTTGTCGAGGATCCAGTGGGCCTTGCCATGCTGGACCCACGTGTCGTGCTGATCGCCCGAGCCGTGTTGCAATACGAGCAGCGGGTACTTGCGGTCGGTCGCCTGCTCATACCCCGGTGGAGTGTACACGACCATGTCACGGCGGCGGCTCAACACCTTCGACTGGTACGCATGGTGGTGAACGGTCCCATGCGGAACGTCCCGCCAGTCCCACGGATTCAGCGGCGTGCCAGGAATGTGCAGGATGCTGCTACTCGGCTTTCGCTGCGGCTTGAGCAACGGGTTCGTGGGGTCAATCACCGAGACCCCGTCGATCACGAAATGATACTCCCACACGCCGGGCGGCACCGCGTCGACCGTCACGCTCCACTGCCCCGGCTTCTCCGCCACGAGCGGGATGCGATCCTTCGCCCACTGAGCTTGTAGCTCGACTTTCTTCGCCTCCTGCGGTGTTGGAAGGGGGAACGTCACCTTTCCCTCGGCTGCGATCTCCACTGCGATCACAGCCGAAGAGAGCAGAATACCTGTGGCGAGACCAAACAGTGACCAGACAACTTTCACGAAGGACTCGATTCTGTGAACGACAAGGGGAATTCTTCAGCGATCACATCGTACTGTGCGACTGAGTGATGGCGAAACCAAGCCCAGAGATCGTAAGATTATTTTACCAACCCGAAGCGTAACGAGGGCCGAGCGTGAGCGAGGGCTGCGACCTAGAGGCATCCGGGTCGGAGTGAAGCCCAACACCACTTCTGGGGGCCGATCCTTGGGCGATCGTCGAGAGGCGTTCTCCCTCGCTGTCGCGTCGGGTGGCTGGTTCAGTCACCCGAGTGATCTTCACACACCAGTGCCTCGCCCATCCGCTGAACTGCGCCCCTTCTCGATCACCCCTGGAGCAACTCCGGATGCGAATCACCACCTGTCTGTCCATCGTACTCGCGAGTCTCACTTCACCGGTGCAGAGCGCCGAGCCACTGCAAGTCGTGTCAGCGGTTACAGCTCCCGACTGGGACCAGAGGTTTCAGCGGACCAGCGGATGGATTGGGGCGGACGGAAATTACACGGTGCCGGTGAACTCGGACCGGCTGTTATGGTTCTATAGCGACACACTGCTGGGACGTGTCGAGAACGGTCGGCGAGTTGATTCGAAAATGATTAACAACTCAGTCGGGGTCCAGACCAAGACTCCCGCTGGTCCGCAGATCGAGTTCTTCCACGGGACCGATGCGAAGGGGCAACCGACAGCGCTGTTCCTCCCCGACGACACGAAGCACTGGTACTGGCTGCTGGGGGGGACGTGTTTCGATGCGAAGGTGCATCTGTTTCTGTGGGAGTTCGAGAAGTCCTCCGACCCCGGCGTGTTCGGGTTTGCCAATGCCGGGGTGTCGCACGCCGAGATCGAGAACCCACTCGACCCGCCGACTCAGTGGAAGGTGACGCGGCGACCGCTCCCCTGGACCGAGATCACGAAGGAACGACGGGTGCTGTTCGGCTCGGCTGTGATGACGCACGGTGACTTCGTCTACATCTACGGAGTCCGCGAGACTCCGCAGGAGAAGCTTTCGCCGCGTCAAATGCTACTCGCCCGCGTGCCGATGTCCTCAATCAGCGACCACAGCTGCTGGGAGTTCCGGACCTCTGTGGGTTGGTCCAGGGACTTTCACGAGGCGGCCCCCCTCGCTTCCGGAATGGCCTCGGAGTATTCGGTCAGCCACCTGCCCGCGCTTGACCAGTTCCTCGCGATCAGCCACGGCGACCTGCTCTCCCCGAAGATCAACGCCCGCTTTGCCGACCAGCCGTGGGGTCCGTGGTCGGAGCCGGTCGAGGTCTGGACCTGTCCCGAACCAGCTGCGAAGCAAGGGTATTTTGCGTACGCGGCGAAGGCCCATCCCGCGTTGTCGACGGGGGATGAACTGCTCATCACCTACGCTGTGAATTCGTTTCAGTTCGGCGATCTGTTCGCGGATTCGAGTTTGTACTGGCCGCGATTTGTGACGGTGAAGCTGGCGAGACAGAAGCCGGAATGAAGCCGGTGAATCCGTCACTGCTGCGAATACCCGTTGGGCAGCTTGACCAGTTGGAACCAATAGAGTTTCAAGACCTTCATGGCCTCGACCAATCCCTGGAAGGTGACTGGCTTGGTGATGAAGGAGTTCACGCCGAGGTCGTACGAACGCAGAATGTCGGTTTCGGCCTTCGAGGTGGTCAAGATGACCACTGGGATACGATGCAGTTGGGGATGGGCCTTAATTTCCTTGAGGGCCTCTCGTCCATCTTTGCGGGGCATGTTGAGATCCAGCAGGATCAGCCCCGGCAGTGGATGCTGTGTGCTATTCGAATACTTCCCCCGATGGAGCAGATAATCCATCAACTCCTCCCCGTCTTCGACAAATCGCAGACCGTTTTCCAACTTGGCCTCCAGAAATGCCTTGTCCGCCATCAGGCGATCATCCGCATCATCATCGGCCATGAGAATATCCACGGGTTCACCTGTCTTGTGCATGTTGAGGGGCTTCTCTGTCTTGGTTTCGTGGTAACGTCACGATCATTCGTGTGCCCACACCGGGAGCGCTCCGTGCGGTGATGGTCCCTCCGTGACGTTCGACAATTTTGTGACAGATGGCCAGTCCGATTCCCGTTCCCTCGTACTCCCCGCGCCCGTGCAAGCGTTTGAATGGAGCGAAAATGCGGTCGACGTATTTCTCATCGAAGCCGATCCCGTTGTCTTCGACGGTGATTTCGCACACCTCGGGGGATGCCGTGTGGCCGGAGCCGTTCGCGGGCTGCGAGGGGATGAGTCGTGATTGAACCGACACCACGGGAGGGACTCCGGTTCGGTGGAACTTGAGTGCGTTCCCGATCAGGTTTTGGAGCAGCTGTCGCATCTGGAGTGGGTCGGCATCGAGGTCGGGAAGTTCACCGACCTCGACCCGGCCGCCAGTCGACTGGATACGGATTTCGAGGTCGGACAACACCTCTTGAGAGATCTGAAACAGATTGACCCGTTCAAACGGTTTGCCTTGGCTGGCCACGCGGGAATAGGTCAACAGGTCGTTAATAAACGTTTGCATGCGCGCGGCCGCGCTGCGCATCCGCTGCAAATAATCATGCCCCTCGGCACTCAGGGACGACCCGGCTTCCGTGGCAATCATGTCTCCAAAGGTCTGCACCTTGCGGAGCGGCTCCTGCAAATCGTGAGAGGCGATGTACGCAAATTGTTCGAGTTCCCTGTTGGATCGGGTCAGTTCTTCCGCTTGGCGAGCCAGGGCCCACTGAGCGTGTTTCTGCTCGGTAATGTCCTCGGCCAAGCCTAAAAAACCGGTGATCTCGCCCGCCTCATTCTTTACGGCGGTGATGACCAGACTGACCGTAAATTCGCTGCCGTCCTTGCGGACATAGGTCCACTCTCGAAGGTCGAACCGACCCCGCTTCGCCAAGGCCACGAATACCTCAAATCCCTCCACGGGGTAGTTCAATTCGCGGGTCAGCTCGGCACCACGCGCCAGCACTTCGTCGCTCCGATGAAAGAGTCTGGGATGATGTTTCCCGACCATCTCTGCGGCGGAATAGCCCAGCAGGTTCTCGGCACCCGTATTGAACACCGTGATCAGACCGTGGACATCGGTGGCAATGATCGAGACCTGCGTCGAGGCGGCCAAGACTCCCGCCAGCTGCGAGTTGACGGAGGCGAGCGTCTGCTCGGCGGTCTTCCGCTCGGTGATGTCGGTGTGTGAACCTGACATGCGAACGACTCGCCCGGCAGAATCTCGTTGAGCGATGCCACGCGCGAGAATCCACCGCCAGCTTCCCAATTTGTGGGCCATGCGGAATTCGACCGAGTATTCGGGACGGCGTCCCTCGAAGTACTCCTCCAGGTTCAGCTCGGCGTGGGGCAGGTCAGCGGGGTGAACCAGTCGCTGCCACTCCGAGAAGGCATTCGAGACTTCCTCCTCCTCAAAACCCAACATTGACTTCCAGCGAGCGGAATAGAAGACTTGGTTGGTCGTGACGTTCCAGTCCCAGATCCCGTCTCTCGATCCTTCCAAGGCCAAGGCGAAACGCTCCTGAGTCTCTTGGAGTGCCCGAGCCATCCGGCGACTTTCGGTGATATCCCAGCACATCCCGGTCATGTGTAATGCCTGGCCTCGCGAGTCGCGGTAGACCTTTCCTCGTGCCCCCAACACATGCTGGCTGCCATCGGGCCAATGGACTCGGTACTCGGTATCGTATAAGACCTCCTCTTCCATCGTGCGCCTCACCTCACGAGTGACTCGCTCCTGGTCTTCGATGTGAACCATCGTGAGGAAGTCATCGAAACGCGGGGATAATGTCCCTGAGTCCCGTCCAAACAACGTGGGAATGTAGTTATCCCAGGTGATGACATCGCTCCCGACATTCCAACTCCAGGTGCCGACGCCTGCGGACTTCAGGGCGAGATTCAAACGCTCCTCACTGGCCTGCCGAGCTTGCTGGGCGTGTTCGCGTTCCGCGACCTGCGTCTGCAAGGCCAGGTTGGCAGTTCCCAGTTCCGCGGTCCGTTCCCGGACACGGAGTTCGAGTTCCGTGGAGACTCGGCTGAACTGCCGCATCGAGTACACCACGACGATTCCCCCCGCGACGGCCAAACAGAGCAGCAGTACGGTCGATTCCATCAGGTTTCGACTGGCTTGGGCTTCGACTTGGGCCAGGGGGATCTCAACTTCGAGAACCCCACGCACATCGCCTTCCTTCCAGTCCCGGCGAGGCGAATCGGGATGCTCGTTATGGCATTGGATGCAACTCGCCCGCATCCGATCCGCGACGGCATACCGTAGCACCCGTCCGTCAGTCGTCTCGACGGTACGCACGACGGGTGTCGACGGATCGACATTCAATCGCTCCCAGGCCGCTTTTTGGAAGTCGTCCCGCAAGCCTCCGTCGGTGCTGCGCCCGGGGAAGGGATACGGGCTATAGAGGCGCGTCTTTCCTCGGCGTCCTGAATCGGCCATCCGCTCTCCGATCCGCATGGTGAATGTCACGGGCAGGGGAATGGACTGGCCGTCCCCGTGCGCCTGTTCCGCGACCCGTAATCCGTGTGCCTGAGCGACCGGAAGGATCTCCTCGGTGTAGACCGTCCGCACGGCAGCGAGAGTCTGCACATGCTCCCCTGCAGCTTCCGTCCCCGCTGACACGATCAACCGGTCCATCAGCTTGGAACGTTGCCACTGCACGCTCACGATGGCGATCACAAAGTAGGCCACCAAGACCACCACGTTGAGCGGAAGATGCTCACGAGACAGAAGTCGTGAGGGGCCGGAAGAGACACCCGAAGCGGGAGAGGAGTCAGTCGACATCAAATCCCTCCTCTGACTGTGGGTGTTCCGGATCCACTTTCACCACCACGAACGTCAGGTCATCATGCGGCTCGGCGGGGTGACAAAACTTCAACACTTCTTGAAACACCACTTCGACAATCTCAGCTGCCTGCAGCGAGCGATGAGCCTGGACCAGGTCGATCACCCGCCGATCTCCGAACTTCTCGCCCGTGGGACTGAATGTCTCGGAGATGCCATCCGTATAAAGCAGTAAGATATCGCCCAATGCAAAGGCGATGGGGCCCCGGTTGGGGAACGTCTCGTTCTCTACAATCCCCAGGGGTAATCCGGTCGTGCCCAAAGTGTGGCAGCCGCCCTGCGCATCGAGCAGGTACGCGGGATGTCCCGCCGCCGCATAGGTGAACGACCGGGAGATCAAATCCAGGCAGGCAAAAAATAGCGTGACAAACTTTCGGTTGGCCTCGGGATGTTCACACACGGCCCGATTCGCCGACGACAAGATCTCCCCGAGGTCGGTACTCCAGTCGACGAGCGTGCGGATCAACCGTCGCGTCTCCATCGTGACCAACGCCGATGCAAATCCATGTCCGCTGACATCCGCGACAACGATCCCCCAAGTGCCATCAAAGATTTCGATGAAGTCGAAATAGTCCCCACCCGTGGCGGAAATCGGGCGACACCGCCCGGCGATGTCGAATCCCGGAACGCTTGGTGAATTCCGGGGCAGCAGCCCTTCTTGGATCTTCCGGGCCGCGCTGACTTCCTCCTCGAGCTGCTGAGAATCGGTGATGTCCAGGGCGATCCCCACAGTCCCGATGATATGCTGACCGTGATGTAGCAAAGGGTTCACTTGCACTCGATACCGGCGTTTCATCCAGAGGCACTGATAAGCCACAGACTCCCCCTGCAAGGCCCGCTGATGAGGCTCAATCAAGTGCGGGTTGTCCCCCTCGGTTTGAAAGTATTCGGCCACCGTCAGCCCGACGACCTGACCCGGCTTTTGACTGAGCTTCGACAAGCCCGCCCCCCAGGACGACGTGAATCGCAGCTGATCATCCGTGGTCCACAAAATGACGGGAAGTTGCCGGGACAGCATTTCCAGTTCGGCGACATACTTGAGGTGTTCTTCGGCGGCGCGGGACCGCTCGATGGCATATCGAACACTCCGCTCGATATCGATCCCGTCGAACCGCCCTTTCACGAGAAAGTCGGCGGCCCCTTCCTGCATCGCCGAGACATCGACGGCATGCTCGCCCAGGCCCGTCATCAGGATGAGCGGCGCGCGGCAGCCTTCCGAGTAAGCGATCCGAATGAGTTCGATGCCGTCTTGCGCGCCCAATCGATAATCGATTAGATAGGCATCAAATTCTCGACGGCGGATCGCGTCCAGCCCCAACTCAAACGTCCCTACACGGTGCAGATCAATGGCCGCGCCTCGGACTTCCGAGAGCATTTTCCGGGTGATGACTTCGCTGTCATCATCATCATCAATCAAGAGTACCTGGGCTCGCCGGGGGTCCATGGCCGCAACTCCAAGGGGTTGGCGTGGGCGGACAAGTCTCGTCACTTCCCCTAATGTTATCACAACATCAGCGTTTGTTGATGACCTGCGTAGGTCATACTTCCATTTTCTGTCTCTCTCGAGAGTGCGAGACACACTGCGTGATTGCCTCGGGGGCATCAGGCTCCGGACGACTGGCGAGACACGGTGGACTCATCCACAGATTTCACAGATTTCAGAGGCCAGAGCAGCCCTCATCGTTCCCGGTGCCCAGCCGTAAAAGCTCTTCGAATCTGGGGGAATCTGTGAAATCTGTGTACCCTCCCTCACCGTCGATCGTCCGTCACCGACAAGGAAAAAACGAACTCGGGATGTGGAGGATGTGGCTGTGTAGGGAGGTCATTCCCGGCTGCGCAAAGTGCGTCCCGCACTCTTTTCTCGGCCCCCCTGGACATTCACCTGGACATCTCACCGAACAACGCTACGCTGGCGGTGAACCCGTGGATGTAGTTCTGACCCGCCACCGGACCGAGTTCGCCTTGGGCGAAAAACCCCGCTAAGGGGATCGAGCCCGCGACATCCTGAATCGCGTTTGCGTCGTGATGTGGGGAGGGGAACATCCGCGTCCCCCGCCCGTTACAGCTGAACAGCAACCCACCGGCAGCGGGGCCAGCTTGGAGAGAACTGGCCAGCAGCGAGCGCAGGTCTTCGCTGGCGGTACTCGCATCGCGGACGTG
Organism: Planctomycetota bacterium; assembly: GCA_031431195.1. Taxonomy (GTDB): domain Bacteria; phylum Planctomycetota; class Planctomycetia; order Planctomycetales; family Planctomycetaceae; genus TH-plancto1. The sequence continues at coordinate 11,493 of JANPCU010000319.1, read as the reverse complement.
GAACTGCATCGTCTGACCGGTGCGGATCAGGTTCCCCAGCGCGAGGGCACCGCTCTCGCGATCCGCTCCGATGACGTTCGCGATCAGGAAATCGCCACGCTCGAAGCTCTCCTTGTACTCGCTCATCGCCAAGCCGACATGCACCCCGCGCTGGATCAGCTGTTGGTCGGCGGGCTGAGAGTCGCGATAGAGGGTGTTGAGCTGTTCGAGCGCCGGACGACCGCCAAGTTCCACGAGCATGTTGCGATTCGCGCGGGTCACGACGAACGTCTTCCCAATTGGGCGACAGCCTTGAGAGACGACCGAGCGGATCGAAACCGGTCCGCCGATGACGACACCGACGCAGCCGTGGTCGTACTCGCCATCGTTCAGGAACAGCCGGTTCTCGCCGGGAGCACTGGCCCCGCTGGCCATCCCTCCCAGGACCGACAGCCCCGGGAACTCCGTCGAGAAATGAGCCAGCAGCGAATCGACGGAACAGGAGAACGGATCTCCCAGCAGAAACGCTGCGCGAGACGCCGGGGCGACCACCTCGGCCGAGGGAGCCCCCGTCGCCAGCAAACCATCCAGCGTCCGCTCGAATGCAATATGAAACGCATCGACGCCACAGCCGGGGAGTGACGCGGCCCAAACGGCAATCGACGGTCCGTTCTCGTATTCGTGACCATTGGCAGCGACCGATTCGGCAGTGCAGCCGATCAGCACGCGCGACTTGATCGCATCGAACAACAACCGACCGACACCCGGATCAATGGTGTGATGAGGCGAGACAAACACGAAGACCAGATCGGGAGTCTGCCCGTCCAGCTGCTTCTCGATGGACGCGACGGCCTCGCCGACGGCGTGCCGCGTGTTGTGAATCTGATTTCCGGCACTGGCAAACCGCATCGGGGCGATTCCTCAAGAATGACACTGCGTACGAATGGCCTCACTCTGACCGGGAGCGGCGTAGGGTTCAAGGGTGCGGGAGGAATCCCTGAGAGCCTCTGGATTGGTTGCTGCACATTCAGCCACTCGCGATGATCGTTGTGGCACACCGCCGCTGCTGATTCACGGAGTTCCCCCATGCCGACTGATTCTCACGAGATACAGGTTCGCGTTCGCTATTGCGAAACGGACGCGATGGGCTACCTGCACCACGCCAACTATTTCAACTTCTTCGAAATGGGCCGGACCGAACTTTTTCGGGCTCAAGGCGGCAACTACCGCGCCATGGAGGAACGCGGCTTCTTTCTGGTCGTCGTCCGCATCGAATGTCACTACAAAGTGCCGTCAAGATTTGATGACGAACTGACCATTCGCACTCGCATTTCCCGCCAGACTCCCGCCAAGCTGGAACACGAATATGAAGTGATACGTGACGGAGTCCAGGTCGCCACTGGGCACAGCGTGCTGGCCTGCGTCGACCATCAGGGACAAGTCCAGCGAATCACCGACGAGATTCTATTTGCCCGCTGATTACCGTGTCCTCTATTTTTCCCAGGGTTGTGCAGAACTGCGACAATCGTTTCCACTCCGTGGTCACTTTTCTCCGAAGTCTGGGGTCTTCGACTGCCGTGCTGCCATCGGTGTCACATGATGTCGGAACGATATCATGTGGCTTAATCCATCAGTGATCTATGATCTCATTGCCAAATCAAGTGCCGAGAATCGACTCGTGGTGACCAGCCGGGGTTGACCGCTTCACCGGGATTGCGAACAATCCGGAGTCCCCTTCGGTTGGCAACATCCCGAGGCCCGGCGAGTTTGACTCACCTGGTCCATGAGATGTCCAATTCAGGGGGACCGACACCCCTGGATGGACCCGATCTCTCACGCCCTGCCGCGATACCCTATGGACCACATGAACCTCAAACAGTTTCACCTCGACCCCCAGAACGCCTCTGCGGCGGCGGACTACCAACGAACTCGCCAGCTGACCCTCGGGGATCTGCTGCTGGAAAACCGGATCATCTTCGTCGATGGAGCGATCCACGACGGCATGGCGAATATGATCGTCATGAAGATGCTCTACCTCCAGAACGAGAACCGGCACCAGGACATCCACCTGTATGTCAATTCGCCGGGTGGGTCGGTCACAGCCACGCTCGCGATTTACGACACAATGCAGTTCATCGAGTGCGATGTGGCAACCTACTGCGTCGGACTGGCAGCCAGCGGCGGCGCGATCCTGGTCGCGGGGGGAGTCCACGGCAAGCGGAAGATTCTGCCCAATGCCAAGATGATGATTCACCAGCCCTACGGCCAGGTCGGCGGTCAGGTCTCCGACATCGAGATCCAGGCGAACCAGATCATCGAGACCCGCGAACTGCTCAACCAGATTCTGTCGGAGCACACCGGCCAGCCGGTTTCTCGCGTCGCCAAAGACACCGAACGCGACCGCTACCTGAGCGCGGCCCAGGCCAAAGAGTACGGACTGGTCGACGAGGTCGTGGCCATCAAGCGCGACAAGAAGAAGCCCAAGCCGATCGAAGCCGCCAAGTAGTTTTCAGTCATCAGTTTTCAGTTGTCAGTTGTCAGCCAGAATGTTCTGGCCATCTGCCACCAGCCATCAGCCATAAGCCCCCCACCCATGTCCACACTCGTTCCCTACGTTCTCGAAAAGTCCGGCCGCGAAGAGCGGGTCATGGACATCTACTCCCGGCTGCTCAAAGACCGGATCATCTTTCTGGGAACCCAGGTCACCGACACCCTGGCCAACGCTCTGGTCGCCCAGATGCTGTTCCTGCAATTCGATGACCCGAAGGCGGACATCCACATGTACATCAACTCGCCCGGCGGGTCAGTCACGTCCGGCATGGCGATCTACGACACGATGCAGTATCTCAGCTGTGACGTGGCGACGTACTGCCTGGGTCAGGCGAGCAGCATGGGAGCACTGCTCCTGACCGCCGGAACCAAGGGCAAGCGGAACTCGCTGCCCAATAGCCGCATCATGATTCACCAGCCACTGGCCGGGATGGAGGGGACCGCGACGGAACTCGAAATCCACGCCAAGGAGCTGTTGCGGATGAAGCGGAAGCTGAACGAGATTCTGCTGAAGCACACTGGCAAGACCTACGACGAGATCGAGCGCGACACCGATCGCGACAACTTCATGTCCGCCGACGAGGCCCAGAAGTACGGTCTGATCGATCACGTCCTCGAGAAGATTCCGAATCCACCGACTGTGGGACGGAAGGACGAGGCGTAGGTCTTGGCGAGCCGGGTGGCGTCAGCCCCCGGAGTTCGTTGAGCCGCGAACTCCGTTTCACGTGAAACGGGGTAAGCTAGGAAGACATCACCAGTCGTAACGTCTGTTCCCATCCGAGACCATTCGCCATGACTGTCGACACCGCGAAAGTGACTGGTCGCCGCACGCTGCGGTTCAACTCGATTGCCGAGGCGATCGCGGACGCCGAAGCGCTCTTGGCCAAACCGTACCGGACCGTCGGCAACTGGACAGCGGGTCAGATCCTCGATCACCTCGCCCGGACGGTACGAGTCATGTTTGACGGGCCACACATCCCGGCCCCATGGTTCGTGCGAACATTCATCGCTCCGTTCATGAAGAAGAACTTCATCTCGGGGACGGTCTCGCCGGGCTTCCAGTTCACTCCGCAGATGGCAGCCTTTCGACCAAACGACCACGCCGAAGCGAAGACTGCTCTCGAAGAGTTTCGCCAACAGTTTGCCCGTCTGGAACGGGAAACCCCCACTGCCCCCAACCCCTTCCTCGGAAAGTTGACGCATGAGGAATGGATCGGGTCCATGCTCCGCCACTGCGAACTGCACCTCAGCTTTCTGGTTCCGTAGCGGGAGGGTCGAGAGTCGGTAGCTACGTTCGCCTGAACGTGGGCTGCCGGAACCCGAGATCGACCTTGCCGATGGCTTGGGCGGCTTGGTGGTCACCCACCTTCTGGCGAAGGTAGCTACGCCGCGTTTCACGTGAAACAGGGTAAGCTGGGAGAAGGTCGACAGTCGTGATCGAAAGTCACCTGTTGATGGTTCGCACATCCCTGTAGGATGGGCAATTCTGCCCGTCTCCGAGACAGTCACAACTCACAATACTCACCGTTCACCTCGCACCACACTCCCGAAAGGGACGGGCAGGATTGCCCATCCTCCTGTTGAACGCCCTGTCAAAGGTCATGGATGACCACTCGATTCCACCTCACACGACCGTCCGTCCAGCAGTGCCTTGCACTTTCCGGCTGGGCGGTTTTGCTTTGGTCAGGCTGCGCGTCAAGGGGCCAGTTGGAGTTGCTGGAGGCCGAAATCCGGCAGGGCCAGGATTCCCTGTATCGTGCCGAAGCGAAAAGCACCGATCTGCAAACCCAACTCGTTCAGGCCCGCCGCGAGGCCGAGCTGATCCGGTCTCAGGTCGCCGCGTCAGGAGGCCAGGCTCCGCTTCCCGAGCAGACCGGCAACCTCGTCCGCCTCTCGGGAGTCAAGATCAACACCCTGCTCTCCGGTGGCCAAGACCGCGACGGACAGTCCGGTGATGATTTGCTGGTCGCGTTGATCACTCCCCATGATGAGCAAGGCGACCTCGTCAAGATCGCCGGTGAGGTCGAGATCGAAGCCTACGACATGACCCGCTCGGGCGATAACAAGCGCGTCGGCCACTGGACCTTCGATCCCGCCCAGTCCGCCAAAGCCTGGCACAGCGGGTTCGTGGGGGCCGGACTCCAGTTCGAACTCCCTTGGCAAGAGGTTCCCTCAAACAAAGAACTGCTGGTTCACGCCCGGCTGCGCACTGCGGACGGTCGCCAGTTCGACACGAACAGCCCGCTCAAGGTCTCGCTCGCGGCGAATTCAGCCCCGGGTCTGCTCCCACTTCCGCAGGTGCAACCCGTGAAACACGAGTCCGAGCGCAAGATCGATCGCACGATTCACACCGCCGACCAACAGCTGCCCGAGGCCCCTGTCAAGCGACCCGTCCCGTTCTACGAGGATGTCGAACCCGTGGTGACTCCACGTCCCTTCCCTGGTGACGAGATGCCCAAGAAACCCTCCCCAGCGACCAGCACTGACACGTCCCCGGCGGCCACGCGTCTCTCGCTCCCGAGCCCGCCTCCGATGAAACAGCAGCCTGGTCATGCCTCTCTGGATGGCGTCGAGACCTCCGACAACTGGACCGACGAAACGATACCGCGCCTTCGGTAAGGGGCGTAGAACGGACATCCTCGTCCGTTGCTTGGGATCACCTTAGCGAGGATCGGGGGTATCGCAAGCGGTTTGTGCCAGAGCTACTCGCAACGGGTTGTTGATTGAGTCTTACACATCACCGTTGACATGTGCATGCTCGTCCATATGATCACGACATTGTTGGCCCCCCTCTTGCGGTCGAACCCCTGTTAGGCCACGTCGAGTCGCCCCTACCCAAATACAAAACCTCCAGACGCATGAACAACGATAACGACAATTGGAAATGGTGGTATTACGTAGTCGCAGGCATCCTCTTGGGTGCTCTCGGCGGCTACGAGTTTTTTACCGGCGAAATCATCAAAGGCGTGGGCAGTGAGTTACTGGCTGCATTGTGCATCGCAGTCGGCTTGTTCTCACGGCAGCCAAATCCCAAGGAGTAGTTCAAGCTTGGCATAGTGCCAGCGGGTGGCGCGGTGGCCCAGACAATGCTTGGGATGTCTGTGCGACGCAGGAACAGGAGTGGGGTACCCTTGGTTGATTCGCTTTGGAATCTAACTGGGAGGCTTTGCCAAGGGCGGCTTCTGGTTGACGAACCCTGCCGGGATCGTGCATCTGGTGACCAGTCTGGAGTGAGGCGATCGTTGGGAAAGCCTCACCGCATTCTGACCGCATCACGGAGAGGGGTATCAAAAGACTTCCGAAGTCATCGATGACTTCGGAAGTCTGTAATTTACGCGTCTGCCATTGATCAGGCAAATCAGCGATTGGTCCCGCTCTCCGGCGTCTCGGCAGGAGGCACACGGGAGGCGAGTTCGCGATCCAGATCGAGGAGCGCGGAAGGGTCGTTCTTGACGTACTCGAACTTGGCCACGATATCGCGGGCGGTCCGCTCTTCTTCGGTTTGCTCACTGATGAACCATTGCAGCTCGACCAAGGCCGCAAATGCCTTCTCCGTGAAAGCCAATTCGTACAGCGAGTCGATGCGACGGCTGACTTCCAACTCCTGAGTGAGGGCTTCTTGGAAGACGTGGGGGATCGAGTCGTAGGTCGACTTGGGAGTCTGAATCTCCGTCAAGACCACCTTGGCACTGCGATTGATCATGAAGTTGTACAACTTCAGCGCGTGCATGTGTTCTTCTTCGCTTTGCATCCGCAGCCAATGAGCACACCCCCGGAAGTTCTGATGCTCGCAAAATGCCGACATCGCCAGGTAGTTGTACGACGAATAGAACTCGGTGTTGATTTGCTCGTTGAGAGCGTCTTGAACAACTTGGCTCAGCATCAGTTGGTCCGTGTCAGAAAGGTGAATCGCACCAGCCAATGCCGGTGTCATCCGATTCTACGGGCCTCGACTCGGATGCGAAAGTGGAGAGCTGAGCAGATGTGTGAGCGGTACTTGGTGTTTTCACTGGCCGTTCGCCCAATCAGACTCCCGACGCTTGGGTGGCTCTCGACGACTGCCACCCAGAGGGGCTTGACTCGCATCTAAGGGCTTTGATATGTTCGGGGTATGAGTCATCATTTGCAGTGGTCTCCCTTCACCCCTTCCCCCACTCCGTCGAGGCGAGTGCTGTTGCAGGCGGGCGCGCTCGGGCTTCTGGGAATGAACCGCTTGGGGGCTAAGGCGATCGCCCGACCGACGGCCACGGGTGGCACAGTGGGGTTCGGCAACGCGAAACGGCTGATATTCCTATTCATGTGGGGCGGACCGAGCCACATCGATACGTTTGATATGAAGCCGCATGCCCCTCCCGAGATTCGCGGGCCGTTTCAGCCGATTGCGACCTCAGCTGCGGGGATACAGGTCTGCGAACACTTTCGGCACCTGGCTCCGCTGATGGACCGGGTGGCCGTGATTCGGTCGCTGACGCATGATGACCCGGCTCACTTGTCGAGTGCTCACACCATCCTGACTGGCCATCTGCCTCCGGTGAACAAGAGCGACGATGTGCCGCCCAGTGCGCGGGACACCCCGCATCTGGGAGCCGTCCTCGCACGATTGAGGACCGCTCCCGCCGGTTTGCCGCCCTTCGTGACCATGCCGTGGATCGCCTCGCATCCCGCAGCTCCGGGAGGCAAGGCCCCCGGACAACATGGAGGCTGGCTCGGTCGGTCGTATGATCCATTCCTTGTGGAGGGAGACTTGGCTCAGCCCGCGTGGACGATTCCGGCTCTGACCTTGAATGAGGGGATTCCACTGGACCGGTTGGGGCATCGCGAGTCATTGCTGCGGGAAATCTCTCGGCAGCAATTGGGGCTGGAGGGAGCCACAGCGGCCCGGCTGGAATCGGAGCAGTCGCGAGCGATCGGGCTGTTGTCCTCGGGCGCGGTACGGTCGGCCTTCGATTTGTCGGCGGAGACGGACGCCACTCGCGATCGCTACGGACGCACGATGCATGGGCAGTGTGTGCTGCTGGCCAGGCGGCTGATCGAGCGGGATGTCCCGGTGGTGTCGATCAATTGGCACAATGACGGACAGACGTTCTGGGACACGCACGGGAACAACTTCCCGCGTCTCAAAGACACGTTGATTCCGCAGGCGGATCTCGCCCTATCGGCATTACTCACCGATTTGAAAGAGCGGGGGCTGCTGGATGACACGTTGATTGCCTGGGTGGGCGAGTTCGGGCGTGGTCCGGTCATTAACAAGAGTGCCGGACGCGAACACCACCCGTTTTGCTACAGCGGTCTGTTGATGGGCGGCGGAGTGCGTGGTGGCCAGACCTTCGGAGCCAGTGACTCGCGCGGGGCTTATCCGTCCGACTCACCCGTTTCGCCGCAAGACTACAACGCGACGCTCATGCACGCCCTGGGGATCGCTCCGGAGATGACGCTGCCTGATCGCACGGGCCGACCGCATGCCCTCTACGGGGGATCGCCGATCACGCAGGTGTTTGGCTAACCGCCAGTGATTCGAAACCATCGCCAGCCATCACCCCTTCCGAGCGGCGGTTATTATGTCGTGGTTCGCGAATCGGTCGATCCGACTCCCGCTCTTCGGCTTGCAGTCGACTCACTAGCCCGTCCAAGGTGCCGCCAGACTCGGCGAGCAACTTTTCTCGCGTGTCGCGAAGTTCATCCAGGATGGGATTCTTCGTCATCATCTGTTCCCTCAAAAACAGTGTCCATCGCAGTCTTCTTCTAGAAATCCGCCAACAAAAACGGGCACGTGGAAAACGTGCCCCACGGGGTGAGCGGTTGGCGAAGCGACCACCATGAAGTCACAGGCAGGCGCTGGCGATGCGGGCGAGCTACTTCTTGGCATCGGGCTTGACGACCTTCTTGTCCTGCTTGGGCTTCTTGTCCTTCTTGTCGTTCTTCTTACTGTTGTCGCCTTTTCCCATGATGCACTCCTTCTCCTGATGTGTTGAGCCGGGGCGGACCGGTACCGTCCCTGTGCGGCAAGATATCAGATTGGCCGAATTGCGAGAGGTCAGTTTGCTGAATTTTGTGCGGGCGGCTGATCGTGGGATAGGCTTCCAGCCTGTCATTCTTTACGAGTTACGACAGGCTGGAAGCCTATCCCACGGAACGCTACTTCCGCCCCAGCACGCCCGCCATCTCGCCCGCGTGATAACTCGACCGCACGAACGGGCCGCTGGAGACGAGTTTGAAGCCGAGGCGGCGGCACTGGTCGCCGAGCCAGTCGAACTCCTCGGGCGGGACGAATCGCTCGACCGGAAGGTTCTGCGGAGTCGGTTGCAGGTACTGCCCGATGGTTAGCATCTCGACCCCGACCGCGCGGAGGTCGGACGCCACATCGAGAACCTCGTCCATCGTCTCGCCCAGACCGAGCATCAGGCCGCTCTTGGTCGGCATATCGGGGGCCTCGTCCTTGACCTGCTTCAGCAGATCGAGCGTCCGCTGGTAGACCGCGTTGCGACGCACCCGCTCGTACAGTCGCGGGACTGTCTCCGTGTTGTGATTGAACACATCGGGACGAGCCTTGACCACGCGCGAGATCGCCGCCCGGTTCCCTTTGAAGTCACTCGTCAAGACTTCCACAGCTGCGTGCGTCGCCTCGCGCACGGCGAGGACGCAGCGGTAGAAGTGTTCGGCTCCGCCATCGGGCAGGTCATCGCGCGTGACACAGGTGATGACCACGTGTTCGAGGCCGAGCCGCTTAGCCGCCTCAGCCACACGCTCCGGCTCGTCGAGTTCAATCTCTTCGGTCTTGCCGCGCGGGACCGAACAGAAGCCGCAGGGGCGGGTGCAGACATTACCGAGGATCATAAACGTGGCGGTGCGCTGGGACCAGCACTCGGTGCGGTTCGGGCACTTGGCACTCTCGCACACCGTTTCGAGCCGCAGGTCTTCGATCACCTGGCTCGTGAACGACATCTCCGAGGTCGGCATGGGCCGCTTGAGCCACGGAGGCAACCGGCGACGCGGAGCCACGCTTCCATCCAGAGCCAGAGCGACATCCGACGAACAACCCCCACTGGAGGCCGGTGCCCCGGACAGAGTGTCGTCGAGCGATAGAATCGGGAGTTCAAGCATGGGGGGAGAGCAGTTAGCTTTCAGCGGTCAGCATTCAGCCAGAGGGGAGCCGGGCGAGGAATAAACGCCCCCATCGTAGCAGGCCATCCGCGCGGCGGACAGAATCCCCGGGCGATTCTTCGTGGATTGTGTATGCATCTCAATCGTCGGTGAACTGACCCCGACGGGGTCGCGCCCCGTAGCCCAGGGTTGCCCGCATCGCGGGAAACCCTGGGTTTGCGATCGTTTCGCGTGTCTCAACCCCAATGGGGTTGCGTCCTACACCTGACGCAACCCCATTGGGGTTGGTGGGTTCGTCGGGATACTCCACCCAGGGTCTTCCGCTGCGAGGCCGACCCTGGGCTACAAGGCGAGACCCCGTTGGGGTCGGAGACTTGGTGCATTCACGATTCACCGATGATAGGGATGCACACACACGAGGATTGGCTGACCGCTGACAGCTCTACTTCGCCAGATCCTTCCAGTTGTTGATATCGTCCCCTTCGCCGTTTTCGTTCTGGCGATTCGGGCCGGACGACCAGATCGCGGGGCGATCGGTGTCGGGAGCCTTGGAGTTGGGGTATTCGTAGAAAAGTGGCTGGTCCCAGGGATCCTTGGGAAGCTTGTCAATGTATTGCTTCATCGGCTTGCCCTCTTTGTCGAGTGGCTTGAGGAAGAGGGGCACTGCCACATCCTGAGACCCAGTAGGAGGCTCGCCATCGTGATCAACGGCATAGTTGTCACTCGCCTGCTCAACACTCTTGATGGCAATTCGGGCGAGTTTGACGAGAGCCCCCTTCTGCTGAGCGAGAAAACGCGGCACCACCATCGCGGCGATCACGCCAATGATCGCCAGCACAATCAGCAATTCCAGCAGCGTAAACGCACGGCGGGAACGAAGGTTGGTGCGGGTGCGGACAGCAGGACGGCAACAAGACTGCATGACGAACTTCCGGGCGGTCGAGGTCAGTGGGAATCGGTCGTGACGACACCAGTGAAAACCTTGCCAAGTTTTACCTCAGCTAAGCGGATTCGGTTTCAGAATCGTCAGTTCATAGAACGGATACGTTAGCAGGTCGTCGACCGCTGGGGGAGATTTCAGTGTATTTTTGTGGGAAAACGGACATTCTGTGGCAACTTGGGGATTCGCCGAAAGCCAGTCGGATGTTCGTTCGTCAAAGTGGGTGAACCCGCCTTCAAACACTCTTGGGAAAAGTAACACCATGCCTCGCTGGAATCCCTCGCTGATCATTCTGGCCAGTGTCGTCTGCCTTGGCTTGACGTGGGTCTGCCTCCCGCAGGCGAACGCGAAGCCGGACCGACAACTCTCGCTGCTGGGGATGCTCGAAGAGTTTCGCTACCCCGAATCCCAGCCGCTCAACGGGGTGACGATGAGCGACGGAGCCACCCTGCGGGGCGGCGAACGGACCGTCCCATCGACCCGCTGTGAGACGGTCCTCACCACTGCGGATGGCTTCGAGAAGGTCGTCGATTACTACGTCAGAAAGTACGGGATCACCGAAGAACATGCCCCACCCGCGAAGCCCGTCGATGCCCCCCAAGGCGGCCAATCGGTCTTCAGCCAGGACGACTCCCTCGAACGACCCTTCCAACTTCGCATCATCTCGGTGAACCGTGACGAGACCTCCACCACGCTCGTTATCAGCCGGGCCGAGAGCGAAAAGGCCACACATATCGCCTGGTCGCACTACGTGCGGTAAGTGGCCGTGGGATAGGCTTCCAGCCTGTCGTCCTCTCGGCGAGCGGCCCGGCGCGAGCCGCCGGTTGCGTTGTACAGCGCCATCCCGATTAAATGACAAATAACAATGAGGGGGACCCGCGGCGCGCGCCGGGCCCCGCACGGCAAGAAATCCCCCCTACGCC
>JANPCU010000318.1:0-13188 GCA_031431195.1 Planctomycetota bacterium | reverse complement strand
GTGGGATAGGCTTCCAGCCTGTCATTCCTGATTGCTGACAGGCTGGAAGCCTATCCCACGGACCTGAACCGGCCACAGATTTCGGTGTCCTGTCCCCGGCGTGCCCGCGCGAATTTCGCGACCCGCACGCCGGTCTTGTTTTGGGGTGGTGTCTTCGATCTGCCTGTTGGTTCACTTCATCGAGATCCCGTTGTTGTCATCACGCTCTGATCTGTGTCAATCTGTGGGATCTGCGTACGAATTTGTTTCTTCATCTTGCCCCAACAAGAGCAGAAGAGGATTGGTACACGGACCCCACAGATTGACACAGAGATGATTCCACCAGACTCACCTTTCCAATCCATGCGAGTTGTCACTCTCACTGTCATTCGCCAATACACAAGGTCTCCCGATGTCTCTGCAAATCTTCCTCAACGACCGTCTGGTTCCTCAAGAACAGGCAATGGTCAGCGTGTTCGATCACGGGCTCCTCTACGGCGACGGCGTCTTCGAGGGCATTCGCGTCTATAACAAGCGGGTCTTCCTGCTCGCTGAACATGTCGAGCGGCTCTATGAAAGTGCCCTCGCCATTCGCCTCGTCATCCCCCTGACGCCCACTCAAATGGCCGCAGCTGTTGAGCAGACTGTTGCCGCCAACGGGATCGTCGATGGGTACGTGCGACTGGTCATCACGCGCGGGGCCGGTTCACTCGGTCTCGACATTCGCCGCACCAGCCATCCGCAGGTGATTGTGATCGCCGACACGATTAAGCTCTACTCGGAGGAGTTGTATCAGCAGGGGCTGAAGATCATCACAGCCAGTACGCTCCGCAACCATCCGGGGGCGCTCAGCCCACGCATTAAGTCGCTCAATTACCTGAATAACATTCTCGCCAAGATCGAGGGGACAGATGTCGGGTGCGAAGAGGCCCTGATGCTCAATCACAAAGGAGACATCGCCGAATGCACCGGCGATAACATCTTCATCGTCAAGCGGGGAGTCCTCAAGACCCCCTCGCCCGACGCCGGAATCTTGGAAGGAATCACGAGAAATTGCGTGATCCAACTGGCGAAACAGGCGGGGCTTCCTGTACAAGAAGCCACCCTTCAGCGTCACGATGTCTACACCGCTGACGAGTGTTTCCTCACTGGCACAGCTGCGGAAGTCATCCCGGTGGTCGGGATCGACGGACGTCAGATCGGTGCGGGAGTTCCGGGGCCAGTGACTCAGGATTTGCGGCAACGGTTCCAGAAATTCGCACGTGGGGAATAGGCCCACTCATTCTAGCGGAGACGAGGAGGCGGGATGAACAGACCACAGACTGCCCGCCGGTACGACCCACCGCCTCTGCATCTTCGCCGGGATGACTCACCGCTGATCTACGTGGTCTTCTTTCTGCTGCCGCTCTGCTCAGCATTGTTGGGGACGAAGCTGAACTTGCCCGCTGTGGCGATCGCACTATCGCTTCCGCAGATTGCAGCGGCCTCCTGGATGCTCGGCTGGCCCGGTGCGGTCTACTCTTCGGTCGTCTCGATTCTCGGCTGGTATGCCCTGCCGTTACTGGGGCAGATGCCGATGAATCAGGTGGACCACAACTCGGCCATTCTGGGCACAACGATCTCACTCGCTTTCGGGCTGTTGGTCAATCGGCTGCAGACGACCATTGAGCTGGCTCATATCTCGGCGGGAACCGATGGGTTGACTGAGGTTCTCAATCGGAACGGGTTTATCGAGCGGATTAAGAATGAACTGAATCGTGGATCTCGATTAGGCGGCACAATCGCCATCGGGTTCATCGATTGCGACAACTTTAAGCAGTTCAACGACACTCGCGGGCATCAGGCTGGTGATGAGATGCTGATCGCCACTGCGGCCCGTCTTCGCCAGAGCGTTCGCAGCTACGACTGTGTCGCTCGCATGGGAGGCGATGAATTTGCCCTCATGCTCCCTGAGATCTCCCCGGAGGCGGTACAGATCGTGGGAAAACGAGTGCATGATCAGCTGCGCGCAATGGCCAAGGACGCGGGCTGGCCGGTCTCGTTTAGTATGGGTGTCATCGTGTTCCTGCACCAACGCCCGGTGGAGGAAATGCTCCGCAAGGCCGATGAAGCGATGTACGAGGTGAAGCACACGGGGAAGGATAACTACTTGATCCGGATCGACGACACGCCCGTCGATGTCGACCCAAATCGCGGAGCGAAGCGGTAGCGGCCAATGTCCGGTGCCGGGCCGGATGGTCCTCACGCGGTCCCGAGTGAGCCGTAGCTGCCCCTCACCAGAGGGCGGGCACGCACGCCTATTTGCCCAGGTTCTGGCGAATGGTGGCGACGAAGGAATCGCTCACTTTCGCCCACGTGAGATTGAGTGACATCGGAATGCCAAATGAGAGGCCTGAGAAGCGGGAAGCAATCGAAAACCTTGGAAATGGTCTCATGTGATCCGGCAACTTATTATGGTGCAACTCCTGTCTGCACGAACATGGAAAGGAAGAACCCATCCTTGCGTTTGCGGACACGCACTTGGCAATTTGATGTGCCTTTTCCCCCACTTCTCACCAGATCCAGAAGAGGAGGGTTCACTTTATCTGCCGGATTCTTGTCTGTTATGAACTCGTTCTTCCTCAGCGCCGCCTCGATGCGAGGAATGATCGCTGGAGTGACACCATCCGCACGATTCGGAAAGAGAATGTCAAGTGAGTACCATATTCTGCCTCCACTGAGGGACACCTCGACAACTGGCTCTTCCGTCAGCTCTGAAAGGACCTCTTCAGGAATTCGGTGCATGCCTTCATTTGGGGTTGGAGGCTGTAGTGTTGGCATGACATTGACGACCTCCGCATATGTCGGCATGGACTCTTTTGCGGCTGATGAAACGGTCCAATTCAGATCTATGCCGACGCTCGGTTCTCGGCTGCCGACCCACGATACCGGATCGGATATCAAGACCGTTTCTTGATATCCCCTGACATTACGCTCAAAACCCAGTTGATAATGTTTGTCGGATGACGCGAAGGACTCAAACCCCATCCCCACCATGCGTTTGACAAGGCGATCCTTGGTCTCGTCGGGTTCACCGCGAACACCACTGTTACTCCACAAACTCCAATTCCACGTCGGACGGTCGTCGACCATGCGGAATGTACACCACGGGTAAACTCGCACAACGGCTTCATCCTTCAGCAGCCCGACGAGTCCAGAAGGCACGACCGTGTCTGATCGCGGTGCCATGATTCGACCCGTGGCGGTGAGCAACTCACATTTGACGGGGTCTGCCGCTTTCAGTGTCGCAGCCAGTTCATTGGTCGGCGTCTTGATGGGTGGCTCCGCACCGGAGAGAGCGGCCACAGCCATCAAAACTAAGAAGAGAATAAATTGTACAAGGGATCGGTTCATGGATAATTGCCTCCTCGCATTCACGATGTAGCGTCTCCTGTGACATCACTCTCGATGTCACAGAATCCGAGTCGGTATGTTCTACGGGGATGAAGCGCACACGACGGGTGTATTCTCCGGTCGTGACTTCGTATGTCAATGTGAATCTACGAAAGCATCGTAGTTGGTGTCTGGCCAGATTTTATGACAGGCTGGAATCCTTCAAAACCAGGCCGGAATTCACCACGGAGGCACAGAGGCACGGAGAAACCCCGAGGCCTCGTGAGGAACTGCTGCGGTGGCGGCTAGCGAGGACCGGCGACTTTTTCGGCAGGGTCGGGGGCTTGTACTATACTTCACGCGGGCGAGATCGAGGCGTACGACGGACTTCCGAGTCCGTCGCAATTCTGGGTTGATCCACACGGACGGACGAGGACGTCCGTCCTACGAAATGTCTCATATCTCCCCGCGTGGAGTATCAATTTGATACCGGAAGCCAGTGTCGCTCCCGGCAAACTTGCTCCGTGCCTCCGTGGTTATGTTTTCTTTTTTTGCCGAAGAGAGGTGCTGCCATAAAATCTGGCCGCACACCCGTAGTTGTGAGTTTGTCTCGGTGCGCCAAGAGGATTGGCGATGGCATCCGAAGGCTTTGGATGTCTCGCAGTGGGACGCTCACCTGACTGTTGACAGCGGAGCGACCGTCTCCCACGATGGACACGTGTCTCTCACTCGCCCATGTGTCCCCTGACAATCGAGTTACTCACCATGTCCCTCTCTGTGCGTGGCCTGCTGTGCGGTCTCGGATTTCTGGTCGGCGTGCTGCTCCTGACCCCCAGCGACGCCGCCGAGCCGCAGCGTCCGAATATCGTCTTCCTGTTCTCCGACGACCATGCCTATCAGGCGATCAGCGCCTACGGTGATGAGCGGAAGCTGCTCGACACGCCGCACATCGATCGCATTGCCAAACAGGGGATGCGGTTTGATCGCTGTCTAGTGACAAACTCGATCTGCGGGCCGAGTCGGGCGTGCATCCTCACCGGGAAATACAGCCACCGCAACGGGTTCTACAACAACTCCAACAGTGTGTTCGACGGGAGCCAAGTGACGTTCCCGAAGCTGTTGCAAGGGGCGGGGTATCAGACAGCCATGATCGGCAAGTGGCACCTCAACAGTGACCCGACCGGGTTTGATGAGTGGCACATCCTGCCCGGTCAAGGGATTTACTACAACCCGCCGATGATCCATAACGGGAAGAAGGTCAAGCACGAGGGATACACGACCGACCTGATTACCGATTTTTCGTTGGAGTGGCTCAAGCAGCGCGACCCGAGCAAGCCATTCATGCTGATGTGCCAGCATAAGGCCCCGCACCGCGAATGGTCACCGGCTCTGCGGCACCTTGATCACAACAAGGGCCAGCCGTTCAAAGAGCCTCTGAACCTGTTCGATAACTACGCCAATCGCGGGCTGGCCGTCCGCGACCAGGACATGACCATCGAGAAGACGTTCACGGAAACAGATGCCAAGCTGAAGACGCTCGCCCAACTGACCCCGGAGCAGAAGATCATTTGGGATGCCTACTACGAACCGCGTAACAAAGAGTTCCGCGAGAGCAAGCTGACCGGGAGCGATCTCGTGCGATGGCGGTATCAGCGATACATGCACGACTACCTCGGCTGCATCAAGGCAGTCGACGAGGGGGTCGGACGGGTGCTGGACTACTTGAAAGAGGCCGGGCTGGAAGAGAACACGATCGTTGTCTATGCCTCCGACCAGGGGTTCTTCCTGGGCGAGCATGGCTGGTTCGACAAGCGGTGGATCTTTGAGGAATCACTGCGGACGCCACTGCTCGTCCAGTGGCCCGGAGTCGTGCAGCCGGGTCAGGTCTCCTCGGAGATTGTCTCCAATCTCGACTTCGCACAGACCATACTGGAAGCTGCGGGACTCGAAGCTCCCGCTGAGATGCAGGGAGCGAGCTTCATGCCAATCCTGAAGGGGCAGACGCCGGACAACTGGCGCAAGAGCTTTTACTACCACTACTACGAATACCCCTCACCTCACCACGTTCGCCCACATGAGGGGGTCGTGACCGATCAATTCAAACTCGTTCGTATCTACAAGCCGGAGGCCGAATACTGGGAACTCTACGACCGCAAGGCTGACCCAGCCGAGATGCAGAGCTTCGCCCACGACCCGGCGTACGCAAAGACGGTCGAGACGCTGAAAGCCGAACTGGCCCGGCTGAAGACCGAGTTGCAAGTCCCCGCCGAAACTCCGCGCGAGGCATTCGGCAACCAGCCGCTGGAGTGAAGACGCCCTCAGTGGCCATGGGAAACCACCTCGTGGGAGTTCGCCACATCCGGCAGCCTTCCCGTCCGAATGCGATGCTCACTGGTGAGAGCCGATGGGGTCAATTCGCGGCGACGCCCGCCTCATCCCGAATGCCGAAGCCCGAGCAAAGCCTCTGGAATCTGTATGAATCTGTGCCATCTGTGCCATCTGTGTACAAACTCCCCACTCTGAAGAGGCTCAATCAAGGCGGGAATTGGTACACAGATTTCACAGATTCGCACAGTATCGATTACTCCGACATTCACGCGATTTGTGGTCGCGGGATGAGGGGTGTTGTCTCACAAAACAGCATTCACCGGAAAGGCCCAAACTGCTTTGTGTTTGTCTGTTTCATCAGACCTTGCAGCGTCCCCCGTGTGGTCAAGTGAGTTCACCGGACTGGGCATTCCCCCCTTGAACTAGAAATCTGGCCAAACTTGGCTTCTGTCTCGTTTCATCCTTGACTAGACTTGCGTCGTTGCCGACGTTCACCAATCCCTTCCTATCCTAACGCGACGCCAAGAGGTCATGGGCAAGACGACTGACATCCGAATTGTAAATGCCGGGATCTCGTTTGAGCCGGTCGCCTACCGTACCCCACTGAAGTTCGGTGGCCGCACGGTGGCAGAGAGCAAGCTCATCAACGTCGAAGTCACGGTCGAGACCCGTGGCAAGAAGCGAGGAGTCGGCTTCGGCAGCATGCCGATCGGCAATATCTGGGCGTGGCCGGGAACCAACGGCGTAACCCCGGAGCAGGCCGAAGCCGCGATGATCGACTTCGCGGAGCGAGCTGTCGGATTGACCGAAGGGTTTATCGATGTCGGTCACTCGCTGGAATTGATGTTCACGCTCTCGGCGGAATACGAACACCTCGCCAAGCTGGTGAAAGAGAAGTACAAGCTCCCCGAGGTCGTTCCGGATCTGGCGCGGCTCGTCGCTGCCAGCCCTCTGGATGCCGCTGTGAACGATGCGTACGGCAAGGCCAACGGCATCAACAGCTACGACGCCCTCTCGTCGAAGTTCATGAACGACGACTTGTCGGAGTACCTCGACGACCAGTTCGAAGGCGAGTACCTCGATCAGTACACCCTGCGGGAAGCCAAGCCTCGTATGCCGCTGTACCACCTCGTCGGAGCGGTCGATCCACTGACCGCAGGCGATGTCGAGAAAAAGATTGGCGACAAGCTGCCGGAAACGCTGGAGGAGTGGATTCCCTACAACGGGCTGACGCACCTCAAGATCAAGCTCAACGGCGATGATCTGTCGTGGGACATCGAGCGCGTGCTGAGCGTGGATCGCGTGGCGGTCGAGGCTCAGAAGAAACGCGGTTGTGCCCAGTGGTTCTACTCGGTCGACTTCAATGAGAAGTGTGCCAATGTCGAGTATGTCCTCGACTTCCTGGCCAAGATCAAGGCCGCCAATCCGCCAGCCTACGACCGCATCCAGTACATCGAGCAGCCGACCCATCGCGACCTGCGGGCACATCCCGAGAATCGCATGCACAAGGCGGCGGAGCAGAAGCCGGTGGTGATCGACGAATCGCTGATCGACTACGAGACACTGCTGCTCGCCCGCGAGCAGGGGTACAGCGGGGTCGCCCTCAAAGCTTGCAAGGGGCACACCGAGGCGCTGCTCGCCGCCGCCGCCGCCCAGAAGTTCGGCATGTTCCTGTGCGTACAAGATTTGACCTGCCCCGGCCTCTCGTTCCTGCACTCGGCCAGCCTGGCGTCTCGCATTCCGGGCGTCGCCGCCATCGAAGGCAACGCCCGGCAGTATTGCCCGAATGCGAACAAGAAGCTCGGTCGCAGCTACGCCGGGATGTTCGAGTTCAAGGACGGCTCGGTGCAGACGAGCCTGCTCAGCGGAGACGGGTTGGGGTATTAAGGAGAGTGTCCCGATCTAATCGACTCCGTGACTACGGAAACACAGTCATTCCGACAGCGGTTGCGGCGGCCCGTTGACGCAGATCATGGGAGACGAATTCCGTCTCGCCCACCGATAACGCGGCCGCGACATGCAGGGCGTCCAGTGTCCGAATCCAGATCGGTTCAGGTCGACTCATGCAGGCTTGAACCACTTGCTCAAACCACGTTTCGACCAACAGCTCCGGCACGATGAGTTCCATTTTGCCAGCTGCGATGTCCGCATCTAGTCGACGGCTGAGTACCACCGCACCCTGAGCAGCGATCGCCCCTTCACGCTCGCGTCGCCAGAAAGCCAGACGTGATTCAAAACGCACTAGCGGCGAAATGCGGATCACAGTCGTGCGGTTCGCCAAAGCATCAAACGTCGCCGAATCGGGTTCGATGAGGTACAGCTTGGCCAACGACGACGTATCCCAATAGCTCATGGCCCCACTCATTCCGCACGAAGATCATCCAAAACTTCCGTGAGCGGCGTTCCGGAAAGGCCGGTCGACACACGCTCGCGAAGTTGACGCAACTCTTCCACCCATTGCGATCGATCGACCACCGCCATTGAAGATCGCGGGCCGCTTGCCTCATCGGCCAATTGCTGCCCCAAAAAGCGGAGCAACGATTCGCGATCAGCACGCGGCAATTGAGAAATCGACGATTGCAGTTCCTGAAGACTCATGATTGATGAAGGTTACGCATATCGACCCAATCACTCAAGCACGGTTTTCCCCTGGTGGGTGGCCCGGCGAAATCTCCCGTGTTCCCGGTTGACGTTCCCCTACCCCAGCCGGAAACTCCATGGACGATGATGGCCTCGATCCTTGCGGAGACGCCGCCTGACCAGCAGTCTGGTGTCAGGCAGAATCTCTGCACCTCATCGGCAGAGTTCGATTCACTTTTCCGCCGGAGAGGCCACATTCACACCATGATGTATCCCATCACTGTTTTCATCTTCCTCGGCTGCGTGATTGTTAGCCGCATAATGGGAGAGCGAGCTTTGCGTCAACTCACGCCTGACCAAAAGGTTCGGTTGCTGGATGGCTTCGCGTCGATTCGGGCTTACGCCTTCATACCCATCGTACTCATTATGCTGGTGTTTTTTGGACTGCCAGAGCTGTTTCCCGATGGCCCGTCTTGGTTGTCGTGGCTCGGGCTGGGGGCGTTTCTGGTTTATGCGGTTGTCATGCACTTCATGGTCGCTCGCAAGCTGTACTCGCTCGACATGCCAGAGAGCTACACGAGGCAGGCCTTGCTTTGTCGGCACATGAACCACATGGGCTTGGCCATCGTCTTTGCAGGGCTTGTTTATGAGGCATTCACCAATCCAGCCACCTAAGCATGCGCTGCAGCGAACCCGGCCTATACGAGACAAGCAGTAGCGTGTCGAGTCCTCCGCCAGTGCTATCTCACACCAGATGCAATGCCCCGCGACCGATGCGGCCCAGGTCGTGGCAGAACGCATCCAGGCAGAGCGGGACGGGCATCGACCCCAAGAGTTGTGTCTCAGCCTCTAAGCAGCGGTCGAGCATCAGGCCCCAGCGGTCGAGCGCGACCAAGTCGTCACGGTCGATCCGGCTCAGGGTGGCTTCAATACTGGCCGCTTCTTCGGGAGAGGAAAGGAACCCGGCCCCGAGCAGGCGGCGATAAAAGTCGGCGGCGAAACGCACCAGCCAGAGGGCCGCCTTCCGCTGCGTGGCGGGGTCCTTGCCCTGCTCTTCCAGAATCGACTGGAACTGTTTGGACGAACCGAGTGAGTCGAAGTTCGCCTGCGCCAATTGGCGGTACACACCGGCCCGAATCGCCCGCAGCTCCGGCGATTGCAGCTGGGCGGCGGTTTCGAGGCTCCCTTCGCAGAGGGCAGCGATGGCGGCGGCTTGGGCGCGGTCGGTCTCGATCTCCTGCTCAATGAGCAGTTCGGTAATGTCCTCGGGAGAGAGCGGCGAGAACAGGATCGGCTGACAGCGCGAGCGGATCGTCGAGAGGATCGACGCCGACTCGGGGGCGGTGAGAAACAGGATGGCCCCGGCGGGTGGTTCTTCCAGCGTCTTGAGCAGAGCGTTCGCGCTGGCGTCGTTCATCGTATGAGCATCGTCGATGATGGCCACGCGGCGATTGGCGGTCATCGGCCGCAGTGACAGGTCATGACACAGCCCCTCGCGCCCGCGTCGGTCTGGTGCGCCGATCAGGAGGTCAATCGGCAGCTCTTGCTTCCCCTCGGGCCGCTGGACCATGAGTAAGTCGGGATGCGAGCCAGCCACCACTTGCTTACAACTCGGGCAGGTGCCGCAGGCGTCGAGCTGATCCGGAGTTCTCTGTGTGCAAAACAAGCACTGGGCGATCAGCCTCGCGAATGTCCGCTTCCCGATACCGGGTGGACCTACGAGTAGAAACCCATGCGCGAGGCGATCCCGCTGCACCGCCCGGCGGAACATATCGACTTGCCGGGAATGTCCGCGCAGGGATTGCCAAATCATGAGGAATTCCAGTAACCCGAAGCGTCAGCGAGGGCGACCACGCTCGATGTAATGACAGTGGCCCGACCTCAGACTCAACGTTCACAAAAAGGTTTAGAACGCTAATCTTCGCTAATCAACACTAATCCAGGCAGGGAAAGCATTCCGGATTCGTGTTGATTAGCGTGAATTAGTGTTCCAAACTCTTGATGCATTTCCTCCGGTTCGGATGTCTGTCCTCGTCCGCCCTCGCTCACGCTTCGGATTGGTGGAAACTGCGCTCACTACGGCGCGGTTTCCAGCTTTTTCCGTCTTGGCGGATCGAGATACCGGAACCCGGCGTTGGGGTTCTTCTCGTCGAAGGCGAACGCATCGCGATTGCGGAGGAAGTGCTTCACGTAGCTGATCGGGATCGCAAAGCCGAGACCCTCGCCGCCGAGCAGCTTCATGTTGGTCACGCCGATCACTTCACCGCGCGAGTTGAACAGCGGACCGCCGCTGTTGCCGGGGTTGATCTCGGCGGTGGTCTGAATGTAAGTCAGCCCCTCGAAGTTGCGCGCCCGGGTACTGATGATCCCCTGTGAGACCGAGCGGTCGAGGCCGAGCGGATTGCCAATCGCAAAGACGCCGTCACCCTCTTTCTGGTTCTTGTCGGCGGCGAGGGCTACGGTCGTGAACGTGAACCCCTCCACAGCCGGGATTTGGAGCAGAGCCAGATCGTAGTACGGATTGAGGGCCAGAATCTTCACGTCCTGGATCCGGCGTTTCACGAAGTCGCCCGCAGCTGTCTGATCGAAGATGACGACCGCGATGCGGGTCTCTTTTTCGACAACGTGATAGTTGGTCACGCAGTAACCGCGCTCATTGAGAATAAACCCGCTGCCCAGGCCGCTCGATGTTTCGACCATGACGACTCCTTCGCCGTACTCCTCGGCGAGGTCTTTGACACTCTTGATCGGCAGTGTCGCGGTGCGGAAGACATCGTCTCCCAGGCCATCCACAGCTGGGGCCTGGCCGCCTTCCGCCAGGGCTCCATCGCCCTTCTCGCGACTCAGGATGCGTTCCACCGGAATGCGTACGACATCGACGCCGATGTCCACGTAGACCTCCTGCTCCGTCTCTTTAAGGATGTCTCCCTGGACCTTGTGGCCGGACTTCAGATGAATCGTGTCGGCAGACAGCGGCAGGCTCAGTAACCCGCTGACGAGCAGTCCGAGCACGCACATCAATCGCAGCTTCATGCAGTTCTTAATTGCTATCTCCTCCTCGAAACTTGGGATGACAATCGCCACAAGAGGTATTCATCTTGCTCAGTGCCCCCTGAAAGTCGTCGAACTTGTCAGACTTGACAGCTTCGACACCGGCAGCTGCGCCGTCGATAAAGTTCTTGGTGAAGCCCTGGTATTCCGGGTTGTCCGCCTGATCATAGCTGAGGTCGCCCATCATCACCCCGAGCGCCTGCAGGACGGCCAGCTGGCGTGTGACCTCCGGTGCCCGCTCCTTCATCCGTTTGGCGTCGCCAATGTTGGATTTCAAGTCGTTGACCGACTTGTCGATTATCTTCATCATGTCAGCCCGGTCGGCGACTTCGACATACGGAACCGTGTCAGCGGACTCCATCTCGGGTGGCTTGCCTCCGTCGAGGATTCCGGTGATCAGTTCGAAGACTTCCTGTGTCTCCTTGAACGGCCCACCCCCTTTTCCGGTGGCTTTGGTTTGAATCTGATAACACAGGTCGCGGATGAACTTGGCTTTGTCCTTCCAGTTCGCCGCCTCGGGGTGTTCGGCCACGATCATCGCCAGCATTCCGATCAAGGCCGCGTTCATCTTAATGGAGTCAATTCCCGCATTGTACTTGGCAATCCCCTGGAGATTGGCGTTGACATCGGTCCGAGCGACTTTGACAGCTTCGAGCGCGAGATCCAGCGGCATCACTTTAGCCCAGTCGGTCTTGCCACCAGCCGTTGCGGGTGGGACTTCACCGGGAGCGGTCGCCGGATCGGTCGGTTTGACCATCTCCACATCGGGGCCAGCCGGTGTCGAAGGTTTCTCTGATCCCCCGCCGTTCACTGCGGTGGCATCGTTCGCCACGACCAATGGCTGGTCATAGAAGACATCATACGGGATCGTCCCAATCCACTTGGTTTCCGGCTTAGTGGGGTCGACCGTGTTGGCCACTGCCGGAGGAGGCGCGACCACTGGAGTCGTACCCACCGGAGCGGCTACGACCGGAGTGGCCCCTGTGGCGGGTACGACTGTCGTAGGCGATGCCGGTGCCGGATCAACGGCCGGAGGAGCTTTCCCCGAGCAGCCGACCACGGCGGCAATCGAGCCAACCCACAGGAGCGTGATCCAAATTCGGTGTGGCATGTTCGGGGATCGATGAGGGTTGAGGGTTGAGGCGGACGAGGGAGAGAGCGTTGAGGGCAAAGTCGGAGAGCCACGTTCGCTCAACGCTCAACCCTCATCGCTCTTCTAGTACACCCCGACGACGGTCGTCTTGGCGAACTCGTGGAACGGACGTGTCCCGCTAATCCCGTCCCAGGGGAACTTGGGCCACGGCTGCTCGCGCTCGCCTTCATCCCGCTCCATAAAGCCGGGAATGAACAGCTCGTGCGTCAGTGTGTAGAGCTTGACACGGCCCGTCGACCCGTAGTCGACGACATGGTCGTAGTTCTTGAAGTCCACCACTTCCACGACGGCTCGCGGCTGGGGGGCGAAGTAAGCGATCTTGTAATTCTCGGCGGGAGAGACCGGCTTGCCACAGGCCAGCCCCATCAGCGTGTTGCCGTAAGTCGGGGCGATGAACACATTCGGCCCCAGCAGTTCCTCGACGGCGAACCGAATCCACTGCGAGGTCATCTCAGTCCCGCCGCAGAATACCCCCTTGATCCCCGCCTCCTCGATACTCGACCCCTTGTCGATCAACCGCAGGGCGAGTGCCTCGAGCAGCTTGGGTGTCGCGAAGCAGCACTTGATGTCGTGATTGGCGGAAAGGACGGTCATCGCCTGATCAATCACATGATCGGCGTACGCTTTGGCCCCGGCGATGTCCCCCTTCTTAATCAGCTTCACCACCCAGCGCGGATCGAGGTCGACGCAGAAGCAAATCCCGCCCCGAAACTGGGCCAAATGCT
>JANPCU010000317.1:0-3225 GCA_031431195.1 Planctomycetota bacterium | reverse complement strand
GAGTTCATGCAGCGCTCGCTGCAGAGTCCGCCGATCAAAGCCTCGCTGGTTCCCCTCTTCGATGACTTCATCGCAAGGGCGAGATCCTGCTGCCAACGCAATCGGCAACCAGTCCATCGCCATCTGCGCCACAGTCTGGCGTTTCGACCGGCCGTGCTGGTCCAGCACTGCCGTCTCTTTCGCAAAGGCATCATCCGCATGCATATCGACGCCCTCGGCAGACCAGCCGATCACGTTCTCGACGATGTGGTACGACAGTCTCCAGACTGAAGCTGCGCTGGTAATGTTGCTTCTCCGACCGGCCTTCGACGCCTTCGACGGACAGGATCTGTGTCGTGTCGGCGTTCGCCGCATCGAGCCGGGGAGCGATCGTGTCTTCCAGGTCATCTTCCGAGTTGAACATGATCACGGTTCCCACTGGTTGCAGGATCAGCGAACTGTCCGGCCAGCTGCCCCCGCGCGAGACACAAGCGGCGATGTCGATACTGACCATCGACTTCGGACTCTTCACCGGAGCAAGTTACCCTTCTGAGACACTCCAAACCAACCCTCGGCACACCAAACCTCTCCGCGAGCAATCCACATCTCGGTGAGCCGGGCGGCGTCAGGCCCCGGATTCTTCGAGCGTTGCCCCGCGCCCAACTCGTCCGGGGGCTGATGCCGCCCGGCTCACCGGGTTGCTACTGGATTCGCCCGGTCTCGCGCGTCCAGATCATCAACGGGTTCGCTTGTTGGCGGATGTACGGCACGACCGTCTCCATCGCGAAACGATCGCCCAGCTTGCGAGTCGATCCTCCAGTTGTCCACCAGGTTTCGCTCGCGGGTTTGCCCCACCCTCGATTCAGGCATCGCGAGCCATAGGCTTTGAAGTCACCCAGAATCTTCTCGGGGTCTGGGTCGCCGGGCACTCCCACCACCCTGTGGATATGCGTGTGCATGATTCCGACTGCGATGGGCAACCACTGACGAATCTGAGCGGTCTCTTGAAACTGCACAAACAGTGACTCCGCCTGTGGCAGCGTCAACACGATGGGGGACGACATCATGCTCCGCTGGGCCGACTCTCGTAATCGCTGATTCGGCGGTGCAGCAGGAGTCCCGTATTGGTTGAGATTGACAGCTGTTCCAGTTTCGTCTGTGACCACCCCGACATAACCGCGAGGGTCGCCCGGGAGCCAAGTTCCATATGTTGTCCACGTCAGAAACCAATATCGATCCACCGCCAACAAGTTTAAAGGTTCAGTCATAATCGCCCCTCATTCTGAACGAGCCAGGTGAGCCGGGCGGCGTCAGCACCCGGACTCTTTAGGGCACTCTACCCGTCCGACTCAGGCACAGCAAACCCCCGGTGAGCCGTGGCCGTAAGGCCCCGGATTCCGAGAGCGTTGACATGTCGAGATCGTCCGGGGGCTGACGCCGCCCGGCTCACCGTTTCGGTTGTGAGAGCACATTTGAGGAATGTCAACTAACGCATCCTGATACTCATGGATCTCACTGCGGTTCAGCCCGCCAGGTAACGGGGTGTTGATACTCCAGATCAAAATCCGGCCAGTTCTGTTCGATCCATTCGGAGGCATCGTGCATGTTGTTGAACTTCCGCTCCGGATCGACAGTTGGAATGCGAGAAACCAGCGGTATCTTTATCTCCCCTTTGTCAGTTTCATCCAATAACTTCAGAAACACCGGTTTGCCGTTATGCAGTACCAGTTCCTCAAACCGCATGAGCATCCATTCGCGAGTTTCATCCACGCATCCGGGATGCGAAAGCAACTTTGCGAGTGATCGTGGGTTTGACATTGAAGAGATCGGATAACCCAAAGGCCCGTAATCATAGAGGTAGAAGTCGAGCATAAAATAATCTATTGATGTGATGCGAAAATCGAGCATGGTTAGCAATGACTCGCTCGAAATCTGATTCTGAGATGCTGGTTCTGAAAGTGATGTGGCTACACGCTTTCCTTCATCTTGCTGGTTCAGAGTTGCGACGTGAGCTTCCCCGCTGTGAATGACTTGCTTCGGGCAATGACGCGGTACCGGAAATCTCACCGACTCGATCTCGTAGCGGCAATTTGCCGAGCTCGAAATCACATTCCCTCCTCGGATGACTTGCTCGGCGTTAAGGCGCGGTGCGAGATACGCCAGATGGCTTCCTGCTTCCTGCATGACATTCTTGTCAGATGCCTTATTCAAGATGTCTATGAGTGTGTCTCCAACTTGAATATTCACAACCGCTTGTTGTTGGGGATCAGTGCGGCTGATCGCGAAACTCACCAAATCATGTGAGAATAGTGTCAGCTTGTTGTTCGGGTCACAGAAGAAACGCACACTTTCTTCGAGAGCAGGTAGATCCGCAGAGCCGAGGTCAAGTGCCAACCAACAAGCAGCGACTCGAATTCGAGGATCAGCTTTCATGTCACGTTGTTTTGCAGAGGCCAGTTGGAGCACTCGCTGAAAACGGGCAGGACTCAGAGCCACTGCTGATTGCGTGACGCTAGCTACCCGAGTTGTCGTACGAATGGCCTGCTCGGGATCGTCGAAAATGGCCTCAACCGCCAGTACTTGTAATCTAGCGTCATCAAGCGAAGCCCATTCAACGAAACTTTTCCTTTCCGCATAGTTACCTGCGTCACCGTATCCTATTGGTCGTAGTAGGCTGGAAACAAAGTGGCGTTCCGCTTTAGTACGTTGCTGACTTTCTGCAGCTCGGGCTGATTCGGCGTTCTTCTTTTCCTCCTCCTTTTCATCACGTTCATGAGTGACTTGACCGAGAGCCTTCGACATCTTCTCCTCAGCGATCTTGGCCTTCCCAAGTCCCCAGGTCGTCCCGATGATTCCGGCGATTAACGCGAGGAGGATCAGCCCGGCGGCGGTGACTTGGGCTTTGTGGCGCTTGACGAATTTCTTGACGCGGTAGGCGGTGCTGGGGGGGCAGGCTTCGACGGGTTCTTCGTTCAGAAAGCGCTCGATGTCGCGGGCTAACCAGTTGGCGGTTTCATAGCGGCGGCTGCGTTCTTTATCGAGGGTTTTCATGACGATCCAGTCGAGGTCGCCCGCGAGGGAGCGGCTCAGCTGTTTGGGGTCGATGCTGCGTTGGGCGGCGATGCTGGGGCGGGTGTCGCGGCCGCGGCGGCGGCGGCGGGGGCGGGGGGGCTCGACCTCTTTGATGAGGCGGAGCATCTCCTCGAACGCGGCGTTTTTGAGTTGTTGCCGTTCGAGCGGAGTGGA
>JANPCU010000316.1:0-2639 GCA_031431195.1 Planctomycetota bacterium | reverse complement strand
AACCGGTCGGCCAGAAACGTGCCGGCGACGGGGTCGAAGAGTTGCGTGACGTCGCGCTCCACCACAAGGCAGCACGAACAGCCCGGAGAATCGCCAACTGTGCGGCGAATTCTGGACCGCGCTGCGTCAGAGCGGCCTTGTGGTGGAGCGCGACGTCACGCAACTCTTCGACCCCGTCGCCGGCACGTTTCTGGCCGACCGGTTCGTCAAAGGGACTTGTCCCAAGTGCCAAGCGCCGAACCAATACGGGGACAGTTGCGACAAGTGCGGCGCGACGTACAGCCCGGCGGATTTGATCGATCCGGTCAGCGTGCATTCCGGAGCCAAGCCGGAACTGCGAGTCGCCCCGCACTTGTTCGTCGAACTGGAAAAGCTCCACGACTTCCTCAACGAGTGGACGCAAAGCGGCAAACATTTGCAGGACGAAGTCGCCAACTATTTGCAGGGGCACTTCCTGCAAGAGCCGCTGCGCGATTGGGACGTGTCGCGGCCGGCTCCGTATTTTGGGTTCGAAATCCCGGACAGCCCCGGCAACTATTGGTACGTCTGGTTCGACGCGCCGATCGGTTACATCGCGTCCACGCAACAGTGGTGCGACCGCCACGGCGAGAAGCTGGACGACTGGTGGCGCAGCGACCAGACCGAAATCCACCACTTCATCGGCAAGGACATCACGTATTTCCACACCCTGTTCTGGCCCGCGATGCTACACACGGCGGGATACCAATTACCGTCGAAGGTCCATGTTCACGGTTTTCTGACGGTGAACGGCGAGAAGATGTCGAAGTCGAAGGGGACGTTCATCAGTGCGGCGACGTACCTCAAGCACCTCGACCCGGCGTACCTGCGTTACTACTACGCCTCGAAGCAGGGACCGCGCGTCGATGACCTCGACTTGAGCGTCGTCGACTTCCAGACCAAGGTCGACGCCGACCTCGTCAACAAGTTCGTCAACATCGCCAGCCGCTGTGTGAAGATGATTGAGGGACAAGCCCTCTCGTCGGTTTACCCCGATGATGGAGGGTTGTTTCGCGAGAATGCCGAGGCCGGTGAGCGGATTGCCGAACTGTACGAGAACTGTGATACGAACGCCGCGATGCGCGAGATCATGCTCCTGGCCGACAAGGCGAACCAGTACATCGATGCCCAGCAACCGTGGATTCTCAAGAAAGATCCCGCTCGACTGGAAGAGGTCCGCGACATCTGTACCGTGGGAGCCAATCTGTTCCGCCAATTGGCGATCTACCTCGCCCCGGTCCTGCCCCGCATCGCTCAGCAAACGGGCGAACTACTCGGAGTGCCGATCCAGCACTGGAGCGATGTGAACTCACCGGTCCTGGGGCAGATGGTCCGCCCCTACCAGCACATGCTGAAACGAGTCGACACGAAGAAGGTCCAAGCGATGATTGAAGAGAGCAAGCCAGCGGAGAGCGGTCAGCCATCAGCGGTCAGCGGTCAGCCAGAAAGCCCACCGGTTGCCACCGGGGGGCTTGGCCCCAACGCTTTCGGAGACACGGCCGATGAACTCGCCAAAGAAGCCCTCGTGGTCGAACACTGCACGATCGACGACCTCGGCAAAGTCGACTTCCGCGTCGCCCGCGTCCTCGCGGCCCAGCATGTCGTCGGAGCCGACAAGCTCCTCCAATTGACCCTGAGCCTCGGCGGCGATGTGACCAAGAATGTCTTCGCCGGGATCAAGAAGGCGTACACCCCCGAAGACCTCGTCGGCCAGTTGGTGATCTGCTGCGCGAACCTCAAGCCCCGCCAGATGAAGTTCGGCCTGAGCGAAGGGATGGTTCTCGCCGTCGGTCCCGGTGCCAGCGAGGTCTTCCTGCTCCGCGCCGACTCCGGAGCCAAACCCGGCATGCGCGTCCACTAGGCGAGCGTCCGGCGTGAGCCGGATGGTCTTTCACACGCGACCCGTGGAGATGGAACATGAGCGACGATCAGAAGAACCATCCGGCTCACGCCGGACGCTCGCCAGAGATGGATCGCTACTGGTTACTCACTTCGACCACTTACGGAAGTCGTCTACCGGGTGACCAGCGTGGTTTCGTCTCACCAGTGCGTGATCAGACCGGAACAGAGGTGATCCACAACGTGCCGGGGACTCCGGTCGATGCGGAGATCTCGCGACTGGAGGCTTACTCACGCCACGTGATGAAGGGGGATCCGATTCGTTTGAACTCCAAGCACTCCATCGTGTTACTCGACCAGTTCCAGGAGACCGCGACTTATCGGGGTTGGCAGCTGCTGGCTGTCGCTGTGATGGCGAACCATATCCACATCGTGGTCGGTGTCACCGGCGATCCCGATCCGTCCGAGCTATTGGGTGACTTTAAGAGCTACGGGAGTCGACGCCTGAATCGAACTTGGAGCAAGCCGAAGTCGGGGACTTGGTGGACGGAATCGGGGTCGAAACGCAAACTTTCCACCCGCGAAGCCGTTCTCGCTGCGATTCGGTATGTGATGCAACAAGAGTTTCCACTCTTGGTCTGGACCGCAATTATTCCGGAACTGAACTTGCCCGGTGGAAGACTGATCTAGGCGAGCGTCCGGCGTGAGCCGGATGGTCTTTCACACGCGACCCGTGGAGATGGAACATGAGCGACGATCAGAAGAACCATCCGGCTCACGCC
>JANPCU010000315.1:0-42252 GCA_031431195.1 Planctomycetota bacterium | reverse complement strand
TCCGGGGGCTGACGCCGCCCGGCTCGCCAGTTGTCACACCCCATTGACCCGTGCGGGATTTGAACCCGCCTTGCTGGCCTGAGAAGCCAGATTCCTGAGCCGCTAGAAGAACGGGCCGGGGAGAACTGTCAGCGATCAGTAGTCAGCCAGAGGGAGATTGTTCTGGCTGACCGCTGACTGCTACTCACAGCGTCCCCGAGGGGATTTGAACCCCTGATCTCCACCGTGACAGGGTGGCGAGCACTCCAGGCTGCTCCACGAGGACGTGGAGTCGGGAGCCAGCGGAAGTCCTGCGAACCTCTGCTCCAGACTCCCGACCCCAGACCCCCGACTCATAGCTCGAGTGGGATTCGAACCCACAGCATCGCTGTGTCTGAAACAACGTGGTCTGCCGGTTGCCTACCGAGCTGGGGGTGTCGTGCGACACGCTGCCCCTGAGGACGCGGATGAAGTGACCGAGGTTCGGGGTTCTCTGCTCCGATTCTGGGACCACGTAGGCGATGTCGCTCCGCGACTCGCATTTCGCTCTGCGAACGGTCCTCACACACTCGGTTTGAAAAGCATCTCCGAGGACGACGAACACGAACCCAATGGCTACTATGCATTCAGTCGTGCGGCAGTTGTTCTGACTCCGCCGTTGGTTCTCCACTCTGATGTTTTCACCGCGAAGGAGTCCCCCATGCCTCGTCCCGTTTCCCGTCGCTCATTTCTCGCCACAGCTGCCGCCGGAACCGCCGTCATTCTCTCGGCACCCGCTGTCGCGACGGCCAGCAAGACCGATTCGCCGCTGATCGTGGGGGAAGGCGACCATCGGTTCGAGGTGGTTCACAACTTCCCGCAACTGCCCGACAAATTCACTTGGCAGACCACGCACAACGTGGCGGTCGACAAAGCAGGGAACCTGTACGTGATTCACGAGGGTCGCAAGGATCTCCAGGATCACCCGTCGATCTTCGTGTTCGACAGCGAGGGGAAGTACATTCGCTCGTTCGGGTCGCAGTTCCAGGGGGGCGGCCACGGGATCGAGATTCGGCAAGAGGGGAGCGAGGAGTTCCTGTACGTGTGTGCGTATCAGCACCTGAAGACGTTCGCCAAGATGACGCTGACGGGAGAAACTGTCTGGCAGCAGATGGCTCCGATGGAGTCGGGAGTCTATGCGGAAGGAGAGAACTTGCCGCTGGAAAAGCGACCCGACCCCAGCAAGGTGTGGGGTGGCGATCGCTTCCTGCCGACCAACTTTGCATTCCTGGATGACGGAGGGTTTCTATTGATCGACGGGTACGGAGCCTCGGTCGTGCATCGCTATGACAAGGACGCGAAGTGGCAAAGCTGCTTCGGCGGCGTGGGCGACAGCAATGACAAATTCCGCACGCCACACGGAGTCTGGATCGACAATCGCGCGGGTCGTGAGCCGAGCATCGTCGTCTGCGACCGCGCTCACCATGTGGTCAAGTATTTCACCATGGACGGCAAGTACATCGAAACCCTCAAGGGCTACGGACTGCCCGCCAACGTCGAGACCTGGAAGAACCTGCTGGTCGTTTCCGAGCTGCACGCCCGCGTGACACTGCTGAATGAGAAGAACGAAGTCGTGGCCCGCTTGGGTGACGATGTGGGCCGCGTGACCGGCGAAGGCGGTGGAGCGATTCGCGGCGATGCCACCAAGTGGCTCCCCGGCAAATTCGTCCACCCGCACGACGCCTGCTTCGCCGCAGACGGGAGTATTTTTGTGGCTGAATGGGTCGGGACCGGACGGATCTCGAAGCTCAAGCGGCTGGTGTAGTGTTGCCTTTTGCTCCGCAAAAGAGCGTCCTTTTTCGGAGAAAAAGGCGACAGACGTGAATCCACCCGCATGTCGCTCTTCGGTTAGTCCTCTCGGCAGAACTGGCCAGCGATACTATGATGAGTTCCAGGAGTCGATCATGAAACTGAAAGTCCTCATCAGCCCAGAACTCGTGGGGGGATACTCGGCGAGCGTCCCCGCCCTGCCGGGTTGTTATTCTCAAGGCGACACGCGCCAGGACGCG
This sequence comes from Planctomycetota bacterium, assembly GCA_031431195.1. Lineage (GTDB taxonomy): Bacteria > Planctomycetota > Planctomycetia > Planctomycetales > Planctomycetaceae > TH-plancto1. The sequence continues at coordinate 40,225 of JANPCU010000315.1, read as the reverse complement.
CTCGACAACATCCGCGAAGCGGCGGAACTCTGGCTGGAAGTCACTTCCGACACCGCAGTCGCCCAAGCTCGCTCGGCTTCGGCCGCAGCTGAACTCCAAGAGCTTGAGTTGTGATACCGATCTCCGGCAAGCGGATGTGCCGCATTCCGGAGCAGCATGGCTGGATTTGGGTCGCACGAAGGGAAGTCATCGTGCGTATCAACAGCCGGGCCATCCGACCACGCTCGTTGTTCCAGTACACGGAAACAAGGATCTCAGCGCGGGCACTCAACACGGGATCATGAAGGACGCGGGGCTGACGGAGGACGATCTTTGAGGCTGTGTGGAGGACCAGCCGCTCTGGGCGCAGGCCCACCATGGGTGACGTGGTCTCGCGGGCGATGGTGGGCCTGCGCCCAAAGCGGCTGGTCCCACCCTACGTCTATTACCCCCTGGGGTGGCAGCGCGAGTGAATTGCTTTTAACCGACTATGTTCGACGTGGGTATAGATCTGTGTTGTGCGGATGCTGGCGTGGCCGAGCATCTCTTGCAGGGCGCGAATCTCCGCACCGCCCGCCAGCATGTGCGTCGCGAAGCTGTGGCGGAGCGTGTGCGGACTGATCTTCTGGCCACAGCCGATCCGCCCGGCGTACCGTTTCACGAGGTGCCAGACGTTGATGCGGGTCAGGGTCTTCCCGGAGCGGGTGAGAAACAGGGCCTCGACCCCCTGCTCATGGACTAGTTTGGGGCGTTCATGTTCGAGGTACGCTTCGAGGGCCAACACGGCGACCGGGTTGAGGGAGACGATCCGCTCCTTGTTCCCCTTCCCCAGGCAGCGGCAATACCGCTCTCCCAGCCGGATGTCGGAGAGTTTCAGATTCGACACCTCGGAGGCCCGGCATCCGGTGGCGTAGAGCACGGTCAGCAAGGCCCGGTCTCGCAGCGGATACCGATCCTCCCGACCAGGAGCGGCCAGCAACCGCTCGACCATCTCCGGACTGAGGACCGTGGGGAGATACTGCCACAGTTTCGGCGAGGTGATGAGGTCGATCGTACTCTCGGTGACGACTTGCTCCAGCACCAAATACCGGAAAAACATCTTGAGCGCCACCAGCTTGCGGGCCACGCTGCTGGCCGCCAATCCCAACCCGTGCATGTGCTGCAAGTACCCGCTCATCAGAGCGAGGTCGACTTGCAGCAACGACAGCACCTTTTCCGATTCGAGCCAGGTCAGAAACTGGGACAGATCATTGCGATAAGCTGCGATCGTATTGGCCGACATCCCGCACTCAGCGGCCAGATACTGCTGAAAAGGCAGATAATACGCACGAGGATGCGTGGGCGAAGTTTGCGGGTTGGTCTCGACAGGACGTTTGCGAGGGGGCATCGGGTGGGCCTTCGCCAGGACAACTGAGCTACTGCTCATGATCGACGTGGATCGTAGGGTGGGACCAGCCGCTTTGGGCGCAGGCCCACCATTTCCCAAAGGGGCATGTTGCACATGGGGGGCAGCGCTCGAAGCGAGCTTGCCCCCGACGTACCTACTGGTAGCCGCCCCCGCCGATGAGGGAACTCATCTGGGTCGAGGTGCTGTTATTCCCCAGCTTGGGCTCGATCATGAAATTGATGCTGAAGTTATTTCGACTGCGGTCATAGCCAGTGCCGACGTGAAACAGCAGGTATTCGCCGATGCGGGTGATGGTCAGTGACTGGCCCCGATCGCGGCCTTCGGCGAGGTCATACGAGGCCCCCAAGGTCGAGATCCATTTCTCGCTCATCCGGTAACTGAAGCTCCCCGTGAGCAGGCTGCTGTCGATCGGCCCGGCCTGGACTTGGCGGACGCCGACATACAAGCTGCCGCGCGGGCCACGCTGGGTCAGGACGCCGGCATTCCAGATTTTCTGACCGTTGTTAAAAGGGTCCACGACCGCGTTGGCCAGAAGTTGGGTCCGTTCACCGACCTGCCACATGTAGCGTCCCGTCAGCAGTCCGAACGTTTCGCCGAAGTTGTCTCGATTGGCATTCGGGAAGATGCTGGCCTCCAGATCAAGGCTCATCCAGTCCTTGATCCGCTGCCGCTCGACGGGGCCTTCCTTCGTCTGCCAGCGTTGCCGCAGACCCAGACGCAGGACTTGCTGGTTGTCGACCAGTTCCTGATATGCAGCTGTCACACTTTGTCCGGCTCCGGATCGCACGGCATAGAAACGGGGATCGAACTGGGCGGGCAGGACTCCGCCAAACTCCTGAGCCAGAAATCGCTCGCGGAACCGCTCCTGAGCATCTTCATCGAAGGCGTTGTATTGCGGGATGCTTCCCAGGGACTCCGTCGATCGCGAGTACGAATAGTCCGCGTCCAGCACAACCTTGTGCGCGAGTCCATTCAGCCCGAGGATGGAACTCTGTAGCTCTGGAACCGCTCGCCAGAACTCGATGCTCGCCCGGACGCCCGCACTGCCATACAACCGCGAACGATCATTCGCCGTCATGTCCTGCTGCCAGTAAGCCGCCTCGCCCAACGCATACGGAGCGACCTTTACGGGCCCCAATTGGAAGGGCAGTGTCAGTTCGTGCCTGGTCCCAGTCACCATGCCTTGCACATCCGGGAGGTACGGCAACGCCGTAAACGTATCCGCCGGGTCCGTCGGAGCCTGGGCCGGACGGATGTGCCCGTATCCGACCCAGCTGTGACTGCTCCAGCTGACGGCATCATTGAGTAGTGGCTCGCCGAGGACCGTCAGGTCGAGCCGGGGCAGCCATTCCGTCTGGTCAAAGATGTCGTTGAGCCGGGTCTGGAACAGCAAACTGCCGGTGACGTTGTCGTTCTGGATGGCCAGATTGACGAGGTTCTCTTGATCCTTGCCGCGATCAAACTCGGGTTCGTAGTACTGTTCGAGGAAGTTGCGATCGTTGTTCAGGAAGTAGGAGAGTTCGCTCGATAACGCGACACCGTAAGGGAACTCCAGTCGGCTCCGAGAGAGTGCCCGACCGCGATTGGGGTCCGGGAAAGCGAGATTGTTGCGGACGAGTCCGAGTTGGTCTGCCCCTTCATCATGGACGTAGTACAACAAGGCCTCGCCGGTGATATGAGTGGGAAGTCCCAGCACTTGACCATACAGATCGTAATTCCCCCGAGTTCCGATGGCGGGGCCGCGCTTGGTGTAGCCATCGACCAACAGCTCCCACTCGATCCCCTGGGGCAGATCGAAACCAAACAGCTTATCGACGCTCCAGACCGTATTGGCCTCGGCCCCGAACATGCCGCTGAAACCGAGCGCGGCCGACTTCAGCGGGAAGGGCGTATCTTCTACGGGCCCGCTCAGACGGGGTAAGTAGAACACCGGCACTTCTTCGATGAAGAGCGTGTTGTCGGTGGAGGTCAGGTACTGCGTTGTCAAGGGGCGACCCGTAGACGGATCGACGCGGGCCCCCCACGTGTTGGGACGTTCATCAATTGTGATGAAACCCGCCTGAACCCGGTAGCCGGGCCGTCCCAGCTGGCTGGTCGAGACCCAGGCATTCTGCGCCTGGAAGCTGGTCTGCGACATTTGCCGCATCGTGTCTGCCCGCACGCGCAGAATGGAATCGATCTCCGGGATGTACGTCCGCAGCTCACTGTTCATCAGCAATCCGCGCTGAGCGCGGATGTCGTAAAAGGCATGACTGGCGCGGGCCTCGCTGTTCCCCTGCCGCACCACGATGTCCCCTTCCAGATAGACCTGGAACGGGGTGTTCTCATTCAGTTCCAGCCCTCCCCCGCCATTTCCCAGTCCCTCCGCTGCGGTCCAGATCACCGCCCGATCCGCCGAGAGATCGATCCGAGTCAGGACCATCTGACCATCCAGCACGACGGGCACATTCTCCACGACGATATTCACCCCACCCTGGACGGTAGTCATCGACTCGGGGGGCTGCTTGTTGCGATCCACATCACTGTGGACCTTGAAGTCCATGCCGAGATTTCGTGGATTGATGATGACCCGGCGGGGAGCCAGCAGTGGTGCGGTGGATTGCCCCAGGAGTTGGGAACCGTCATCCCACAGCGTAGGACTATCCGGGGCCACCTCGGAAAACTGGGTCTGGACTAAATCTTTCCGACTGCTGCGGCGACGCTCGTCTCCCCGCTTGTAGGTTCCCTCATCGGCCATCGACAGGTTTTGCGGAGCCTTCTGGCAGCTGACCTTCGAGGTCGTACTCAGGGCGACCAGCATGGAGGGCTTCTGCACGGTGCGGTCGGTTTCGCTGAGCTTGGCATCCCCTTCGAGATAAATCGTCAGGCGTTCCTCCTCGGTCGACTCGATCGGCCCCCCCCAGAACACCATCTCTTCGGCTTCGAGAACGGTCGCCCCCTGTGTCACCCGACATTGGCCTCGCGTGAACAGGATCGCTTGCCCCGACTCTTCCCAGCGCCAAGCGTATTGGGAGCTAATGGAGATCAGGTCGGTGGCCTGTGGCTGACCACTGGGTAAGGCGGGTGCGGTCGATTGAGGCGGCTTCTCCTCGGGTGTCGGGCGGAGCAACACCCGCTCCACGCGCGACAGCGACGGCACGCTGTGGCCCGCACCCGGTGGCGTCTGCGCCTGAACCCCGATCACCGCGCAGACCCCCAGCGCCAGCGCCAGCAGCGCCCACAGCGTCGAAGATCGATTCGCGGGGAAATTCACCAAGGGAGTTCCGGTAGGGAGAACCGGCAGAATGGAACCATGTTCGTGACGCTCATGTTGGAGCGGCACAGCGCTAGCCGCCGGTTCTAACGTGTGGAAGACACGCCGCACCGACAACTCAAGAGACGGAGATGACCGCAATGGTGGGACACGCCGCACCACTCCCGACAAGCCTCTTGCCGAGGGTGATCCGAATCGCGACGGAGTATACGAGCGGTTCTGAAAAAGTGTCAATAAGTGTATTTGCAGGGCAGTTATTCTAAAGTTATTTGCCACAAAGAGGTTGTGGAAACCTCACAGGCCAAGCCACATGGAAGTCGAAGTCAGAATAACGGATTGGAATCACGTCCACTGCGAAAGACGCTGACGTCTACCATTCATTTCACGGTTCACTCGTCGCAGACTACAGGTCCTTAAGGTCTTTCAGCCGTTGTTGGTAAGCCGTCCAGTGTTTGGTCATCGTCGATTGATAGATCAAAGAGATGCTGGCCAATCGGACCTCGGGACGATCAACAGGAATCGAAAATTTCGGATCGGTGCCTTCGAAGGTTTTGTTGAACTGTTCCACAAATCGGTCATACGCCTTCTTGTCCGCCTTTGATCCCGCGTAGTCGGCACTCATGACCAGTGCCGTCCCAAGTATGGAATCGAAATTGTGGACTCGGGCATTCATGTCCTTCTGAGTGTAGACCTGCTGAAAGTCAGTCACCCTGGAAAAAAACGAACCTGAGACTTTTTCATACTTCGTCTTGTTGATGGGACGGGTGAAATAGTAGTGCGAAAGCAATTCATCACCGACCACCAAGATTTCCACCACCTTGCCATACTTGTCCGAGTCCCAGAGATCTTCGAAAGCTTGAATTCGTTCCGGTGCATCCACATCGGACCAGCGAGTCTTGATCCTTGAAATCAGCAGCGGAAGAGCTTTCTCTGGGGGTATCTTGTTCGTATCAGCGAGCTTTGCCAACTCGTCATAGAACTGCAGAGATGTCTTTACATCTCCCACATGAGCATAGTTGCTGGCGAGTACCTGGTTCGCCACAAACAATCCTTCCGCTCCTGCGCATCGCGCGACATCGGGGGTGTCGATCAGTTCGCGGTAATACTTGCACGATTGCTCTGGCTGTTGAGTGCAATCGCATACGAACCCCATGCGATCCAACACCAAAGCCCGCGACTTATACAATTCATCGTTAGGCTTGTCGGCAAGTAATGCCACGAGAATCTTGTCCGCGTTTTCGAAAGCCTTTATCGACGGCTTGAAGCTTTCGCGGCGAGTCATGGCCACATGCCCCACACGAATCCAGCATTTGGCTGCAATATATGAGTTTGGTGCGAGGTTAGTCCCCGCCATCGCTAATCGCTCGGATTCTACGTAGTTTCCAGCGTTGAAGTATGCGGTTGAGAGAGCATACAACTCGATGGCGGCGACACGTTTATCCATCAGCCCCAAACTTGACTGGGTCACCGCTCGGCGCTCACGCTGAGTCAGCTCAGCGATCGATGTTTCGAGTGAATCAACCGTGTTGGAAATCGCATTCAGCACGATCGACACATCGTCGGTCGCCCCTTCGTCTCCCCTCTCATCCGCCAAGCATGATACTCCTGCGGCGGTCACAATCAGACAGAAGACACTTCGCAGTATTCTCACGGTACGCCTCACTGTTGAGATGAAAAGGGGCACGATCTGATTTATTTATGGAATCAGGGTTGGCGAAACGACCTGCGGCGTTGTCGCCGTGGAGGGACTCAGCGGCGGAATCGTCGTAGATGTAGACGGTGGAGGTGTGGTCGTCATCGGAGGAGACAAAGGAGGAGTGGGGGGTGGCAAGGTTGTTGTGGGTGGCGTCGAAGAGGGATTTAGGGGAGGAATCGTCGGGAGTGGAGTCGTTGGAGGTGTGGTGGGCGGAATCAAAGTCGTGGAGGTCATACATTCACTAGCGGGTAAAGCCTCAACGGGTTCGATTGTTGTTTCACCGAGTTCGAAGGATCTCCCTGAGACGTAGACCACTTCTCGATTACAATAGGTGTGGAACCTCTCAGAAGTACGGGTACTTTGGCAAGTGATCTTATGGTCCCATGCGTCAAAATTGGCACCCAGGGTCTTGATTTTGACTTTTTTCCAAACCCTGACTCTAGCGCAAGCTGGCAACGGCAATGTCAGATCGACGTTCATAATTTCACTTTTACTGGTCGTATCTGTTCCAGTCAATGTCCCGACGAATCCCAACTTGGCTTCCGCACCGGTGATGAGCATATTCGACTTCCACGATATTTCGCCACTCACAGCAAGGCTTTTCGTGACCGTCGCCGAACTGATGAAAGACCGAGTTGTGGAGTATTTAGCCGACCCCACCAAGTTCGAGCGATTTGTCAGCCTCTCATCGAAGATCATATTCCAGCTCTCCCCCGGATTGGGCATTACAAACTTAAGCGTAGTCTCCCCATCCTCTAGGCTTACTCGCTTGTAAAGGTCGTCGTGGACGGTCGTTGGGTGCAGGTCATGCACGTGTTGTGCCATAGTGCAAGCCGAGAGAAGCAAGAGGCAAACAACAATTTTGGCGAAAGAATGTATCACTTCTGATTTCTCCCAGGAGACAGGATTCACCTCCCAGGATTCACCTCCCAGGATTAAATCTCACGATAATCAGCCGAATGGAAAAGTCAAACACCATCTCTCTGAATCTGTTTACATAACCAAGAATATGTCAAGTACCTGATCGTCCGTGGAGTCAGTTGTTCCGCCTCCTGCTCTGGACCACAATTAACGCTCACCCATTCATCCCCCGTTCGGATTCAACTCATGCTCACCCCCGAATCTCGACGCCAGCAGTTCCCGACCCTCGAGCAAAAGGTCTACCTCAACAGCGCTGCCGAGGGGATTCCGCCGCTGTTCGTTCGTGAGGCACTCGATGAGTACTTCCGCGACAAACAGTTGGGAATGGACGGGCGGGGTCCACACTTTGCCGCGCTGGAGGAGACGCAGACGCTGGTCGGTGAGTTTTATGGACTGACGGCGGACGAGATCGGAATCTGCTCCTGTTCGTCCGAGGCGTACAACCTCGCCGCGCTGGCCCTGCGACTCAAGGCCGGGGATGAGGTCATCATCAACGACCTCGACTTCCCGGCGGGGGCCACGCCGTGGTTGCAACCGACTTGCCCGGCAACTGTGCGCGTCTGGAAAGCCCGCGCGGGGGTTCTGCATGTCGAAGACCTGGCCCAGCTGCTGAGTGCGAAGACGCGGCTGGTGGCCGTCTCTCTGGTCAGCTTCTTCAACGGGTTCCGGTTGTCGATTCCGGAGGTGGTCCGCTGTGTCCGTCGAAGTTCCGGGGCGTTGCTTTCGGTGGATGTGACGCAAGCCTTGGGACGAATTCCGCTGGAGCTGGCGGGCGTGGACCTGATCGTCAGCAGTACCCATAAGTGGATTCTCGCCAGCCACGGCGGCGGGCTGGTCGGCGTTCCGAGCACGAGAGCCAAGGAATGGACCGTTCCGGCGGGGGGCTGGTACAACTTACAGGACGCCTTCGGAGCGAATCGCTTCGAACAAGTGGTCAGCAAGCCGGGGGCAGCCAGCTTCGCCGTCGGCATGCCGAACTTCCCGGCCATTTACGCGATCCGGGCCGGGCTGCGATACATCAAGTCGGTCGGCGTCGAGGCCATCGACAATGCCGTTCGCCCGCTCGTCCACCACGCCCTCACCGAGATTGCGAAGCTGCCGGTCGAGTTACTCACGCCGCAGGATGTGACACAGGTGGCGGGCATCATCGCCTTCCGCCATGCGAAGGCCGACGAGATTGCCAAGGCCCTGCACGCCCAGAACGTCCACGTGATGGCTCACGCCGGAAGAATTCGTGTGGCGATTCATGGGTATAACACGGAGAGTGATATTGAGGTTCTGCTGGCCGAGTTGCAGGCGGCGCTGAGGGCCGTGTGAACCCTCAATTCGCCCGACGCGGCTCGGCCTGCGCAAAAGTCGGCTTTTTTTGGGGGAGGTCTATCCGGGAACTGTACGACGACTCCCTGAGCAGGAATGTCTCACGCGAAGGCGCGAAGGCACTCTCCTGCTCCTTGCCTGACGCGACTCCCCTCGGGTGCTAACGCTTCCCGCTCAGAGAGTTTCTCGTGCAGATGTCAGCGTGGTCCAGCGCGATCTCTGCCGGGAGTGACGAACACACACAACCAGGAACAGAAACGCCTCCCCACTCCAGCCCAGGTGACGTGGCTTTCTCGCAGGCCAGTCCCACCCGACATCGAAACAGGCAATCGCTCGGGTGTCTGTAGCCCGCTGGCTGGCGGTTGAAGGTTTTCCAACCTACCATCGCGGGCACTGAGGAGCTGTGACCATTCACTGAGGGAAGACTGATGCCGTTTCGAATGCTGGTCTGTGGCGTACTGTCGCTCGTCGTGTCGATGTCTACCAATGCTGCGGACGAAGTTCCGAAGGGGGAGGTGCTGGCGTTCAAGTTCAGTGCCAGCCAGGTCTTCCCCGGCACGGTCCGCGACTACTCGATCTATATCCCGAAGCAGTACGACCCGGCGAAGCCCGCCTGCGTGTATGTCAATCAGGACGGTGTGCAGTACAAGGCTCCCGAGGTGTTCGACGCCCTCATCGCCCAGGGCGAGATGCCGGTCACCATCGGCGTGTTCGTCACGCCGGGCCGCGTCCCCGCTCCGAATGACCAGGCCCTCGACCGCTACAACCGCAGCTATGAGTACGACGGCCTGGGCGATGCCTATGCCCGGTTCCTGCTGGATGAACTGCTACCCGATGTGGAGACGAAGCAGGCCAGCGACGGACGGGCGATCGTCCTCTCCAAGTCGGGCAATGACCGCTGTATCGGTGGGGCGAGCAGTGGGGCGATCTGTGCCTTCACCGCAGCTTGGGAACGGCCCGATGCGTTCACTCGCGTGTTCAGCGCGATCGGGACGTATGTGAGCCTGCGCGGCGGCAACGAGTACATGAGCCTCGTGCGGAAGTACGAGCCGAAGCCGCTGCGGGTGTTCCTGCAGGACGGGAGCAAGGATCTCAACATCTATGGCGGCGACTGGTGGATGGCCAACCAGGAGATGGAGCGGTCGCTGACGTTTGCCGGGTATGAAGTCCAGCACGTCTGGGGCGAGGGCGGCCACAGCGGAGAACACGGCACGCAGGTCTTCCCGGAAGCGATGCGGTTCTTGTGGAAGGACTGGCCCGCTCCGGTCAAGGCGGGGCTCGGGTCGCCACAGCTGCAGGAGATCCTGATCCCCGGCGAGGAATGGCAACTGGTCGGTGAAGGCTACAAGTTCACCGAAGGGCCAGTGACCAATGGGACCGGCGAGGTGTTCTTCAACGAAGTGCCGAGCGGAACGACGTTCAAGATCGGTGCCGATGGCAAGCCCGCTGTGTTCATTGCCGACTCGAATCAAGGAGACGGCCAGCGGTTCGGGGCCGATGGGAAGCTGTATGCGGTGGCTCGCAAGACCTCGCAGATTCTCGCTTACGAGCCGGAAGCGTCAGCGCCCGGAGCCGCCCCGAAGTCGACCGTCTTCGCCGACGGGTTCCTCGGCAACGACCTCGTCGTCCGCCACGACGGCAGCGTTTATGTCACCTTCCCTGACTGGGAGAAGGGCCAGAACAGTACGGTCATGTACATCTCGCCGAAGGGGGAAAAGAAAGAGGTCGACAAGGGAATCAAGTTCACCAACGGCATCTGCTTCTCGCCCGACCAGTCGCTGCTGTACGTCGCCGACTCCAAGTCGCACTGGGTCTACAGCTATCAGGTGCAAGCCGATGGCACGCTGGCTCACAAGCAGAAGTATTACCATCTGCACGTTCCGGACAGTGCCGATGACAGTGGGGTCGACGGACTGCGGACTGACAAGGATGGTCGCCTGTGGTGTGCGACGCGGATGGGGTTGCAGGTGTGCGACCAAGCGGGCCGCGTGAACTGCATCATCCCGACGCCGAATGGAAAGGTCTCGAACCTGACCTTCGGCGGGGAGAACTTCGACACCGTCTACGCGACGTGTGGGGACAAGGTCTACAAGCGGAAGGTGAAGGTCAGCGGGGCTCCGTTGACGCCGCACAAGCCGGAGAAGCCTCGGCTGTAGGAGTCCGTCAATCCGAGATCATGGGGGCGGGAGGACTGCCCCCAGGCTGTGAACATGATTATGTCGCAGCCTCTCCCCGTGGGGCACGTTTCCTACGTGCCCGTGGCTCGCGTCGCGTCACCGCTTCTCCGACCGTCGCTCACGTCGCTCCGCGACTGAGATTCCGCCATTCGGACATCCTTTCGGGCTCCGCGAGAGTGGGCGCTGGGACAGGCGTAATCTCGGTCGCGGAGCGACGGGCACGTAGGAAACGTGCCCCACGGAGGTCGATTTCCCCACGATCATGCCCACATCCCCGACTCACATTCCGACTGCCGTGGTCAAGCTTGGGGGTAGCCTGCTCGACCTCCCCGATCTAGCGCAGCGACTCGATCAGCTGCGACCGGTATGGGGGCTGCGTCCGCTCGTGTTGGTGGGTGGAGGGGCCGCAGCTGACTTGGTAAGGGAGTGGGATCAGCTGCATGGGTTGGGCGAAGAGCGATCCCACTGGCTGGCACTCGATTCTTTGGCACTGACGGCCCGTTTGCTGGCGGCACTGTGGCCAGCGGCGTGCGTCGCTCAGCGAGTGAATTACGAGGCGATCTGGGGAGCGGGACGGGTTCCTTTGGCCAGCGCTCGGGAGTGGTTCGAAGACTCACTGGCCGAGCAGGCACCGACCCCACCGCATTCCTGGCTCACGACCACGGACACCATAGCCGCTTGGATCGCAGCGATCACGAAGGCCGAGTCACTGTGGCTCTTGAAGTCGGTCCCCTGCCCAGCGTCGGTCGCAGAGGCGACGCAGCTCGATCTCGTCGATCCCCACTTCGCTGAGCGGACTCCTGCCGGGATCCCCATTCACTGGGCCAACCTGCGCAATGCAAATGACTCCCAACTCCTCATTGGCTATACCATGCGCGGCGCAGAGTGAGACGTTTCGGCGAGCGGGGTGGCGTCAGCCCCCTGGTTCTGCGGCGAATCCCGGAAGTCCCATCCGGCTCACGCCGGACGCTCGCCAGAATGTCTCGTGTCATCCCGCGCTAAGTATCACCACTGACAGCTGATCGCTCACTCACCCCCGTGGCGCTACCTGCTCGCGCACGCTAAAAGTGTCCTGCTCCCGCCCGGTGTACGCCACGATCAACTCGGCCAGCAGTCCCAGCGAGATCGCCTGCGCCCCGAGCAGTAAGGCCCCCAGCGAATAAAACAGCAGTGGCCTCGACCCGATGGCGGCCACCTCAACCAAACCCGCAACGTTCATCAGCACCCACAGCACACTCAACCACCCCAGCCCGAGCAAGCCGAGTGCGAAGCACCCTAGGCCGAACGCGCCCAGCATGTGCTGAGGCCGCTGTCCGAATCCGGTCAGGAACTTCACGGTCAATAGATCGAGGAACCCGCGCATGAACCGGCGGACCCCATACTTCGAGTACCCGTACTTCCGCTCCCGGTGCTTGATCCCCAGCTCCGCGACCTTGAACCCCCGCGCGTGGGCCAGCACCGGAATGAACCGGTGCAACTCCCCATACAGCCGGATTTCCCTGGCCACCTCGGCCCGAAACAGCTTCAGCCCACAATTGTGGTCATGCAGCCAGAGCCCGGTCATCCACCCGATCATCCCGTTAAACACCTTACTCGGATAGACCTTGTGCCAGGGGTCGAGCCGCCGTTCCTTCCAGCCGTTGATGACATCGAACCCGTCGTTCAGCTTGCGCAGGAAGGCCGGAATCTCCGCCGGGTCGTCCTGTAAATCGGCATCCATCATCAGGATCAGCTCGCCGCGCGCCGCCCGCATCCCAGCGGTGAGAGCTGCCGCCTTGCCGAAATTGCGGCGGAAGCGGATCGCCCCGACCTCCGGATGAGCGGTGGCGAGCCCCTGAATGATCTGCCATGACCCATCGGTCGACCCGTCGTCGATGAAGATCAGCTCGAACAGCTGCTCGCACCCGGCGCAGCTTTGGGCAATCTGCGCGAGGAGTTCGCGCAGGCTGTCCTCTTCGTTAAAGACCGGGACGATGATGCTCAGCATGCGGCGATTCCCCCGAGGCAGTTCTCGGACTGCACGGTAGCGTGTCCGAACTCATACGGAAAGCGCGTATGAACGAGATCCCTGATGTCTGCGAGCCCCGGCGGGGGCACTGGAGTTCATGACAGAGAATGAGCGAGTCTGAACTCTGGGAAAAACGCCCGTGTCTCATGGGACTGGCCTCTCGCAGGCGGGAAATCCAGAAGAGTAGGAACACCACTCCCGGGGTGAGCATACAGTAGATGGTAGTCGTAAACCCCGTGGCTGCCTGACTCAAGGCGGATTGGCTTCTTGAGTGTGAGAATCTCCCCCGCCCTGTTTGGGTGAAGTTGTCTCACTGTGAGACAACTGCCATGATCCTCTCGGTATTCACAGACACGGACGGTTCCGTCTGGGTTTTCGTGCATCGGGCGAACTCGATTCAGGCCACTCGCTGTCCGACTGACACCATGTTGGTCGGTCACCGTGTTGCCAGTCAGCCCGTCATCATGTCGACGCACCATCATGACTGACAAGAAACCATCGACCGCAGACATTATGGCGATGCTTCGCAAGAAGCCCGCTGAGGGTGCCTCTGTGCCGACTCCGGCCCCGGAGGCCCCCGCCACGGCGGCGGCGGAAGTAACGCCTGCCGCAGTTGAAGCGGTCGCCCCAGCGGCTAAACCGAAGGGCACTTCTGACATCATGGCCGCCATCCGGGCCAAGGGGGCCGCTCCAGCGGCCTCGACGCCAGCGGCTCCAGCTCCAGTCGCTGCGACACCCGCCGCTGCGGGGGCCAAGCCGAAGGGCACCTCGGATATCATGGCGGCAATTCGGGCCAAGGGGGCCACCCCAGCCGCCGCCAGTTCGCCAGCCGCAGCAAGCATTGTCCCCACCGCCACAGTTGCCCCGAAAATTGCTACACCTGTCGCTGCGGGCAAGTCGCCCGCCGAGATGATCAAAGCGATGCGAGAAGGGGCCGCTGCCGCCAAGTCGGACTCGGCTGTGGCGATCGCCGAACCTGTCGTCGCCAAGCCGAAGCTGCCCGCCAAGGCGGCAGCTGGCAAGAAGCAGGAACTCCTCCGCCGGTCGTTTCCTGGGGCTCTGTTCGCCGCTCTGTGCGTCCCGTACTACATGGGGTGGACGCTGCTGAGTGCGATTGGTGGGCTCTGGGGCCTGGGCATGGCCCGCTTCATGATGCCGAACACGGTGCTGGAACTGCCGAGCAAGTTCAAGGTCGGCTCAATCGGGGACTATCCGCTCGGGACCGTCTCGGAGAAGTTCAAGGCCAGCCGAGCGGTCTGGATTGTCCATACGGACGGCTACGACGGTCAGAACGTGATCTATGCCCTCCTGTCGGTCTGCACCCATCTCGGGTGTACGCCGAGTTGGCTCGACGCCGAGCAGAAGTTCAAGTGCCCCTGTCACGGCTCCGGCTTCTACATCAATGGCGTCAACTTCGAAGGCCCAGCTCCGCGTCCGTTGGAGCGAGTGGGTCTGGTTCTGGGTGCTGATGGGACTCTGGAAGTCGACAAGAGTGTCAAGTTCCAGGAAGAACTGGGCCAGTGGAACGACCCGAAGTCGTACGTGAAGGTCTAGCGTGAGGCAACCCGCGCGGCTTTCCCGTCAGGAGGCCGCCCGGTGGAAGTGGAGACTGACGGCCCCCATTCATTCGTGACCGACAGCCTGGGATTTTCGCATGTCGATCGGTGAGACAATTCGCAACTCGCAAATCTGGCGCAGCATCTTCCGCCATCCGGCTCCGACGGATCGCCGGAACCGGGCTGTCGTCGTGCTGACCAACTTCTTCCTGCACCTGCATCCGGTGTCAGCGAAGAAGGGGGGCATTGAGTTGTCGTATACTTGGTGCATGGGGGGAGTCACCTTCTTCCTGTTCCTGGTCGAGACGCTGACCGGTGTGCTGCTGATGTTCTACTACCGCCCCACGCTGGAGTGGGCGTTCACCGACATTCGCGCCCTCCGCGATGTCACCACGCTGGGCATCATGCGGGAAATCCACCGCTGGGGCGCCCATGCGATGGTCATTACCGTCTGGCTCCACATGTACCGTGTGTTCCTCACCGGCAGTTACAAACCGCCTCGCGAGTTCAACTGGGTCATCGGGGTCTTGCTCCTGGTGTTGACCCTGCTCCTGTCGTTCACCGGCTACTTGCTTCCCTGGGATCAACTGGCCATCTGGGCCATCACCGTGGGGTCGAACATGGCCCGCGCCCATCCGTTCCTCGGGCACGAAGGTCCGGGTTTCCAGCTGTTGAATGTCGGGGGTTACGACCTGATTACCAACGCGTCGGATGCCCGGTTCCTGCTGCTGGGTGCCCGCAACGTCGGTGAAGAGACATTGAACCGATTCTACATTCTGCACTGTGTGGCTATTCCGGTGGTGGTGTCGCTGTTGATTGCGATTCACTTCTGGCGTGTCCGCAAAGACGGTGGAATCAGTCAGCCGCTGTAGGCCGGATTAAGGCGTGGCATGGGCATCTTGCCCATGCGTTCACGGGCTAGAAGCCCGTGCCACGTTTCTTCGGTCTCGCAGCGAGAGAGTTTGGTGTGGTCCTCTGAGTCTGAGAATCTCCGCTGGCAGGTTTAGCCCTGCCAGCGGTTCCGAGAAGTCCGAACCCCATGCACGCGCATCCCGATCTGACTCACAGCGTGATTCACGGCCTTGGCTGGCTGTATACGCTGCTGTTCCTGGCGAATGTCGGCTGGACGCTGCGCAGCTTCAAGCGGGACGGTGACTACGGCTCGGTGCTGGGTTTTCAGCACATCCCGAAGGCCACGGTGTGGGCGTTCTATACGGCGTTCCTGATGCTGATGGCGGTGGCACACCTGACGGCGAATTCGGCTCCTGAAGACTTCTTGATCCGCTTGCCGAACTGGCTGAAAGCGCCTGTCGATCTCGTGTTTTCAGACGCTCGAAAGTATTTCGGGCTGATGATGCTCGCGTTTGTGGGAATGATCTGGAAGCGTGAATTCCTGTCCCGCGATACCGTGGGCTGGGTCATGTTTAATGCCGCGTGTTTGTTTCTCGGCTTCAGCATGACCGACTATGACTTCCGTCAAATCGTCGGCAAGCCGGACAATGTGCCCATCGTGGGGATGTTGTTCCTGTGCGGCTACTTTACATGGCTGTATTTCAAGAAGGCATGCGACAACGATCGGCGTGTGGCCGAAGGCCGTCCTCTGGCCGAGTCCGAGTTGAGTGAGCAGGTACTTGTGTGGCCCGATCTGGTCTACACGGAAATGCTGTGCATGATCCTGGTCTCCGCCGTGCTGATCGTGTGGGGCGTGATGTTGCAGGCCCCAATTGAAGAGCCGGGGTCGGCGGTCAAAACGCCGAACCCGTCGAAGGCCCCGTGGTACTTCCTGGGGCTTCAGGAAATGCTGGTCTACTTCGACCCCTGGCTGGCCGGTGTGGTACTTCCACTGGTGATCTTACAGGGCCTGATGGCGATTCCGTACATCGACTTCAACAAGAAGGGCAACGGTTATTACTGTTTCAATGACCGCAAATTCTCGGTCATCATCTTCCTCGTCGGCTTCCTCCCCTTGTGGATCGGAATGATCGTACTGGGGACGTTCGTGCGGGGGCCGAACTGGAACATGTTCGGTCTGTACGAGTTCTGGGACGTTCACAAACTCGAAGTGCTGAACAACGTCAACCTGAGCGAATATGTGTGGGTGCGAGGGCTGGGTCTGCCGCTGCCCGTGGTCAACTCCTCGGGTGGCTTGCTCGAACAACTCTACTCCATCTGCCTGCGGGAAGGTGTGGGGATCTTGCTCATCGTGGGTTACTTCATGGCGCTTCCGCATGCGATGGCGCTCACCATTCTGCGCAAGTTCTATGTCCGGATGGGAGTCATCCGCTACATGGTGCTGGCCAACCTGCTGCTCTTCATGGCCCTGCTGCCGATCAAGATGCTGCTGCGGTGGATTTGGCAGCTGAAGTACATCGTGTCCATTCCGGAATGGTTCTTCAACATCTGATGTGTCTACGATCTTACGGCGAGTGATCGCTGTGCCCCAGACCGTTGACCTCCTTCACGCAAACACCCCGACCGACGACGACTACCCATGCCAGCGAACGATCAGTATTGGCGCGATCTCGGGACGATGCACAAGGTGTTCGCCGCCAGCGCCTTCGCGCTGTTTGCCGCCACCTTGCTGATGATGTCTCGCGATGAGAAACGTGAGTGGCGCGACTACCAGCGGCAGGCGGAAAAGCTCAAAGTCGCTAAGCTGACTGATGAACTCAAAGGCGTTGATTCCGCCGATCTGCAAGCCCAAGTGACCCAGATCGAGAAGCAACTCGCCGCCCACAAGACGGGAGAGACGGCGACCAAGATCAACGACGCCCTGAAGCTGGTCGCCCAGAAAAAGGCCGATCTCAGCCGCGAATCGACCACCTCGAAGTTCAAAAACGCCGAACGCGACGTGGCCCGCGCCAATTTCGACATCGCTGTCCGCGATGCCGTCTCGGACGCTGAGCTGGCGAAGACGAAGGCGAAATATGACGCTGTCCAGTTGGAGGCCGAGGCCCTCGCGCGCCAGGTCGAGATCGTTAAGGGAGACTACGACCAGGCCAAGGAGGCTTTGACGGCGCTGACCAAGGTTCGCGACGAAGAAGAAGCGGAACTCCTGAAGCTCACCGCCGATCGCAAGGGCTTGCTCGACCAGATGGAACTCATCCGTCCGTCCAGCACATTTGTGTCTCTGAAGCGGTCGTTTAAGGAATGGCCGATCATCAACGGGTTCAATCCGCACCTGAACATCAAGTACGACTGGCCGAAGGGTCTCAAGCAGCAACTCGGCATGGCCAACGTCGACCGCGTCGACCGCTGCCGCTCCTGCCACGTGAACATTGCCGACTTCGAGGAGGGGAATGTCGCCGCCTACCCCTCGGGGGATGGCCAGAGCGGCACCTACGCCCAGCCGTTCTCCGGACACCCGCATCCCGAATTGTTCCTCTCCGAAAACAGCCCACATAAGATGGAGAAATTCGGCTGCACGATTTGCCACGAAGGCGATGGCTCGGGCACCTCGTTCCAAAACGCCGAGCATTCTCCGGCTCACCCAGCCCAGGCTGCGGGATGGGAAGAGAAGAACCATTGGCACTCGAATCACTTCTGGGAATACCCGATGTTCCCGAAGCACCTGGCCGAAGCCTCGTGCATTCGCTGCCACCATGACGTGACGGAACTGGCCCAGAGCGACAAGTTCGGCAACTCGGCCCCCAAGGTTGTCGAAGGACACCAGATCATCAGCCAGTACGGTTGCTATGGCTGTCATGAGATGAACGGCTATGACGCTGGACGGTCAATCGGTCCCGACCTGCGCCTGGAACCGAATACTCCCGAGCAGTTGGCCAAGCTGAAGAGCGACCCCAACGCTGTCCCGGGAGAGATGCGGAAGCCCGGTCCGTCGCTGCGGCACATCGGCCTGAAGTCGACGCCGGAGTTCGTCGCCTACTGGACCGAGAACCCCCAGCGGTTCCGTCCGACCACCAAGATGCCGAAGTTCTTCGGCAACACGAACCAGAGCGATCACCTCGCCGAGATGCTCCAACCGGTCGAGTTGCAGGCGATCGCCGCCTACCTCGAAGCCAAGACCCAGCCGCTGGAACTCCAAGCCCCCCAAGAGGGCTATGTGGCCGATGCGGAGAACGGCAAACTGCTCTTCTCGCGTCGCGGCTGCATGGCCTGCCACTCGTACGACGATGCCGAACTCAAGGGTGTTAACGCCGACTTCGGTCCTGACCTCACCAAGATTCACGAGAAGATCAAGCCCGGTGTCGACGGGTTCAAGTGGATGTACAGCTGGCTCAAGCAGCCGAACGCCTACCACAAGCGCACCAAGATGCCGAACCTGTACCTGAACCCGGAAGGGGAAGGGGACAAGTACGTCGACCCGGCTGCTGACATTGCTCAATTCCTGCTGGCCAAGGGGCCGACCGAGTTCCCCGCGTTCGCGGCACAGGTCAGTGTCTTGGGCGTGGTGGGTGACGAAGACTTCACGGCGGAGGAAGCGGCTGCACTCGGTGTGGAGCATGCCGGTGTGCGTGTGACGGAAGTGCTGCCCGGCTCAGCGGCGACGCGGCTGGACACCGGCGAGGATAAGAAGGGGACACCCTCGCTCCAGATTGACGACATCCTGCTCAGCATCGGTTCCGTGGCGATTCGCTCCGTGGAGAGCCTGAATAAGGAGATCGCCAAGCTGCCGTCGGGTGAGTCGATCACTCTGACCTTCCGTCGCAGTGGTCAGCCGCTGACGGCCCAGGTCCGTGTATCGACCGCACTCGACGATCTGGTTCGACTCTATATCAAGAAGGCGTTGCCATCGAGTGATAAGGTCAACGAGGTTATGGCGGGCAAGCAGTACCCCGTTCATGAGGATGCGTTTGCAGCTGACAAGAATGGCCAGGTCAAGTCGCTATCCGAGTTCGTGAAAGGTGACGAGATCGAACTCGCTCATCCACAGAAGGATGGCCAGTTCTCCCCTGAAGAGTGGGAACGTCAGAAGATGGTCTATATCGGTCGTCGCACGATTGCCCGTTACGGCTGCTTCGGTTGCCACGACATCCCCGGCTTCGAAGACGCCGGTCCGATCGGCGTGGCACTCCAGGACTGGGGTCGCAAGGACACCGCCAAGCTGGCTCCCGAGCACATCGCCGAGTACCTGCATCACCACGGCGAGGTCGATGGCAGCAGTACGCTGAAGCGCGTCGAAGAGGCCATTGATCGTCAACGCAACGATCAGAGCGCTGCTCCAGCTGACCTGTCAGCGGCTTACTTCATCGACAGTCTGATGCACCACGGTCGGGCTGGCTTCCTGTGGCAGAAGCTCCGCGACCCGCGCAGCTACGACTACAAGAAGACGGAGACCAAGGGGTGGGACGAGCGTCTGCGGATGCCGAAGTTCCCGTTCACCGAGCGGCAGATCGAATCGGTCGCGACATTTGTTGTGGGCCTTGTGGCTGATCCTCCGGCTCCGGCGTATGTCTACAAGCCGACGGGTGCTAAGGCCGCCCGGCTGGAAGGCGAGCGCGTCCTGGAGAAGTACAACTGTGCGGGTTGCCACATTCTGGAACTCCCCGAACTGAAATTCGCCGTGGCGGCGGACGACCTGTATGCACAAGGGCTGGGCCCCAAGAACTATGAGTCCGCCCTCGGGTTGCTGGAGAAGTTCAACCCGGCCCACGTCTTCGATCCGCAAACCACTCCCAAAACCAAGTCGGGTGATCTACTGCTGTCCGTTCACGGACTGCTGAAGCAGGAACCCGACAAGGAAGAACTGCCGGAAGATCAAGTGCTGGTCTTCACGAGTTGGGACGTACTCAAGCTCGGGGACAAAACGATCTATCCCGGCGACCCCGTGTCGGTTCCCGTCAACAAGGTCCAGTCCCAAAGCATGGGGCGTGGCGGCGATCTGGCTCACTGGCTTGTCCCGCAACTGATGACCAAGGAAACCCCGAACGACCGTGGACGGGCCTGGCAGGCGTCTCCGCCACCGCTGGTTCGTGAAGGCATCAAGGTCCAGACGCAGTGGCTCTACCAGTTCCTCAAAGAACCCGAGCAGATCCGCTACACCACCGTTCTGCGGATGCCCAAGTTCAACATGGACGATGCGGAAGCGATGGCCTTGGCCAACTACTTCGCAGCTGTCGATGGAGCTGAGTTCCCGTACCAGTCGAACGAGCGGCAGACCGCCGACTACATCGCGGAGCAGGAATCGGCCCACTCGGCGGCTTTTGCTGGGGCACCTCAGGACCGGCTGACGGCGGGTTGGAAGATGCTGACCACGGGCCAGTGTATCAAGTGCCATCAGGTGGGTGGACGGCTCTACGCAGCCTCAACTGATCCCAAGGACATTCGGGGACCGAACCTGGACCGAGTCGAGAAACGCCTGCGGCCCGAATGGATTCAGCTGTGGATCACGAATCCAGTCTGGATGACGCCGTACACCTCGATGCCGCAGGTGTACGCTGCCGACGGCAAGATCATGCCCGAGTACCTGGGTGGCCAGGGAGAACCGCAGATCAAAGCGACGGTGGATGCCCTGCTGAACTACTACAAGCTGCTGGAGCGGCACGGCAAAGCGGAAGCCCCGGCGACGCCGCCGCCCGCTGACGCCGCAGCTGCTCCGGCGGCAGCGGCTCCCGAAGTGAAGTGACGAACTGACCGACACACTGCGAGACTCCGCTCGACGCGGAGGGATCCCATGCCCCCACTGCGACCACTGACATTCAGCACACTGATCCTGACTCTGCTGCCCCTGACAGGTTGCGGCGGAAATCTGGGGCTGGGCGGGGGTGCGTATACCCCCTCTAACGTCACGCTGATTGTGTCGAACACAGCGGGTGGAGAAGCCGCCCCAGTTGAGACTACGGAAGCAGCTGCTCCAGCGATGGCTGGTTTTGGTACGGTCAGGGGCAAAGTCGTCATCGATGGTGCAGCCCCCACATTGGCGATGCTGCTCGGCAAGGGCGAGACCACCAAAGATGCCATTTGTGCGGTGAATGGGGTGCCCAATGAGTCGGTCATTGCAGATGCCAGTGGCGGTCTGGCCAACGTCTTTATCTACTTGAAGAAGGCACCCGCTGGGGTCCAGATCCCGGCGGCCCCGACTGACAAAATCGTGTTCGACCAGAAGGGCTGCATCTTCACCCCGCACGCCTTTATCTCCCGTGTGGGTCAGACGATCAATATTACGAACACGGATCCCGTCGCTCACAACGTCCATACGTTTTCCGTCAACAAGACGTTTAACTCCGCTGTGCAGGGCAACGACTCCGTGGGGACCAACCTCGTGTATGACAAGGCGGAAACACTGCCCGTGAAGACGATTTGCGACTTCCACGGCTGGATGGACAGCTATCACCTCGTTGTCAACCACCCGTGGGCCGCAGTGACCAAACCGGATGGTTCGTTCGAGATTCCGGGCGTCCCGGCGGGCCAGATGGAGTTCGTCGTGTGGCACGAAAAGGTGGGGTACGTCGAACGTTCCCGCAAGGTGGATGTCGTGCCGGATCAACCGGTCGACATGTCGGTCAAGGTGCCCGCAGCCAAGCTGGAAAAGAAGTGAGATGGCCACTTTCCGGAATTCAGAGGCGGGTTGTTGTTTCGGGGGCGGAAGCGTGAAGAATACATGTGTGCTGTGGAGCTGTCTGGCAGCGAGCGTTCTGGTCGGGTGTTCACCCGCACCGGGGCCCCAGCAGGCTACGACCGTGCTGCCAGAAGACGCCGTGAAGGTGAAGGTTGATGCTCAGGGGCACCCCTCTGTGGGGAACGCCGATGCGGGGAAGACTCCGTAGAGCGAACGTGGGATAGGCTTCCAGCCTGTCGTCTGTAGAGCAGACGGGCTGGAAGCCTATCCCACGGATCAACGAAGTGGAGCGAGCTGAGAAGCTCGCTGGTGGGAAAGTGGGGCGGACCAGTCGGTCTGCCCGGTCGTTTCGGACGGGAGAGGATCTGTGAGGTCCAAGTTATCTGCCCTGGTGCTGGTCGCCTGCGTTTCGTCGGTCTGCGGTTGCGGACGGACGGAGCCGCGGTTCAGCCATCGTGAGGGTTTGTCGCCTGTCATGCAGGACTACGTCCGCACCGTGGTCGATCAGAAATTCGGCACTCCGCACCAAATTCGGATATCAGACAAGCTACCGCTGAATCCGCACGCCGCTCTGGCCACTGTGAATGATGCACCGAAATTCGACGGTGGCGCCACACTGTCCATCGAAGTCAATGAGCAGGCCACCGAAGTCACGACTCTGACGGCCACCGATGTTTATAAGCCCGTCGAAGCGATGGCCTACTCAATCGCTGGGGGTCCGGATGCCGAGCAATTCAAACTCAACAGCACGTCGGGGGCGCTGGCCTTTCGCTCTGCACAGGTCCACAAGACTCCGACGGACTCTGATCAGAACAATACCTATGGCGTGATCGTTCAGGTCTCGGATGGATCGCTGACCGACTCACAAGTCATCACGGTCACTGTGCTCGAAGCGGGCATGGCGAAGAAGGAACCAAAGAAGTCGGAAGAGTCGAAGGACGAGGCGCCGCCGACTAAGGATCTGTCGATCCTGTTGACCGAAACTCATCGTGAATTGAAGCCGGGACAGGAAGTGACCTGGCTGAGTGGCGCTGCCATCCCAGCGGGGAGCGTTCCGGCTCTGTTCGACAGCTACAACAAAGAGACGCATCTTCTCTCACTGCTCGCGGCCCCTGCGAAGGCAGTTCAGCCAGGCGACAAGATCGTCATCGGCCCCGGTGAAGTGTTGACCCACGGCCGATTACTCTATGCCGAACACTGTCAGCACTGCCACGGGGTGGCGGGAGATGGACAGGGGCCGACCGCACCGTACCTTAATGTGCGACCTCGCGATTATCGCAAGGGGCTGTTCAAGTTCACCTCAACCAAAGAGAACATGAAGGCTCAGCGGGGTGATCTCGCCCGTGTGGTCGAGGATGGAATCCCTGGGACTTACATGCCGTCGTTCAAGCTGCTCAAGGCTGTCGAATCGCAGGCGATCATCGAGTACGTACTGTTCCTTTCCATGCGAGGCGAGACCGAGTTCAAGTTGTACGAATCGTTGGCCGGTGACTACTCCCTGGCGAGCGTGGAGACCCGTGTGAAAGACGGCGAGACCGAAGCCAAGATCGTGGAAGAGTTCGTGAAGCGGTCGCAAGACGGCGAATTCGATGAGGCGATCACTGCGACCTCCGAGCTGATGATCGCGGAGTGGGTGGCTGCCCAAGCTCCCGATGCGGTCATTGCTCCGAAGGAAAAGCGATACCTCAACGATGCGGATTCCGTCCAGCGTGGTCGCGAACTGTTCCTGTCTGCCAATCTCAACTGTGTGGCTTGCCACGGAGAATCGGGACTGGGAGACGGGGCGCAGACTTACTCCATCACGACCAATACCGTGACGAAGCAACTCAACACCGAACCGGGTCTGTATGACGCTTGGGGCAACAAGATCAAGCCACGCAACCTGCGACTGGGCATGTACCGTGGGGGCCGTCGTCCGATCGACATCTATTCTCGCATCGAGGCGGGGATCAAGGGGACGCCGATGTCGGCCTTTGGGGGCAAGATGACCGAGCAGCAGAAGTGGGATCTGGTCAACTACGTCCTGCAAATGCCTCATGAACCTCGCGCTGCGGGAGCCGGATCGGCTTCGCCCACGCCGACCACTTCCCCAGCACCGGTGGCTTCCACCGCTCACTGATTTTCTTCTCGCCACGAACATGCGATGTGACTCCCGGGGGATTCCGGGAGTCTGAAGCACCGCAAGGACGATCATCGTGAAACGATTCTGGTGTCTGTTTTTCATGTTCTGGCCGATTGCGGCCTTCGTGCTCTGCTGGATCGCTCCAGACATGAACTGGTGGTATCCATCCAATGGACCCACCGGCATGATCGCGGCCAGTCCGCTAGGCAAGAAGATCGACTCGCTCTTCTACATGATCCTCTACATCACGACCGCCACCTTCATCGGGACGCAGGTCGCATTGGGATACGTGCTATTTAAGGGGGCAGCTGCGACGGATGAGGGAAACACCAGCAAGGCGTGGTACTCGCACGGCAGCCACAATCTCGAAGTGATCTGGACCGTGGTGCCAGCGTGCGTGCTGTTGTTCATCGCTCTGTATCAGATGGACGTGTGGGCCGAATACCGGGTGAAGACCAGCTTTCCTCAAGAGACCAAGCGGGGGGCGATTGCGGAAGTGACCGCCCGGCAGTTCGAGTGGCGGATTCGCTACCCCGGTCTGGACAAGGATGGCCAGCCCCTGCCGCTGATGCCCAAGCCTCAGCCGACCGATCTGTACACGGTAAACGACCTGCATGCTCCGGTCGGAACACCGGTGATGATCATTCTGCAAAGCGGTGTCGTGCAGCACTCGTTCTTCCTGCCGGAATTGCGGATCAAGCAAGACGCCGTGCCGGGCCTGGACATTCCGGTCTGGTTCGAGGCTGACAAGAGTGGGAATTACACACTGTTGTGCGCGGAGTTGTGCGGCTGGGGTCATTACAAGATGAAAGCCCGCATGGTGGCGGAGCCGGAAGATCAGTACCTGGAGTTCTTGCGGAACCTGTCGAAGTCGCAAAACTACGACGGAGTGCCGGATGCCGCCACCGAGGTGGCGGCGGGTGAGTAGCAGAATTCGTCAGAATTCTGCCGTCGGAATTCTGACGAATTCCGCTACGAGAGATTCGGAGTGAGTCGATGAGTACAGTCAATCCCGCAATCGAAACGTCACCCGATCACGGCCATGCCGACGATCATGGGCACGGTCATGAGCATCATGGGTCGTTCATTTCGACCTATGTTTTCTCGACCGACCACAAGATGATCGGGAAGCAATTCCTGATTACCACTCTGCTGTGTCTGTTCGCTGGGGGCGCGCTGGCCTTGGGCGTGCGCTGGCAGCTGGCCTTTCGCTGGGAGGCGATGCCGTTTTTTGGCATGCTGTTCAAGGCCGAGGGCGGTCAGATTTCGCCCGAGTTCTACACGATGCTGGTCACGATGCACGCCACCGTGATGATCTTCCTAGTGATCATTCCGATTCTGGCGGGAGCGTTCGGGAACTTCCTGATCCCGCTGATGATCGGGGCGGATGATATGGCCTTCCCGATCCTGAACATGCTCAGCTACTGGTTCATGTGGCCCGCCATCTTCAGTTTTGGAGCCAGCTTCTTCTGTGCGGGTTACGGTTCGGCGAGTGGCTGGACGACCTATCCGCTACTCTCGGCCCTGCCGGAGGCGGCTCCGGGGTCCGGGCATGCCCAGACGTTCTGGCTAATCGGGCTGACCTTCATCGGCTTCTCGTCGATGATGGGGTCGATTAATTACATGACCACGATCATCAACATGCGGGCACCGGGGATGACCCTGTTCCGCATGCCGCTCACCATCTGGTCGATGTTAATCACCGCGATCCTCCAGTCATTCGCCTTGCCGGTGCTGACAGCTGCGGGCTTCATGCTGGTGACTGACCGGATGCTGGGCACTTGCTTTTTCATCCCGTCGGGTGTCGTGGTGAATGACACGGCCCCGACCGTCGGTGGGGGCCAGCCGCTGTTGTGGCAGCACCTGTTCTGGTTCTACTCGCACCCGGCGGTGTACATCATGCTGCTCCCGGCCATGGGAATGGTCAGCGACATGCTGGCCTGTATGAGCCGCAAACCGATCTTTGGTTACAAGCCGATGGTGTACTCGATGGCGGCGATTGCCGGACTGGGGTTCATCGTCTGGGGGCACCACATGTTTATTTCGGGGATGAACCCGGCTCTGGGGATGACCTTCATGGTCTCGACCGTGATGATCGCTCTGCCCTCGGCCGTGAAGGTGTTCAACTGGATCGGCACCATGTGGGGCGGTCGATTGGTGTTCAACACGGTCATGCTGAACTGCATCGCGTTCGTGTCACTGTTCATTGTCGGCGGACTGTCGGGGATCTTCATGGCAGCTGTGCCGGTCGACATCTACATCCACGACACCTACTTCATTGTAGCCCACTTCCACTACGTGCTCTTCGGGGCGACGCTGTTCGGTTGCTTTGGGGCGATCCCGTTCTGGTTCCCGAAGATGTATGGCCGGATGATGAGTGAGCGGCTCGGCAAGATTCATTTCTTCCTCACGTTCATCGGTTTCAATGGGACATTCTTCCCGATGCACCTGCTGGGAGTTTCGGGCATGCCCCGGCGGTATGCTGACCCCTACCAGCACGAATATCTTTCGCATCTGCTTCCCATGAACAAGGTCATGACCTGTTTTGCGATCCTGATGGGTTTCGCCCAGCTGATCCTGCTGTTTAACTTCTTCTACAGCCGCAGTTTCGGCAAGCCGAGCGGTCGCAATCCGTGGAATGCGAACGGCCTGGAATGGACAGCACCGTCGCCACCCGGACACGGAAACTTCGAGTCGGTCCCGATCTGCTATCGCGGGCCGTATGAGTACTCCGACCCCAACCACAGCGAAGACTTTTGGTTGCAAACCGACCGGCCGGCTCCGAAGAGCGGAGACACTCCACCGGTTATCGCGGGACACTAAGTGGGCGAAGCTCGCTCCGCTTCGAAGACTTCGCGTCGCGGCTAAACGTCCGACTCCCGACTCCCGACTCCCGACTCCCGACTCCCGACTCCCGACTCCCGACTCCCGACTCCCGACTCTCCACTCCCGACTCTCCATGTCCGAAGTTCGTTACCGTCCCTGGCTCCATCGATACGCCGCCGCAACACTCGGCGTCGCGTTGGTGACGGCCTTGTTCGGGACGCTCACAACCTCGATGAAAGCGGGAATGGCGTTCCGGGACTGGCCGACTTCGGATGGCCAGTTCATGGTGACCTACCCGTGGTTCAGCGACTTTGCGAAGGACTGGGATCGGTTTCTGGAGCATGGGCACCGGTTGTCGGGGATGGCGATTGGGCTGTTTGCCATCGGCCTCGTGGTGGTCGTTCACATGTTTGAGGCTCGCCGCTCGGTGCGCTGGGCCTCGATCGCTGTGCTGCTGGGCGTGATTGGGCAAGGGGTTCTCGGCGGTGTCCGGGTCTTGCGGGAGAGTTTCGACATCGCTCAAGTCCACGGGGCCTTTGCAGCTGTCGTGTTCTCGATCCTGGCCATTGTCATCACCATGCTGGGACGCCCTTGGATCAATGCGAAGCAAGAGTCAGGCACAGCGGATGTCGAACATCTGCGCCCGTTCGCTTTGTTGAGCGTGGCCGCTCTCGGGTTTCAATATTTCCTCGGCGGGTTGATCCGCCATCATGGAACGGGACTCCACGAACATCTCGCGATGGGATTCGTGGCACTCGCGTTATTGCTGGCGAATCTGTGGCTGGCGCTGACCAGCGGGGTTTCGTGGATCAAGCGCGGCGGTGCCCTGCTGGCCGCTGTCACGGTCCTGCAGGTGCTGCTGGGCTTGGCGGCCTGGGTCTTGAAGTTCGGTCACGCCTCGACTGGCTATGTGGCTGTTGCGGATTCGATTGAGCAGGTTTCGATCCGCACGGGCCACACGCTCGTTGGCATCCTGACCTTCATGCTGTCGGTCGTGTACGCCGCTCGTGTCTTTCGGGTGCATGCCGTCTCGCAGCCGGTCGAGCCCGTCTCGACGAATGCTCCGCAATCACTCGCGGGAGGTGCGGCATGAGTACCGTCGCCCCCGAGTTGAGCCGACCTCTGACCACTGAGGGATCGCTCGCCCGCGTCTCCCCTTCATATCGAGTCCGCGACTTCGTCGAACTCTGCAAGCCCAAGATCGCGGTAATGGGGCTCTACACCGTCGCCGTCGGGTTCTTTGTCGGCAGCCGGGGGCTGTGGAGTGTCCCGCTACTGCTGCATGCGTTGCTGGGTGTCGGACTGGTCGCCATCGCTTGCAGCGTACTCAATCAATACGTCGAGCGTGATACCGATCGGCGGATGCGCCGCACGGCGACTCGTCCGCTGCCGACGGGGCGCATCAGTGCAAACGAGGCACTGGCCTTTGGAGTCGGTGCGGGAGCGATCGGGCTGACGTGGCTCGCACTGCGAGTCAACCTACTCACGACAGCGCTGGCCGCTCTCACCCTGCTGAGCTATGTCGGGATGTACACACCGCTCAAACGGTGGACGGGACTCAGTACCGTGGTCGGAGCGATTCCGGGGGCGCTGCCTCCGGTGCTGGGATACACAGCTGCGGCGGGAACCCTGGATGCGGGGGCGTTTTCGCTGTTCGCGTTGTTGTTTTTGTGGCAGTTCCCCCACTTTCTGGCGATTGCCTGGCTGCTGCGTGACCAGTACGCCAGCGCCGGGCTGAAGATGATGCCGCGACTGTCGGGCCGCGGGATCGGGCTGTTGGCGGTCGGGTATGGGGCCGCTCTCATTCCGGCGAGTCTGCTGCCCAGCTTCAGTGGGCTGGCGGGCGACTTCTATCTGTTGACGGCGATTGGGCTGGGACTGGCGTATCTGTGGAGCTCGATTCAGTTCGCGCGCCAGGGCGACGACACCGCAGCTCGCCGAGTGTTGTGGGCCTCGTTCATGTACCTGCCCACACTCTTGGCGGTGCTTGCATTGGATCATTGGCGATTGCTGAGCTAGGGCTTGGCGACGATTTGACAGCTGGCCGATTCACACGAGTGAATCGGCTGAAGGGTTTCAAGCAGACATGTCACACACACCTGCGACGACATCGGTGAAAATGGGGATACCCATCTCGCGCGCTAAGCTCGGGATGTGGTTGTTCCTCGGCACCGAGATCATGTTCTTCACGGCGTTCATTGGGACGTACATCGTCTGTTTCTTCGGTTCGCCGGGGTGGCCGACCGATACGCGAGAAACGCACATCAATATCGCTGCGGGCGGGATCAACACGTTCGTGCTGATTCTGTCGAGCTACTTTGTCGTGGTGGCTCACGAAGCGATGGGACTACGGAATTTTTCCCGTGCCCGACAGTTTCTGGTCTACACCATGGTGCTGGCATTTGTGTTCCTGGGGATCAAGTCGTACGAGTACAACGGCAAGTTCTCGCACAACATCCTGCCCGGCAGGATCGCTGAGGACGACTTCCAGGCGATGGATAACACCGTGCGGGCCATGCAGAAGGCCGTGGAGAACGCGCTGGACACCCTCGTACCCGGCGATGCCAAGCCACACGAGAAGCAGACCGCACTGAACACGGAACTGAGTGCCATCCAGAAAGATCGCGAGACGGCGAAGAGTGAGGCTAAAGAAGCTGCGGCGAAGGCGAGTGCTGCTCCGTCGGATGCGGATGCCAAAGCAGCAGCGACTGCCAAAGCAGACGCCTTCGCCAAGATCGCTGATGAAACGCCCCGCGAGCGATTGTTGCGGGCGTGGCTCGGTTGGAACGAAGAGTTTAGCCGACTGCGAACCGAAGTCTCCGGAAACAAGCTGACTCTGGAGCAAGTGAAGAGCCGCCTGGGAACGCATCACAATCATGACTTGGGGATCAAGTCGGAGTATGAAGAGACGATCATTGTCGACACCAATACACCCGTACTCAAGTCCGCTGATGGTCGTGATCTGTCTCACATAGCGGGTCGGCTTGTCGATGAAAAGGACTTGGCAGCGTTCAAGGCTAGCCCCAGACAGGCATTCACTGTTTTGGCCCATACTGGCGAACGTATCACAATCGCCGCTGACAACATTGTCGCTGCGACCATGCCAGCGGGCGTGATCGATCTGGCACACCAGATTCACGAACCGTTTGTGATGCCCTACGGCAATCTGTTTGCTAGCTGTTACTTCCTGATGACAGCGTTCCATGCCATCCACGTGCTGGTGGGAATGACGCTGTTTACGGTGCTGCTGATGCAGGGGAGTAGACTCAACGAGAAGTGGAGCGACTTCATGGAAAACGCTGGCCTGTACTGGCACTTCGTGGACCTCGTGTGGATCTTCCTGTTCCCGCTGCTGTACATCCTGCCGGGCCTGATGCGGGCGTCGTGAAGCAGCGATCAGCCGTCAGCGTTCAGCCAGAGCAGTTCTCACTTTTCAGTTTTCAGTCGGGATTCCTGACCATGTCTCACGAAGCCGCCACTCCCGCAGCCGCCCCTGGGCATGACGATCACGGTGCTCACCCGCATGTGAACTACTTCGCGATCTTCATCGCGTTGTGCATCTGCACGGGGCTGTCGATTCTCTTCGACCTCATCAAGAGTGAATCTCTGCGGTGGGTGATCGTCTTCTTGGTGCTGTCGGTCGCGGTGGCGAAGGCGCTCTTCGTGCTGACCTACTTCATGCACCTGAAGTTCGAGGGGAATTGGAAGTTCATCATCCTGCTGCCGACGACGATCCTCGCCATCGGGCTGATGGTGGCCCTGACGCCGGATATCGGCCTGCACTATTACACTCCCGATGTGCCACAAGTGAACCAACCCGCCCCGGTGCCTGCCCCCGCAGCTGAGCATAAGCCTGGGCACTGACATTCAGTAGGATGGGCTCTCTTCGTGGGACGGGCACATTTGCCCGTCCGTCCATCCGATTCGCGGCAGACAACGTCTCAAGTTTATCGAGGTCATCGGTGGCTTGATGGGATACTTAGCACGGACGGGCAAATGTGCCCGTCCTACGGAGTCACATGCCCGCTATTCAGATCGACGCTGTTTCTCACCGCTATGGCGACCGTGTCGCACTGGATGATTTGTCGTTCTCCGTGAAACCGGGCGAAGTGTTCGGGTTGCTCGGCCCCAACGGCGGTGGGAAGACGACGCTGTTCAAGCTGCTTTCGACGCTGATGCCCGTGCAGTCGGGCGAGCTGTCGGTCGCGGGGTTCAATGTCCGCTCAAATCCGGATGAGGTCCGCCGGTCGATCGGAGTGACGTTCCAGTCTCCCAGCGTCGATGTGAAGCTCACCGTGCGGGAGAACATCGTCTACCAAGGTCGGCTGTACGGACTGTCCGGAGCGGTGCTGCGCGAGCGAGTGGCGAAGCAGATGGAGCGGTTCCAGATCGCGGACCGGGCGAATGACTTGGTGCAGACTCTCTCGGGCGGATTGAAACGCCGAGTCGAGATCGCCAAAAGCCTGCTGCATGAACCGCGTGTACTGCTGCTGGATGAGCCCAGTACGGGCCTGGATCCGGGGGCGCGGTTTGACCTCTGGAGGGCGTTGCAAAGCCTGCGGACCGAGTCGGGCGTCACGGTGCTGGTGACGACACACCTGATGGAAGAGGCCGAGAAGTGCGACCGCCTCGCCATCCTCGATCATGGTCACCTGGCTGCCCTCGGGACACCCGATGAACTGCGCTCCAGCATCGGCGGCGACTGCATCACGATCCAGGCGTACGATGCCGAACGAGCCTCTGCACTCTGCCAGAATATCCAGGCCCAGTTGCACCTCACCCCCCAGCTGTTCGAGACTCAACTCCGCATCGAAGCGCCCGAGGGGGCGAAGCTGGTTCACACGTTGACGAGTGAATTCTCGAACGAGATCCGGTCGATCACTCTGGGCAAGCCAACGCTGGAAGACGTGTTCATCCGAGCCACGGGCCATCGCTTCTGGGAAGAATCGAAGTAGTGTCCCGTCAATGCGGAATTTGGGAGCTTCGCCCTCCCGGCGGCGGAAAACCCGCAAAACGAGGGATGGGAGGACAAGCGTCATCCAGCCCCGGCGCAACGCCTGCCCAACCCAGCGAGATGCACGTTGACCATTTTTCGGGATTCCGCGTAGACTCCCGGCCCGGGTTCTCGGTGGTGATGGATCAGTGCCGAACCGGAGTCTTTTCGCCCTGCGCGAATGGCCAGAACTTACTGATGGGGCAGGCCGCCGTTCCCCATCCGCCGGAGGATCAGCGGTCATGTCTGCGGCAGAACAACTCATCCCGTATTCCCAGTTCGATCAGCTGCGCGATGCTCGCGAGATCCTGAAACTGGAGTCTGATGCGCTGGTCGATGTCGCCCGACGGCTCGACGCCGGGTTCTGTGCCGCTGTCGAGCTGCTGCTGAGTTGCACGGGCAGTGTGATCGTCTGCGGCATGGGCAAGGCGGGTCTGGTCGGCCAGAAAATCACCGCTACGTTGTCTTCGACCGGCACCCGCGCCCATTTTTTACACCCCGCCGAGGCGGTCCACGGTGACTTGGGTTGTTTGCACCCACAAGATGTGTTGCTGGCCTTGTCCAATAGTGGCGAGACCGATGAAATCTCGGCACTGCTGCCGACGGTGAAGCGGATGAGTGTTCCCATCATCGCCATCACCGGGACTGACCGGAGTACGCTCGGACAGCAGGCCGATGTTCGCATTCTGCTGGGACGACTCAAGGAGGCGGGCCCGTGGGGCCTGGCTCCCTCGACCAGTACCACGGCCATGCTGGCCGTTGGAGATGCATTGGCGTTGGTCGTCGCCCGGCAACGGGGGTTTACCCCACAGCAGTTCGCCGTCTTTCATCCAGCGGGCAGCCTGGGACGCCAGCTCAAATCCGTCACAGAGATCATGCGACCGCGAGAAGAGCTGCGATTGGCCCGCGCGATTCAGACCGTCCGCGAGGTCTTCATCACCACGCCGATCCCAGGTCGTCGCACCGGAGCCGTGCTGCTGGTGGATGAGGACGGAGCACTGGCAGGACTGTTCACGGACAGCGACCTGGCCCGTCTGATGGAGCAGCGCCGCGACGAGGCCCTCGACCGCCCGATCGCCGAGGTCATGACCGCTCATCCCCTGACACTTCCGGTGACCGCCATGTTCACAGACATTGTGGCCCTCCTGTCTGAACGCAAGATCAGCGAGATCCCCGTCGTCGATGCACACGGGGTTCCCGTGGGACTCATCGACATCACGGATGTCATCGGCTGGCTGCCGAGCGTGGGATAGGCTTCCAGCCTGTCGGAATCGGAAGAAGTCCGGCTGGAAGCCTATCCCACTGTTCGCGAAACAGAACTCCCTCCCCATGCAGCGGTTCCTCCTCACCTGTGCGATCAGTCTCGGCCTGTTGGCCGCACTGCATCTGTACACCCAGATGATGGCCCCGTTGACACGAGCAGTGACTCCAGCGAGACGCCCTCCGCCGATGGCCTCGGCCACTCAGACAACTGGCGCCGCTCGAACAGTTGCGCAATCCTGGCTCTCGCACGAAGAGTGGCTCCACACTGCCGCCATTCGCTGGCAACGCTCCGAGCAATCGTTCATCTTCGCGCAGACGATTGAAGCCGCCGAGAAAACTTCATTGGAGGCGGGCGCGGCAGCACCGGGCGACACCATTCGCATGCAGCCGTTCGCCATGATCTGGAAGGACGAACGCCACCCCGATGAGCCCCCCTTGACCATCGTCGCCGAGTCGGCTCGCGTGCGGTTCGAGAACCCATTCTTCGACCAGAGCCAGCTCTCCGACAACGCCATCAATCTCTCCGGAGGTGATGCGGGACGGATCGTTTCGGCGGCCCTGGAAGGTCAGGTTCGCATGACCGGCCCGGATGGCCTGGTTGTCGATGGACGGGACTTCATTTTCTCCGAAGAAACGGCTCAGTTGTATAGCGACCACGCTGTGAATTTTCGGTATGGCCCCGCGCGAACGGGTCCGTCGGTGCAGGTTCGTGGGACCAGCGCTTTTGGGCTGAATGTCGAGTTCGAAGCGGTTCCGAATTCCCCCTTCGGGACCGACATGCCGCGCGTGGCCGAAAGGCCGAAGTCCGCCCAATTGAGGGGGCGCGTGGCCATCGACTTCATCACCGAAGACCACGGAAAGCCCTCTCAGACCCGAGTGACCAGCCAGGGGCCATTCAAGTACGACTTCACTCAGAACGTCGCCTCCTTTAGTGAAAAAGTGCTTGTCAGCCGGCCCACAGGAGCAGACCACACAGACGAGATCGAGTGCAATTTGCTGTCGCTCTTGTTTGGGGAAATCGCGAGTCCGCGCGACTCCCATTCCCGCGAGATCGTCCCCGCGAGCGGGACAGTTCCCGATTTCCCCGCAGAGCCGGGGTTGATCTCGCGCATGGAACTCAAGCACATCCGGGCCCAAGCCCACCAGAATCCACGCTCGGTGTCGCGAGAACGTGTCACACTCCGCTCGACGCTCAACGGATTGGTCTGCGAACTCGCCGATTTGCAGTACGATGCCGCCAAGGGGCTGTTCACTCTCACCGACCCCGAGCGGGTCGATGTCTGGCGCAGACTTCAAGGACAGCTCCAAAAATTCGAAGCCCCGCAGATCGAGATCCGGCATACCGCTGACCAGCAGTTGGAGCAACTTTCGGGTGTCGGAGCGGGGCAGTTTCTGCACCGGTCCGATGCGCAGAGCGAGGGGACTCCAGACGTGTGGGCGAACTGGAAAGATCGGTTCGACCTGACACCCAATCCGTTAGAGAAGTGGACGATTCTGACGCTGCGCGGTAATGCGACAGTGGGCCAACTCGATCAGATGCAGTTCTCAGGTCAGACGCTGACGGCCTGGATGCCTCCCCTTGAGGATCTCGACACGGGCGTGGTGCGACTCGGCTCGAACTCCCGACCATCCTCCCGCAGCTTTGACCCGCAACAGGTGCCGGTGCGTCGCATTCAAGCCATCGGGAACGTGACCTTCGTGGCCCCAGGAGTCGTCGGGCGGCGCATTGATCAGGTGGACATCGTCGTCGCGCCCGGCCCGGTGATCCCTTGGAATCACCCCGCACGACCCAGCGGAGCAGGATCTGACAGGCCAGGCGGCGACGAGGGGACGGACGCCGCAGTGAATTCGGGGCAGCCATTTGTCTTCGAGTGCCGACAGATTCACGGCACGGCAGTCTTTGACGCAGCCACTCAACAGGCCGATGTCCGGGAACTGCATGGAGTGGACGGCGTTCAGTTTTTCCGCGTCGCTCCCGCATCCGCAGGGGCCGAATTGCCTTTCGATCAACAACCGGTGCGGGTCACGGCACGCGAGTTTGATGTCACCAACGAAGGCGGCACGCGGCAAATCCTGACTCTGCGGGGAGTGGTCGACGACAAGGGAAATATTCGCGAGCCGGTCATCGCCAAGTTCGGAGACTTCTCCTTGGAGGGCCCGAAATTGGTCATCGACCGCGATCTCAACCTCGCCACCATCGAGGGGCAAGGCGTTCTCAGATTCCCGGTGGATCGCGATTTCTCGGGGAACGCCCTCAGCCCACCCGCGATCGCGGACATCGCGTGTGTCGAACGGATCACGTTCGACGGACAGCAGGCCATCTTCCTCCAAAGTGTGAAAGCCAGAGTCCTCGATAGCACGATTCGTGCAGAAGAGATGACCGCCGTCTTGAATGGACGCATCGACTTCAGTGCGGATCGTCCCGACACTCAAGGCTTAGCCATCCAGACCATGAAATGTGTTGATCAGGTCTCGGTCGAAATGTACCAGTACAGTTCGAAACATCTCTTGATTGAGAAGTTGATCGCCAAGCTGACTCAGTTCGAAATCAATCAGGAGTCGGGTCAATTCCAGGGGGCCGGGCCAGGGACGATTGAAGACTGGAGACGCACCGGAACTCGCCGTATGCTCGTCCAGTCGCGAGGCACCGCCCAAGCCAATCGGCCAGCCGATGCCCTTCGGAACGCGGAGTGGGAGTACGTGGGCATCGAGTTTGCCAGTCGATTGGAAGGCAACACGCGGGACCATTGGGGTAAGCTCAATGAGGATGTCCAGCTCATTTATGCCCCGGTCAAAGTGGCGAATATGACCTTCAAACGCGACGACCTGTCTACGGAAGGAGAGAACGCCAGTCATGCGGTCTGGGTGGGTAGCGACACATTGACAGTCGAAATCTCCAGTGATCAAGCCGCTGGCAAGCCGCCCACAGTCTCCATCGAAGCACTCGGGAATGCCTCCATGGAGGGACATTTGTTCTTCGCTCAAGCGTACTCGCTTCAATATGAACAGGCCAAAGAGATGTTCACACTGCGAGGCAAAGGGCGCGACAACGCCACCGTGGATGCGTACCAGTATCCGGGTGGTCCATCCAGCCCGTTAGAGGCCCAGGTCATCCAGCTCTTTCCCTCGAAAAACGAAGTCAAGGTCGATGGCGCGACGACCTTCACCACGGCCTTCGGCGGCCAGTAATCGAGACCTCTCCATTCCCCGATCTGAGCGGAGTCCATCACTCCCGACTCCCCATGCGAAACAGCTTGCAACACTCCTGGAGGGAACCGACACCTGCTCCGGGCTGGTCGGTCGACGCTGCGTCGCGGGCGAGACTGGGGATCCTGTATGTGGTGTTCTTGATCCCCGTATTACTGATCGGGCTGCGTCTGGTTTGGCTCCAGGTCATCATCCCGGAGCGATTTCTGGCGGCTTGGAACAAGACGACCGAGACGTTTGAAACTCTGCCCGCCACAGCTGGCCGCATCTTGTCCAGCGATGGGCGGGTACTCGCCTTCGATCAGCCCCGGTACTCGATTGAGGTGCATTACCGCTGGCTCGAAGAGCCGGTGAACGCCGACTGGCTCAAGGCCCGCGCGAGAGAACGACTTCCTCGCAGTGAGCGGAAAGACGCCGACCGCATCGCCGAAATGCAAGCCGCGATCCTCCGCGAGCGCGACGAACTCTGGCAATCGCTCGCCACCCTCACCGGTCGCTCTGCGGAGCAACTCACCCAGCGCTGCCAGTCGATCCAACTCCAGATCGAAGCGATGTCGCAGTCGGTGAATGCTCGACGCCATGACCGCGCCCTGAAGTCGATGCAGTCTCACCCCGACGACTCCGTACTGGACCGACTCTGGCGAGAACTCTCCACACCCCCGGAGCGACTGAACTCCGCGCCCCTCGTACTACGAGAGGAACTAGAGACTCACCCTTTGCTCGACAATGTCCCGATCGAACAGGTCGCCACCATCGAGTCCCAGCCGTCCCGCTTTCCCGGCGTCGAAATCCGTGCCTCCAGTGAGCGTATCTACCCTCTCGGTCAGATCGCACCGCATGTCGTCGGGCTACGGACCCCGCTCGATGCGACGGCGATTGCTCAGCGGAAGACTCGCTTCCCCGAGGGCGATCCCCTCGCCCTCGAGGTCGGCGACCGCTATGGCCAGAGCGGCATCGAGCGGGCCTATGACGCCCGCCTGCGCGGCATTCGTGGACTGCGCCGCGTCGTCCGCAATCACGCAGGTGAGATCATTGAACAAGAGGTCACTCGCCCGCCTCGCAACGGGTCCGACATCACGCTGACCATCGACGCCACCCTCCAGCAGCAAGCCGAACAGCTGCTCGATGAGGTCCTCGCGGGGCAGCCGCTGGAGGACTCGACCGAGGCGACCCCCGATGGTTCGCCAGAGGCCGTGATCCCTTCCGCCGGAGCCATTGTCGTTCTGGATCTACGCAGCGGAGAGACACTGATCGCCGCCAGCAGTCCGCGTTATGACCTCGCCGCGATGCAGCATCCATCGAAGGAACAGTGGAGCCAGTGGTCGAAAGATCCTCGCCACCCGTTCATCTCCCGAGTGACGCAAGCCACCGTCCCGCCCGGTTCGGTGTTCAAGGTGGTGACCGCGATCGCGGGGCTCGAACTCGGCGTCCTCTCTCCCGAAGATCCGTTTCATTGCCAGGGATACTTGAACGATCCCGAACATGATCGCTGTTTCGTCTATCGGCATTTCGGGGTCGGGCACGGCAATGTGACGCTCCCCACGGCACTCAGCCAGTCCTGCAACGTCTACTTCTATGACGTGGCTGAGCGAGTCGGACCCCAGCCAATTGAAACCTGGGCCAGGCGATTGGGCTTCGGCTCTTCGACCGGGATCGACATCGGCGGCGAACGCGCGGGACATGTGCCCTCGCGCTTCGCAGCGGGCCAGGCCCACCGCTGGTATCCCGGCACAACGCGCCAGTTCGCCATCGGGCAGGCCGATCTAACCGTGACTCCACTGCAAGTGGCGAAGCTGATGGCGATCATCGGCAACGGCGGGCGCGAGATCACGCCACGGCTCATGCAGACCGAGGCCACTGACTCGTCGACATCCACCACGGTTATTCAACTCGCCAGTGCCGTAGAACGGACGCCCATGTCCGTTCCGCCTGGACCTGGGGGTCCAGGCTACGGTCAATCCACGGAGCCGGAGCGACTGCTCTCCGACCGCACCCTGCAAGCGATACGCGAGGGACTGGAGCTGACCGTCGAACATCATCAGGGAACCGGTCACAAGGCGCAAGTGCCGGGGCTGCTCGTGGCAGGCAAGACCGGCACCGCTCAAGTCGGCGGCGACAAACCCGACCACGCCTGGTTCGCCGGTTACGTACCCGCTGACCGCCCCCGCTATGCCTTCTCCGTATTCCTCGAACACGGCGGCTCCGGCGGCAAGGCAGCTGCCCCGCTGGCCCGACAGG
The DNA here is from genome assembly GCA_031431195.1 of Planctomycetota bacterium. GTDB lineage: Bacteria > Planctomycetota > Planctomycetia > Planctomycetales > Planctomycetaceae > TH-plancto1. The sequence continues at coordinate 1,742 of JANPCU010000315.1, read as the reverse complement.
TGATCATGTCAATGATCGAAGCGGATTTACTATCAGTTCGCCCCGAGACGACCAAGACAGATCAGTAACGCCAGCCGACCGTGGGATAGGCTTCCAGCCTGTCAGGGCCGTGTGCTTCCACTTCCTCAGTGGGCAACCCTGATCGGGTGAACGCAGCTCCAGCTGATCCGCACGCTTGGGGCTGCCTGCATTCTCGGTCAAGCCGAATCATGGCCCATCGCCGGTGTGCATTGCTCACACAGTCCATCAGAGTCGATACCCATCTCAGGAAAATAGCGTCGAAGATTCTCAGCGGCGGGGCCAGGACCGATAGTGATCGGCAGCTCAGGCTTACACCCCAATCGCTGGCAACCGACACATTGATTGATCCACTTCTTCAGGCGTGGGTACATTTGCAGATAGAGCAGACCATCATGGGGTTGTCGAGTCATCTGGGCACCTGTGTCGAATGCCTATCGGCCAGGGCTTTCCAGGTGAGGGAATCTGGATGGCTCGGCAATTCGCGCGATCTCGACTCAAGTCTCGCTCGATGCCCTTGGCTTCTCCGCCGCATCGAGCGTCTCAAACACCGCCTTCATCAGGATCGGCCAAGCCACAGTCGCATCCGCGTAGACCTCGGCGAAGCGGCCACCTTCTTTCGGCGAGATGAACTTCCCCCAGCTGACCCCCTCGATATAGGTACACCCCGACAGCCCGCCCCAGTGGACCGGTTCGGGGCAGATGCGGACGCCGTATTTGAATCGCGGGGCGACGAACTGGCTGCCGACGCGGAGGTTGGTCATGTCGTAGAACGGGGCGACTTGCTGGGCCCAGTTGCGAGGGACACCACCGCCGATCGTGAAGATGCCGAGCGTCTGGGCATTCCCGATCAGCCGCGCGTACTCCAGCAGATCGAGGAATGGATTGAACGGGGGCGGCACCCGCATCAGGTCTTCCGGTGTCATCGTCGACGGGTCGAGCTTCTGCTCCTTGACCCATTTGCTCATGGCCCACGTCGCCACATCGAGACCGACTTCGCTATCGGTAAAGGCCGGGATGAAGACCGGAACCTTCTGCTCGTAAGCACTCCGCAGAATGCCGACGCCCAGATCCTCATCATGCAGCTTCTTCCCCAACGCCCGGCAGAGACGAGCCGAGGACCAGCCGCCCTCGGGGACGTGGTTGTCTTCGAGCGTCCGCCGGACGAGCACCTCGACATCGTTGAGGTTGGCCTCCATCTCCAGCGTGTCGTAGATCCGGTTGTAGCCGAGTTCGTAGAGCTTCTCGTCGCTCTTGGCTGGGTCATGTCGATAGTGCGTGAGGCCCATCGACTCGGTCAACCCATGCGCGATCAACGCCCCCGTCGACACCACCGCATCGACCATCCCCCGGTCGATCATGTCGCAGATCATCTTCCCCTGCTTAGCGACGGTCATCGCTCCGGAGAGCGTCAGCACCACCTTGACGGGGTTCTCCGGCTGCATCATCTCGATCAGGACATCGTACGCCTCGCCGAGTTGTCGCCCGGAGAAGGCCGTGTCGCCCATGGCCTTGAGCAGGTCGGCGAACGTATGCACCTGCGACAGGTCGAGGCTCCGCAGCGGGCGGAGACCATCGTCTCGTCCGTCGCGCATCGTTCGTCCGTTGTGTCGCATCGCCATAAGTGAAGAGTCATTCAAAGAGTAAGTCCGGCGAGCGTGGGGCGGGGGGGCGGGGGGGAAAGGGAGAGTGTATAAGGTGGTAAGAAACAGCCGAAGCCCGGC
>JANPCU010000314.1:0-12063 GCA_031431195.1 Planctomycetota bacterium | reverse complement strand
GTTGTTACTGGCATTCCGCCCCCCCCCCCCCCCGCGCTGGCACTTATCGGCCACGAGGGGTTTGCTCTTGCCCCAGCTGTCCCGCCCCCGAGTTCCTGCCATGCCCCGTCTCAGTTGTCATTGGATCATGGCGTGGGCCATGCTGGCGGTGATGCTGGCTGCCTCGGGAACGCGCGCGGACGACCTCACCGGTGAGCAGATTTACGCTCAACAATGTGCCCGTTGTCATGGAGCGAAGGGAGAAGGGACCACCGAAGTCGGTGCTCCACTCGTCGGGGATCGGTCGCTCAAGGAGTTGGCCCAACTCATCCACGAGACGATGCCCGAAGACAAGCTGGAGAAGTGCCCCGCCCCCGAATCCGAGAAGGTCGCGGCCTTCATCCACGAAGCGTTCTATTCGATTCTGGCTCAGGAGCGGAACCGACCGGCCCGTGTCGAGCTATCCCATCTGACAGTGAAGCAGTACGAGAACGCCGTCGCCGATCTCTTCGAAAGCTTTCACGGCGAACGTGACGACAGCGAGGACCGGGGACTCGAAGCCGACTATTACAAAGAGCGTCGGCAGAAGAAAGAGTCGCGCGTCATCGAACGCGTCGACCCTGCAATCGATTTCCAGTTCGGCGAAGGCTCACCCGGCGAGCAGATTGGGAAGGAAGAGTTCTCCATGCACTGGGAGGGCTCACTCCTCCCGCCTGAGACCGGTCTCTACGAACTGGTCGTCGAGACCGAGAACGGAGCCCGGCTCTATCTCAACGAAAGCGAACAGCCCTTCATCGACATCTCCGTGCGATCCGGCGACCAGCGAGAATACCGCGAGACGCTCCGACTGCTGGCGGGCCGCGCGTACCGGCTGCGACTGGAGTTCTTCAAGTCGAAGGAGAAAACCGCCTCCATCCGGTTGAAGTGGAAGCCGCCGCTCCGTCCGATCGAGGTCATCCCGCAGCAGTGCCTCTCACCGAAGTGGAGTCCCCGGACGTTCGTCCTCAACACGCCGTTCCCGCCCGATGATCGCAGCCGGGGCTACGAACGCGGTAGCGCCGTCTCCCAGGAGTGGTACGATGCCACGACCCAAGCCGCCCTTGAAGTCGCAGCTGGGGTAGTCGAGAACTTGGAGCGTTTGAGCGATGCTAAACCCGATGCGGAAGACCGCTCGCGCAAGGTGCAGGAGTTCTGTGGCAAGTTCGCCGAGCGAGCCTTCCGTCGCCCCCTCAACGATGAGGAGCGAGCGTTCTACATCGAACGCCACTTCTCCGAGGGGATCGACATCGACACGGCCACGCGCCGCACGATCACGCTGGTCTTGCAATCGCCCCGGTTCCTCTATCGGGAGGTCAACATCGGCGACTTCGACGACTACGACACCGCCAGTTGGCTGGCGTTCTCGCTCTGGGATTCGATCCCCGATCAACGCCTGCGGGAAGCGGCGGGGAAGGGGCAACTCCAGACCCGCGAGCAGATTGCCGACTGGGCCGAACGGATGCTCAAGTCGCCCAAAGCCCGGGCTAAGATTCGCGACTTTGTGCAGCACTGGTTGAAGCTCGACCACCATCCCGAACTGACGAAAGACAAAGAAACCTTCCCGCAGTTCACTCCCGAAGTGGTCGCCGACCTGCGGACCTCACTCGACCTGTTTATCGACGACATCGTGTGGAAGCGGTCGGGCGATTTCCGCGAGCTGTTGACCTCTGATCAGGTCTACGTCAATGGTCGACTGGCCGCTGTGTATGGAGTCGACCTCCCTGCCGACGCCCCGTTCCAGTCGGTCTCGCTACCGGGGCAGGCCCGCGCGGGGCTGCTCTCGCACCCACTGGTCTTGGCGTGCCTCGCCTACGACAAGAACAGCTCGCCGATTCATCGCGGGGTGTTCGTCTCCCGCAGCTTGCTCGGGAGGCGACTGAAGATGCCCCCGATCGCGGTGGCCCCGTTGGCTCCCGACCTGCACAAAGATCTCAACACGCGCGAGCGGATCACGCTCCAGACCAGCCCCACGGCGTGCCAGAGTTGCCACACGATGATTAACCCGCTCGGCTTCACGCTGGAGCAGTTCGACGCCATCGGCCGCTTTCGCACCGAGGAAAACAGCCGCGCCGTCGACTCCTCCGGCAGCTACATCGCACGCTCCGGTGAGGAGGTGAAGTTCAACGGCGCTCTCGACCTCGCCCACTTCCTCGTCGACAGCCCCGAGTGCCGCGAGTCGTTCGTCGAGCAGCTGTTCCACCACCTCGCGAAGCAACCGGTGCGGGCTTTCGGGAGTGAGTTTCTCTCGCAGAGGACCGAGAGTTTCCGGCAGCATGATTCGAACATTCGCCAGTTGATGGTGGAACTGGTCACCGAATCGGCGCTGCAGCTGCGTGAGCATCCGTAGTCACGGTCCGGGCCTTGATCGCATGGGACAAATTCCCAGTGCGAGAGGTCCGGGTGGCGGGGTCAGGAGGCTTTGCGCATGGCCCCGACTTGGGATTCGGTTGCTCGCTTGTTCTCCGATCGCTGCCTCGAAAGTGTCGCCCTGGACGATAGAGATCCTCGTTCTCTGGAGCGAATCGCTTAACCGAGTTCAACCGCGCCGGGGCCATGCGCAAAGCCTTCTGACCCCGCCACCCACAGTCACTTGGTTAAGACTCCGCCCTGTGTTCATCTGCGGCTCCCCCCTTGAAACAAGACGCACTGGGGGAGTCGCTGCCGACTTTTCTGATGCACACTCGGTTCGCTTCTTCGCAGGACGAATTCCCAGTACGAGCGGCTGTGGTACACTTTCCTCCGATGTCCCACTCCGTCAATCTCTTCGATCGTCCGGCCTTGGAAGCACTCCGCAAGGAGTTGCGACTGGACCCGACCGTTGTGCGGCGGCTGCGGACCGATTTGCTGAAGCACTTTCTATCGGACGAGGCGGCTCTGGCTGGCTTCCCGGCTCCTGAACGAGTGACGGTGCATGCACTGTCGCTCTATCACCGGAGTGACTCGACCGTCGATGGGGCGACGAAGCTGTTGCTGAAGACCGCCAGCGGGATGCTGATCGAATCGGTGATTCTGCGAGTCGCCTCGGGGCGGACCGCTCTGTGTGTGTCGAGTCAGGTCGGGTGTGCGGCCGCGTGTGACTTTTGTGCTACGGGGAAGATGGGGATCGCCCGCAATCTATCGTCGGCGGAGATCCTCGATCAGCTTGTGATCGCGGGGCAGCTGCTGGCCCCCGAGAAGCGTCAGGTGCGAAACATCGTCTTCATGGGGATGGGGGAGCCGTTCCACAACGAGGCGAATCTATACGAGACGATCGAGACCCTCACTGCTCCCGACATGTTTCATCACGCGCCGACAAAGCTGCTGGTGTCGACAGTCGGCGTGGCCGATGCGATGGTGCGGTGTGCGGACCGGTTCCCGCTGGTGAATCTGGCGTTGAGTCTCCATAGCGTCCGCCAGGATATGCGCGAGTCGCTGATCCCGCTGGCCAAGACTTACCCGCTCGACCAGTTGCGAGAGACGGTCCGAGCTGTGAACGCGAAGACGCAGTCTCCGGTGATGATCGAGTACCTGATGCTGGCGGGGCGGAACGACTCGGAGGCCGATGCCCGCGAGTTGATCGAGTGGGTCTCTGGCCTGCGGGTGCATGTGAACCTGATCCCGTACAACCCGATCGAGGAGTCGCCGCACCTGATCGGGAGCGACAAGCCAACCCGCGAGGCATTCGCCGCTCAGCTCAAGGCCGCTGGAATCGACACGACACTGCGGTACTCTCTCGGACAAGACATTGCTGCGGCGTGTGGCCAGTTAGTGCGGCACGAGAACCGCCAGCGGGCGCTGGGGACGTTTCGTACCGAAGCAGAGGGATCTGGTCCGTAACCCCTGTTCCAGGCCGGGGAAGCCCCTCTGGCCGAGCGGCAACCGGGCCCGTTTTTCGAGTGCGAGGCTCACATTGTGATTGTTCATGTGGATCGCCCTCGGATCTCTTCATTCTGTTGTGCTTCACTTCGATTGCCGAATGACTGAAGCTAAACGCAGAGGATTTACCGGATCATGAGAAAATAATCAGGGGGGCGTGTGGGGGACCATCCGTTCTCACGGGGACGGATGTGTTTCTTGGCCGGGAAAGAAGTTCTCTGGCTGGCGAGGGCCAGAGTGGAAACGCAGAGGGCGCGGAGTTCGCGGAGAATCTCTCGTGGGGAAGGCCGTTTCCTGTTTGACTCATCTCATCTTCTCTTGTCTTCTCTGTTCTTCCTCTGCGTACTCTGCGACCTCTGCGTTTGTCACTCCCCCGGATCGTGGGGATGTGCGAAGTGCCGTGGGCGATCGTCTGAAATGCAAAGTGCGTCTCGCACTCCCGGTTTTCTGGCGGACGCTTCTTCCGCTTGTCGATTCTTCTTCCTCCCGCGAAGATGCGGGACTGTGTCCCCTGTCCGGAGTCCGCCATGTTGCGTGTGTTGTCTGCTTTTGTCGTCCTACTGCTGGTGGGAAGCTCTGCGAGGGCGGACGACGCTGCGGGGCAGCCGCTTTCTTTGCGGTATGCAGCTGCACTGAGTGAGACGGCTACCAACGGGGAATCGAAACCCGTGCGGGACTTCGAGATTCGCTGCCTCGTGCTGCCTCAGTCCAGCGGTTATCCGGTCGTACTGTATCTGATGGATCAGTCGAGCGAAGAACAGCCGTGGGACGCGCAGTTCGGACGCACCGAGTTCGATGCCCTGGGACAGCCCTCACCGGGCCTGCCCGTCCAGCGGCACACTCACGACGGACAACACCACTGGATCGGGTTGCGGTTTGGCGTCTTTCCCGGGTTTGACAAGCTCGTGCTGGATGCCGACTGGACCGAGGGGAACCTGAACTATCGCGTCATCGGCGAGCCGGTGGTGAAGTCTCAACCCTGCTGGCAGCTGGAGATCAATGCTCCGCAAGGCCGCCGAACTTCGCTGACGGTGCAGAAGTCGAACGGGACGATCTCGTCGGCTGAGCATCGGTTCTTTGTCGGGATGGGTGAGCAATGGAATCTGAACTTGAAGCTGGAAGAGCTGGCCAGTGCGGAGGCCACGCTGGTGGAGTCCTGGACGAAGGCGACCGGTCCACTCTTGAAGCTGAAGAGCCAGATGCAGCCCCCGGCGGGGCACGATGCGAACCGTGAAACTGCCCCTCAGACTCCTCCTTCCAATGAGGCTCTCGACGAGATCGACAAGGCCACTGCGGATACCCCATTTGCCGCACTCGCTGGCGTCATTCGCAAGGATGTGACCGCCGGGCAGCAGCGGGAGCAGGCCATCGCTGACTTGGCCACCAAGTTCGTGGGCCGCCCCGCACCCCCATTCATCGTCATACCCCTGGATGGAGGCGAGCCGATCTCGCTCGCGAAGCCCGCACGGATCACCGTGCTGCATTTCTGGGAGTACCAGGAAAAACCGCTCGCGGAGCCGTACGGTCAGATCGGCTACCTCGACTTCCTGGCCCAGAAACGCCAGGACCACGTGCAGGTGATCGGCATCATCTCCGACAAACAGCTGCAAGATGCGAAGACCGCTCCGGCTGCCCTGCGGTCGGCCCGGAAGCTGCGGGAGTTTATGAACATCGGCTACCCGCTGGGCCACGAGACCAAGGGGGCGTTGGCGGCGCTGGGCGATCCACGAAAGTTTGATGTCAATCTGCCGCTGTGGGTGGTGATCGGAACCGATGGAACGATCCTGCATTACCACGTTGGATTTTACGAAGTGGACAGCAACCGGGGATTAGAAGAGCTGGATGGGGTGATCGAGCAGGCGCTGAAGGGAAAGTGACGCCGTTCCTCTTCTTGCGTAAATGTCCTCTATTGAAATCAATGACAATGGGACATACATTACACTCTTGACAGTCGTCCAACACAGGCTGGACGACTGTAGGAATTGATGATGCCATTCGATCTCCCGATCTCGGAATCGCTCAAGCGGGCTCGCTGGAAGGTCAAAATTCGCGAGAAGGAGTCTCGCGAACCGCCGCATGTCACGATACTCCGGGGGGCGCTGGCTTGGCGGATCGACTTGAGAACAGGTGAGTTCATGGATCGGATCCCAGATCCTGCGGACGTTCCAGTAGAACTGTTGACCCAGATCCACAAGGCGGACTCATGGAAACAACTACAGCAGGAATGGGATTGCAAATACCCTGCCAATCCAATCGATGATCGAGAGTCCCCGGAAGTGAAGTGATTGCATGCCCACAGTAAAGCCACTCCCGGTAACGGTCAGTACGACGTTTCTGCTGGGGAATAGCAAGTCGCTCTCCAGGTCGTTGACACCGCTGCACCCCACGCTTGTCGGTTCAACGGCTGCCACCATCTTGCAATCGCTGAGCCAGGCGACCAAGGACACACTTTGGATTAGCTACGATCCGAACTCCACAGAGAAGCTGCTACGCGCTTTAAGTTGGCCAGCCAAATCCTTGGGGAACGCGATGCTGTTCCATGCGATGAGCCCGCAAACACTCCCGGCGCTCCAGCACTGTTTTGGAAAATATGCCTATGCGATGCGCGAGGAGAGTCTGCCACCAGATGAACTCGTCGAAGCACTCCTTTCGGATCACCGAGCCGATCTGTTCATCGGTGGGATTGTGGATCAATCCTCGAAGACGATCACGTTGTGGAGGGGCCACTTGGGCTCTTTGACGGTTCCTTTTTCGGCCTTCGAAACATCGGGAGACGGGATTGCCCCGGACTTCGGACGATTCTCGGTCACCGACAGCGGTCAGACCGTGCGATTGGGGACTTACGAAGCTGCGACCGATGCCATCCTGTATGAGTTCGATCCGGATTACAGACGGCGCATCGCCCAACAACGCCAGATCACGGACCAATCGTTCGGAGCCTCTTTGCGACGGCTTCGGAAACAGCGTGGGAAGCGCCGCGAAGACTTCGCCCCGATCTCCGCCAAAACCATTGCTCGAATTGAGCAGGGTGCAGAATATACCCACCACAAGACCACACTCCACACAATCGCCACAATTCTGGGAGTGGCTCCCGATGAGATTGCCACATACTGAGAACCAGGGTCTTGACTCGGCCCGATCGCGGAGCGTAGCATCGTGGTGTTAAACAGTCCGCAGAGTCGCCAAATTCGGCACACTCGGCAGAATTCCGATCGGGCTGCTGAGTTTGACCATTCCGACCGATACGGGATGTGAGGTACTCTCCTTCGAGTATCACTCGGGTGAATCGGCAGCTGCGTTCGGGGAATGCGATGAACTTCTACGGCAAACTTCTGATGGGATTCCTGCTGTTTTGCCTGATGGCAGCGGTCTACTTCACGACGGGTGTGCTCAAGGCCCGGTCGACTTGGCTGTCCAAAATTGAGGTCACGTCTGCAAAGATTGAGACGGCCGAAAAGGACGCCAAGACGGCCAAGAGGCAATTCGAGGACGCCCGGAATCTGGTCCACTGGGAAAATGATACCTGGGGCAAGGCGTGGGTCGCTCCGAATTCGGGGGCTGCTCCGTCGATGGATGGTTCGATTGAACTCGGAGCTGGTTCCAACGTGGGGATCGGGCGTGGTCAGGCCGATCCCGCGAAGCTCCCGATTGTGCATGTCTTCGGGACCGGTGCTGAAGGGCCGTCGGTCTACATCGGCGATTTCCAGTTGACGGAAGTGCGGCAGGACAGTGCGGGTGGGAAGTTGACCCGGCCTCCTTATCCAAATGAGGTAGAAAGTTGGCCGCGTGGTGAGTACCGGATTCGTGAGTCAGTGCCACACGACAATCTGAGTGCGATTGTGGCCCTGCGGACACTCGTCATTCTGGCCGATCAAAACATTGTTCACGAGACAGCCATGCTGGCTTATCAGGACCAGAACTTGACTGCTTCACAGTCGACTCTGGACGAGAGAATGGGAGAGTTGAATGGCAATTCCGAGGCGACGGATCAGGCCGGCCCAGACGTGAAAGACGGACTCGTGCAGACCCTGCGTCGGGAGGAGACCGCCCGCAATGAAGTGGTCCAGCAGGTCGATGCCCTGCGCCGCGAGTTGAGCGATGTGTACCTGACTCTGACAACGACGTTGGCGGAGAATCAAGTCAATACCCAGAAGCTGAGTGTATCGAAAGGTTCTCCGTCCCAGCCCGCTCGCGTGGCCGGCGAAAAGGGAGCGAGTGTCGGGAAATGAACCCAAGGTCGCCCTCCGATCCCATTCGTTTTCGGGGGAACAGTTTGTGAAGGCTGACCAAACCGTCATCGTGCTGGCCGCCCTGCTATTGGGGGTGATCTCCGGGGCGAGTGCGGAAGAAGCATCGGCACCCGATCCCGGTTGGGGATCGATCGAGGGGCAGTTTCTCCTTGATGGTCCGTACGAGCCGCAATTGCGATTCAAGGCTCGCGATTCCCAGTCGAAGGACTGGGAGCTTTGCGGTTGCCAGGAGATGCTAGACGAAACGCTGGTGGTCGACCCGACGACAAAGGGGATCGCCAATATTTTTGTTTACCTGAAGAAGGCACCGGGGCGGATTCATCCCGACCTGAAAGCGATTCCGGCGCAGGCTGATCTGACTGTGAAAGGGTGCCGGTATGTGCCTCACTGCGGGATCTTGCGGGTGGGACAGGATCTGAACGTCAAGATGACGGATATGGTGGCACACAATGCCCATTTCAATCCGGTGAACAACTCCGCAGTCGGGCTCATCGTCCAGCCAAACTCCCCCGCCGGGATCAATCACCGCTACCCACTTCCGGAGTCTTTGCCAATGAAAGTGGTGTGCGATGTCCACCCCTGGATGGACGGCTACTGGACCGTTCTCGATCACCCCTACGCAGCGATCACTGACCAGGAGGGCCGATTCAAGTTGGAGAAACTCCCGGTCGGAGAGCACATATTCTGTGTCTGGCACGAACGTTGTGGATATGTCATTCGCGAGTACCAAGTCGCTGTGGTGTCGAAGAGCCACGCTGCCCTGCCGACTGTCAAACTCACGGCGGCCCAACTGGGGAAGAGGTAGAGAACCGGTGATCGCGCCAGCCGAACGGCAGTGAGAAATCAGACACTCCTCACGGCAGTCGACTGCCTGCTATCGACTGCCATGGCCCACGTTTGGCCTACCTCATCCCGACTTGTCCGAGACCGAGGATTTGTCCACAGATTTCACAGATCGGCACAGATTCAGAGGGGCGTCACGCAACCGATCACGTGAGATCGCCGCCACAGCCGGTTGCAAATCTGTGGAAATCTGTGCGATCTGTGTACCCCTGCATGGCTCTGCAGCAATGGACCGTAATCGGTGTGCGGCTGAGAAAAACAGGGCACTCTGGAAAGCCTATCGGCTTCCGTGAGGAGTGTCAGAAACAAAGTCCGTCAAGAGACGGAGGACTCCATTCCTCCGCACCTGAGGACTGCCTCCCTGCAACTCCGTTGAGTTGTGGTGGACTTCCGTGAGCGCAATAAAAAACCCCCAGAGAGTGATACCAACGCCAAAGGGCCGCATTTGTGGTCAAGGTCGCAGAAATTGGTCAGGCTGCTTACGTGACGGCAACTGGCTGAATCGGGGCGTTGGCTTTCGTTCTCTCCAAGGGTTTCGGGGTCAGACAAAGAATTCAATATGCAGTCTCTGTGCCAGAACCAAAATAAAATGTCGGCGCTCTGGGAAACATGTCATTCCTCATAAGATGTCCTGAATGTGAGTGATGTTTATCTCTGTTGGTTTGACGAATCGGCGCTGAAGCCGTACTGTGAAGGTGTTGTTCGGCGCTCGGAAGTGTGTACGGGAGTTTAGTTCGGCGCGTGAGAAACTCGTCCTCCACCCTCGCTGTGTTCACGGCTGTGGCAGTCCTCTACTGCATCACGGAGTTGTGGTACGTCGCGACCAGCCCCGATGCTGGCCTCCGTTGTTTGCCTGCGAATGATGTCGAGACGCAAGGGGTCGAGATTCGGGTTGGCCCCTCGGCCAGCGTGGGCACTCCTCCGTCTCCCGGGGATGTGTTGGTGGAGTTTCATGGGCGACCCATTCGCTCGTTCGTCGATTTTGCCTGGGCACATGCGGCCTTAAGAAATGCTCACATTGATTCCGGAGGATCATTGGGGGCAGAAAGAGATGTCGAGACTCTGAGTAAGACCTTGGGGGCCACTTCTCGCCTGACTCTCATTGAGTACCCCGACCAGACGCGATATGTCAAAGTCCGGTTTCGACGTGCAGGGGCGGAGTCGATACTCCACGGCTGGCTCAAACTGGAACGGCAGTCTGCGGTCCGAGTGGGGGTCACTCTCCTCTGGTTTATTCTCCAGCTGGCGATCACTCTCGTGAGCGTACTGGCAGCCTGGCAGCGCCCCTTCGATCAGCCGCTCCGCTTGTTTTGCTATCTGGGCGGCGTGACGCTGATGGCCTTTGTCGGGGGGCATCATTGGTGGGTCATTTCCGGTAGCCTCTGGTTAACCCTCCCCTTTGCTGTCTCAGCGGTCTTTCTTCCACCGATTCTGCTGCACTTTTTCCTGACCTACCCCAGCCCCAAGCCGTGGCTCACCCGATCTCCTCAACTGGGCTTGGTGGCGATTTATGCTCCCCCGGTATTGATGTCACTGGGGACGGCACTGTTGATTCTGACCAGCTGGGGGCTGTCGCGGTCCTGGGGTGAAGGGCCATTGGCGCAGGCGTTGGAGCAAACGATCTCGCGCGGGTCATCCTTGCTGATGAGCTTGTTGCAGACCGTTATTTTGAGCTACTTAAGTGTGTCTCTGTTGTATTTCACCGGCAGTCTGGTCGCGATGGGTGAGAGTCTGGTCCGCGCCCGGAGCCCGGTCGAGCGGCAACAAGTGCAGTCGATTCTCTGGGCAGGCATCGCCGCATCGATCCCCGTCGGGTACGCGATGTACTTGGCCCTGTTCAGCCCCGCGCGCTTTGCCTTGGGAGATTCTCAGGGGCCCATGTTCCTCGCGAGCCTCTCGTTCATGCTGGCGTACACCATCGGGATTGCACGGTTCAAGCTCCTGCTGATTGAGCAGATCCTGAGCCGCGGCATGTGGTACTTTGTCTTGAGCGCGGGGCTGGGGATTTTCTTCAGCGCTATCGTCGGTGTCGGCAGCGTCGTGATTCATAGCCAGAACGCCTCGCTGTTTGGCCAAACGGTGCCGATGGTGGTCGTGCTGATGCTGGTCGTCTACGTCTTACTCTGGCTGAAGGATGGCTTACAGCGATCCATTGATCGCGAGTTCTTCAGCGAGAAGTACCAACTCGATCGCGCCCTTCTGCGTATGAATCGGGCAGTGAGCAATCTCTGGGAGCGGGATGCTGTGGCCGGGAACTTGCTCGGCTCGTGCTGCGAAGTACTACGTGTCGAACAGGCAGCACTCTATTTGTGGATTCCCGATCGCCACCGGTTCGTTCTGGCCGCTGCCGTCGGTTGGCAAGAGGTGCCCGCTTCGATCACGGGGAACGAGGAACAGCTGCGACTGCTGGGCCCCGGCTCATCCATTCAGCGCGTCCACAGCGGTGCCTCCGCAGAGCAGGTTCTCGTCCGAGCGATGAATGCGGAACTGATTACGGGGCTGGAGGTCGACGGTGAGGTCGCCGGCTTTGTGGCACTGGGCCCCAAGCCGAGCGGAGCAGCATACACTGCGGAAGACGTGGCGTTTCTCACCGCCATGGGACGAATCACGGGAGTGGCCTTGCACTGCGTTAAGGTCCATGAGGACGTGTCGCGTCTCAATGAGGATTTGCGACGCAAGGTCGAGAAAATTGGCGAACAAGACCGCCGCATCACCATGCTCCAGGGCATGGTCGATAGCCTCAATGGGCCGCAGAGAGCTCTCGCCGCTCCCGCGTCCGCCCTGCAACGTTCCACCATCAAAGGGAATGGACCCGCGATCACGCAGGTGCTGGAGACCGTCAAGAAAGTCGCTGTCAGCGAGGCCAGTGTGCTGGTCCGAGGCGAAAGCGGCACGGGGAAAGAACTGCTCGCGCGCACGATCCACGACAACAGCCCCCGCAAGGCCGGTCCGCTGGTGGCGGTCCACTGCGCGGCCCTCTCCTCACAGCTGCTGGAGAGTGAATTGGTCGGGCATGTGACGGGGGCCTTCACCGATGCCCGCGCTAACTATGACGGCCGGATCGCAATGGCCAGAGGCGCACCGAACGTCCTCGACG
>JANPCU010000313.1:0-5360 GCA_031431195.1 Planctomycetota bacterium | reverse complement strand
CAAACATGTCTACTGCCAGAAGCCACTGACGCACACCGTCTGGGAAGCCCGGCAGATGCGGCTCCTCGCCGACAAGAAGCAGCTGATCACGCAGATGGGGAATCAGATCCACTCGAATCTGGAGTACCGGCTGGGGACGCGGATTCTCAAGGATGGGGCGATTGGCAAGATCACGGCGGTCCACTCGTGGGTCGGGGTGAAGGGGCAGCAATACTACGCGGGGCAAGCCCGTCCCGCCTCAGCGGAGGTGCCGAAGTCGCTCGACTGGAACCTGTGGATTGGCTGTGCTGCGGAGCGGCCGTTCGCGCCGGATGTCTATCATCCGTTCAAGTGGCGCGACTGGCAGGACTTTGGCTCGGGGGCTTTGGGCGACTTCGCGTGCCACATCCTCGACCCGGTGTTCACGGCTCTGGACCTCACCGCACCGAAGACGATTCAGTGCGACCACGAGGGGTTCAATCCCGAACTCTGGCCGGGTCCGGAGACCGTGATGTACGTCTTCCCCGGCACCCAGTACACCGCGGGGGATTCGCTGCCGGTGACATGGTACGACGGCGGTCGCAAGCCTCCGCGCGAGTTGGCACAGTTGCCGGACGGCGTCGAATTGCCAGCTGCGGGCTCGCTCTTCATCGGTGAAGGCGGCACGATGGTTCTGCCACATGTCGGCATGCCTCAGCTCTACCCGAAGGCCAAGTTTGCCGACTTCAAGCAGCCCGATGTGAAGGGCCTGAGTCACTGGCATGTGTGGGTCGATGCGGTATTGAGCAACACGAAGACCAGCGACGGCTTCCATTATGCCGGTCCACTGACCGAGACGGTCCAACTCGGCAACATCGCGGCCCTGCATCCCGGCAAAGTCCTGGAGTGGGATGTCGGGGCGTTGAGGTTCAAGAACCTCCCCGAGGCCAATGCGCTGCTGACCAAAAAATACCGCAAGGGGTTCGAGGTCGAAGCGGTCGTGTAGTGCTGTTCCATCCATCGCGAGTTCAGCTCATCGAAAGCCCAGTGGTGGCCACCACTGGGCTTTTGCATGCAGCCCACGCGACGGGGCTTTTGTGACTCCCCCTGACCGCGGGGGCTGCGGGGACAAACTGCCAGTTTGTGGATTGATGGACGCTGCCAAGCTGGCAGTGCGGCTCCTGCCGGGGAGGTCGTCATTACTCCGTATGTCTCGTATATCATACATGTTGCGGATGTTTTGTCTCGCTGGCACAGCTGTTGCTCTCTGCTGTTGATGTCATTCGGAAAACCTCGAATCAGGCAGTTCGCTGCCGGTTCGGGTCTGGATGGGACTGTTTTTTGAAACAGACCTGTCTGAGCGAAGACGCAATCCAGTCACCTGAAACGCCGAATCAGAGGATCAACTGTGGCTAAATTGCTCAGTTTTGACGAAGACGCTCGCAAGCAACTCCTGGAGGGGGTCTCCAAGTTGGCTCGAGCAGTCTCCTGTACGCTCGGACCTCGAGGCCGCAATGCGGTTCTCGACAAGGGCTGGGGCGCTCCCAAGATCACCAAGGACGGCGTCACCGTCGCTCAGGACATCGAGCTGGAAGATAAATTCCAGAACTGCGGTGTCCAGTTGGTGAAGGAAGCGGCCAGCAAGACCGGCGACTCTGCCGGAGACGGCACCACGACCGCGACGGTCCTCGCCGAAGCGATGTTCCGCGAAGGTCTGAAGTTCATCGCAGCTGGGGCGGCTCCGGTCGCCTTGGGCCGCGGTGTGCAGAAGGCTGTCGAGGCCGTCATCGAGAACCTGAAGAAGATGTCCAAGCCGGTGTCGGCCACCGATCGCAAGGCGATTGAAACCGTCGCTGCCATCGCGGGCAACAACGATAAAGAAATCGGTCGCATCTTGGCCGACGCCCTGCTGAAGGTCGGCAAGGACGGCGTCATCACCATCGAAGAAGGTCGGCAGACGCAGACCGAAATCGATCTGGTCGAGGGGATGCAGTTCGAACGCGGCTACCTGTCTCCGCACTTCGTGACCCACGAAGACGATCAAGTCTGCGAGATGGACAACGTCAAGATTCTGATCCACGAGGAGAAGATCTCTAGTGCCCGCGCTCTGGTGCCTCTCCTGGAGCAGGTCTCCAAGGCTGGTGTCCAGTTGCTGATCATCGCCGAAGACATCGAAGGGGAAGCTCTGGCCACTCTCGTCGTCAACAAGATGCGTGGCATCATCAAGGTCTGTGCCGTCAAGGCTCCGGGCTACGGCGATCGTCGCAAGGCGATGCTCGAAGACCTGGCGATCCTCACCGCGGGCAAGGCGATCTTTAAGGATCTCGGCCTGAAGTTGGAAGCGGTCACGCTGGCGGACCTCGGTTCGGCCAAGAAGATTCGGATCGACGCCGAGAACACCACCGTGGTGCAGGGTGCCGGGAAGAAAGACGCGATCGAAGGCCGGGCGGCTCAGATTCGTGCCGAAATCGAAAAGACCGACAGCGAATACGACCGCGAGAAGCTGCAAGAACGGCTGGCCAAGCTGGCCGGTGGTGTGGCTCAGATCAACGTCGGAGCTGTCACCGAAACCGAAATGAAGGAACGCAAAGACCTGATCGATGACGCCCTGCACGCCACCCGTGCCGCTGTCGAAGAAGGAGTCGTTCCCGGCGGAGGAGTGGCTCTGCTGCGTTGCGGCAAGGCACTCGACAAGGTCAAGCTGACCGGCGACGAGGCTCTCGGCGTCCAACTCGTGAAGAACATTCTCGAAATGCCGCTGCGGATGATTGCCTTCAACGCGGGCATGGACGGCTCGGTCGTGGCGAACAATGTTCGCAAGTCGACTGATGTGAACTACGGCTTCGACGCTCTGAACGAGCGTTATGGCGACATGTTCGACTTCGGCGTGGTCGACCCCGCCAAGGTCGTGCGTCTGGCCCTCCAGAACGCTTCGAGCGTCGCCTGCCTGCTCATGACCACGGACTCCATCGTTGTCGAAGAGCCCAAGGCGGCGGACGACAAGGACGGCCACCAGGACCATGACCACGGCGGCGGAGGCATGGGCGGAATGGGTGGCATGGGAATGGGCGGCATGGGTGGCATGGGCGGGTTCTAAAGAGCCGTCAGCGTTTAGCCATCAGCAGTCAGCCATCTGAAGTTGTCAGATCTCAGTCATCAGTCGAACTACAAAAAGCCCAGGGGTTGCAACCCCTGGGCGTTCACCCCGATCAACATCTAGCGAACTCAGGAATCAATCCAATGAGCATGAGCCTCAAGCCTCTCGATGATCGTGTCGTCATTCGTCCGGTCGATGCCGAAGAAACCACCGCGGGCGGGATCGTCCTGCCCGATGCGGCCAAGGAAAAGCCCCAGCGGGGCAAGGTGCTGGCCGTCGGGCCGGGCCGACTGCTGGAGAGCGGCGACCGCGTGGCGATTTCTGTCGTCCTCGGTGACGAAGTCCTGTTCAGCAAGTACGGCGGAACGGACATCGAAGTCGATGGCCAGGAAGTCAAGATCCTCCGCGAAAGCGACATCCTCGCCAAGATCGTCAAGTAGAGCGGCGAAGCTCCCAGCCGTCAGCGATCAGCCAGACACGTTCTGGTCGATTCTGGCTGACTGCTGATGGCTGACCGCTAATGGCACCCTCTTCCACCAGACACATCACTCCCCAGGAGTCCCGAAGTGGCTAAGCAACTTCTGTTTGATGACCGCGCTCGATTGAAGCTCTTGAAGGGCGTGAACATTCTGGCTGACGCTGTGGCTGTCACGATGGGCCCCACCGGCCGCAACGTGATCATCGACAAGTCGTTCGGCAACCCGGTCGTGACCAAGGACGGCGTCACTGTGTCGAAGGAAGTCGAACTCGAAGACCCGTACGAGCACATGGGTGCCAAGCTGGTCAACGAAGTCGCCAGCAAGACCAGCGACGTGGCCGGAGACGGCACCACGACCGCGACCGTCCTCGCTCGGGCCATCTACCACGAAGGTCTCCGCAGCATCACTCTCGGGGCGAACCCGACCGTGGTCCGCAAGGGGATTGAGAAGGCCGTCGACTCGGCCATTGAGTTCCTCGATTCGATCGCCAAGCCGGTTTCCGACAAGAAGGAAATCGAGCATGTCGGCTCGATCTCGGCCAACAATGACTCTGCCATCGGCAAGCTGATTGCCGATGCGATGGAGCAGGTCGGTCGCGATGGCGTGATCACCGTTGAAGAAGGGAAGTCGAACACCACGACGCTTGAACTGACCGAAGGGATGCAGTTCGATAAGGGCTACATCAGCCCCTACTTCATCAACGACACAGGCTCGATGAAGGCGGTCCTCGAAGACTGTCTGATTCTGCTCCACGAGAAGAAGATTTCGAACTTGCGGGAACTGGTTCCGCTGCTCGAAAAGGTCGCTCACTCCGGCAAGCCACTGCTGATCGTCGCTGAAGATGTCGACAGTGAAGCCCTGACCGCTCTGGTCGTCAACCGGCTGCGCGGTATCCTCAAGGTGTGTGCCGTCAAGGCTCCCGGCTTCGGGGATCGTCGCAAGGCGATGCTGGCTGACATGGGCGTGTTGATCGGCGGCACGCTGATCTCCGAAGACCTCGGCATCAAGCTGGAAACTGTTGAGATCTCGCATCTCGGGCAGGCCAAGCGCGTCGAAGTCGACAAGGACTCGACCACCATCATCGGGGGGGCTGGCAACGAGGACGAGATCCAAAAGCGGATCGCGCAGATTCGTAAGCAGATCGAAGCGACCGACTCCGAGTACGATCGCGAGAAGTTCCAGGAACGCCTCGCCAAGCTCACTGGGGGAGTCGCCGTCATCTCGGTCGGTGCCGCCACCGAAGCAGAAATGAAGCAGACCAAGGCCCGCATGGAAGACGCCCTGCACGCCACCCGCGCAGCAGTCGAAGAGGGCATACTCCCGGGTGGGGGCACCGCTCTGATCCGTGCGATCCCAGCTGTCGAAGCGACCAAGGCCAAGGGTGACGAGAAGATTGGCGTTGAGATCGTCGCTCGGGCCTTGAGTTACCCGATCCGCCAGATTGCCGAGAACGCCGGTGTCGACGGAGCGGTCATCGCCGACGAAGTTCGCCAGCGCGACAAAAACATCGGCTACAACGCCGTGACCGCCGAGTATGTCGACATGTTCAAGGCGGGGGTCATCGACCCTGCCAAGGTCGTGAAGACGGCCCTGCGGAACGCCGGTTCCATCGCCGGACTGATGCTGACGACCCAAGTTCTCATCACCCGCACCGACGATGTCGCCGATGGCAAGGCCAAGGCCGCCGTCGAAGGGGCCGTGAAGTAACAGTGGTGGACCGTGGGATAGGCTTCCAGCCTGTCTTGCCACAACACCGACAGGCTGGAAGCCTATCCCACGAACCTGGTCGCGTATTCGCGAGCCACCGGAACAGCGTCGGTGGCTCG
>JANPCU010000312.1:0-19596 GCA_031431195.1 Planctomycetota bacterium | reverse complement strand
CCGTACTTGCCCTGACAGCGCACTTCGTAATTCCCAGCGGGGACACCAGGGATCGTGACGAGAAAGGTGTTGAGGACCGGCTGGGGCCCTTCGTCGAACGGGGTGACTTCAGCCAGCTTGCGGGCGACCTGGAAGCCCTCCTGCGAGAAGAGCAGTTGGTCGACATCGTCGAGGTCGGTCCCCGAGATCACGACCTCGACAGTCGTGCCGGGGAGACCACCGGGCGGAAAGACGCCATCCAACCGCGTTGCCGGGAACTGAGCGAACACAACGCCCGGCAGCAGAACTGCGAAGCAGCAGAGTTTCGACCAACCTGTCATGCCTGTCTCCCCGTAGGACGGGCTTTCCAGCCCGTCCCGTTCGACCTCAAACGATTGCGAGTCACTCACCTCTGTAGAACGCACACCTCAAAATCTGTGCAAATCTGCGTAATCTGTGGATCCCATCTCTTCTGCTTGAGAAGAGTTGGGATCCACAGATTTCACAGATTGACACAGATTCAAGAAACTTCTCACTGCTCGAAAGCGGTTCCAGAATCGGTGTCCATACAAGAAGTTGGGAACACTGATTTACACTAATAAACACTAATCATTCAGGATTAGCGTTGATTCGCGATAATTAGTGTTCCTGCCTCCTCCATGCTGCATTCTTTCGGTAAACACCATTTCTGAAGACGCGTTCGAGAGAACGTCGTTCCCGTCCCACGTCACCTGTTCTGGTTGTTGAGAGTCGAGCGGGGACGGGCCAATGGGCCCATCCTACTTCAACTCACCGCACGAACTGGAACTCCTTGGCGTTGATCAAGGCCCACATCACGTCCTCCCAGCCTTGCTGCTTGTTCGTGTAGAGCGTGAGCTCCTTGAGGATGAAGTCCCGCTCCGTGTCGGTCGGGACTCGACCGAGAGCAGCCAAGTACAGTTCCCGAATCTTGGCCTCGTCCGTCCGGTCCTTGTCGTTGGCCAATCGCGCAGCCCGACCATTCCCGGTTTGTAACCGACCAGCAATGTCGGTCGAGTTCAGCAGGTGCAGCGACTGCGACAGGTTCGCTTCCGGCGACCGTTCACACTCGCAGGCACTCTCCGCCTCGGGCTTGCCGAAGACTTGCAGGAAGTAGTTGTTGAACCCGTTGTCGGGTAACTGGACAGCTGTTGTTCCTGGCGGGATTGTGCCAAAGTTCGACGGCGTTTCAGCCAGTGCATCGACGGCGTCGAACAGCACTTCCGCCGAGAGCCGACGTGGGTAGAAGCTGGAGAAGTTCTGCTTGTCGCTCATATTCAACGCGGTCGCTTCGGAGGTGAGTTGATAGATGTTCGACTTACAAATCGTGCGGACGAGATCCTTGAGATCGAAGCGGTGGTCGAGGAAATGCTTGGCCAGCGCGTCGAGCAACTCCGGGTTCGACGGCGGATTGGTGACTCGCAGATCGTCCTCGGGGTCGACGATGCCGCGACCGAGGAAGTGCTTGAAGTACCGGTTCACGAGCGCCTTGGCGAAGAACGGGTTCTCCGGAGCGGCCATCCAGTCGACGAGCGATTGCCGGGCGTCCTCATAGCCCGCGATCTCCAGTGGCTCTCCGCCCAGTCCGGCGGGCTTCACATCCACTCCCGAACGCGGATTGCGCGAGGTCGGCACGGTCCCCTTCAGAAAGACCATGTCGGGGATATTGACGTTCATGTTGTACTTGCTGCTCTTCAACCCGACCTGCGAGTAGAACGCCTCGAAGCCGTAATAGTCCTGCTGGCTCCACCGCTCGAACGGGTGGTGGTGGCACTTGGCACAGGCCAGCCGCATTCCGAGGAACAGCTGGGCGGTGTCCTCCATCTGCTGGGTCGAGGTATTCACCTCGCGGAACCAGGCGACGGGCGGATGCGATTCGGGGTCTCCGGTCGCCGTCAGCACGCTGCGGACGAACTGGTCGTACGGCATGTTCTCGCGCAGGGCCTTCCGAATCCACGCATGGAACCGGAAGGTGTACGGCGTGTCGTTCCCGTTGCGGCGTTTGTTCCGCAGCACCGATGACCACTTGTTGGCGAAGTAGTCGGCGTACCCCGGCGACTCGACCAGCCGATCGACCAGTGCGTCCCGCTTGTTCGGATTCGTATCGGCCAGGAACTGCTCGACCTCGGCCACCGACGGGAAGCGACCGGTGATGTCGATCGACACCCGCCGCAGATACGTCGCGTCATCGCACAACGGGGACGGCGGGATGCCGAGCTGCTTGAGCTTGCCAAACGCCAGCTTGTCGATGAAGTTCTTTTCCGGCGGCGTGGTTGGGACGGGGCTCCCCTGGGGAATCATGGCACGGAAGACACCGACTGCCCCCGCAAACCGCACCATGACTGCCACTTCGCCGGGGACATCCTCGACAGTGATGCGTCCGGTCGAGTTGCTGATCGCCATGTTCGCCTGATTCGCCTCGAACGAAGCGAGCCGCGTCACATCGCTCGTCGACTGGTCACTGTAATGGGCGATGACCGACAGCTGCTGTTTCGACTTGAAGTTCATCTCGCGGACCGGCGGAATGACCTCGATCTTGACGAGGGTCGGGTCAGTCTCGCTGCCATAGGGGGTGCCCTGCCGAATCCAGCGGGCGATCAGATCCCACTCATACGAGCCCGGTGCGAGCCGTTTCCCCCCGCCGTGCGGCAGAATGTTGGCGGGCTTCTGCAGCAGCAGACTGTACTCCGGATCAGCGGGGAACACCCGGCGACCGCGATCTTCGTAGACCAGGAACTCGTAATCCTCTTTCGGGTAGAAGCCGAGCAGCGACAGCTTGAACCCGTTCTGACCGTCTGCTTTCCCGTGACACCCACCCGCATTACAGCCGAGCTTGGTGAAGATCGGCACGATCTCGTTCTCGAAGTTGACCGGCAACTCCTCGGCACAGCGCAAGGCGGTCAGTGCCAACGTCGCCGTCTTGCCGCTCGGCTCCTTGGCCGTAATATTCACCGCCCCGTCCGCCAGCGGGGTCACGAACCCCTCGGCGTTGACCGACGCCAGATTCGGCTTGTCGACCGCGTACTGCACCTCATGCGTCAGGTCATGCCGCTGCCCGCTGGAGTAGACGCCCGTCACCACCAGCTGCTTCCGGGCATTCCGCCCGATCAGCTGAGGCAATCCCGCCGCCTCAACCTGCAAGCTCTGCAACGTCCCCTTGGGCCCGAGGCCCGGAAACACAGCCGCCTCGCACAATGCCGGAACACAAATCCAGCAGCACCACAGTGCAATTCGTTGACAAACAGTCATCCGTGCTTCCCTCTGTCCAGAGCGGATCGATCACATGACAATTGTGACACAATCGACAGTCACATGCAAGAAGATTGATGAGTCAACATCCTCTGGGACTGGCCATGATCGCTGGTCTGCTTGAATCTTGGCCAAGGCGGCGGTCGATTCGGCGGTGGGCATGTCCCAGCGGCGGTCGCTGACATCGTTCAGCCGGTGATCGGCGTGCCTCTTCTTCGCGGGGCTGCGGAGAGTGACCCGCCACTGGGTAAGCGACTCGCAGGCCGGTTCGCACCCGTCGTGCTTGAGCGGGTGGCAGAGGTTGCGGGGTGGCAGCGGCAGGCTCGCTATGCAGCCTACCGGTGTGCCTGGTCACAAGAGGTTTGATTGCAAGCAACCTCTGTTCTAGCCACCTGTTCCTTCGTCACCCAAGTCCCCCCATGCGGCAACCTGGGCCACCTCGCGTGGGACTGACAGACTCACGTCTGCCGCTCTCGGACCTTCTTCGATACGGCTGGGCCTACCCACAAATTCGGCACCGATAGCGTATTTCAATCCGTCGGTTCTATACTTCGTGTCTTCAACCCGGCCCGCTCTGGAACCCCGCATGCTAGGCAATTACCAGCCGTCCGAATTTGACCTGCGGTTTTCCATCTTGGGGATACCGGTCCGGGTGACGCCGATGTTCTGGCTGGGGTCGGTGATTCTGGGGTGGAATGCCATGGATTCTGGCCCCCCATTTTTACTCATGTGGGTGCTCGTCTGTTTCGTTTCGATTCTAGCTCATGAGATGGGACATGCCCTCGCGGCGCGGTGGCTGGGGTGTCATGTCATTGAGGCCGTGCTGTACTTGATGGGCGGTGTCGCGGTGTATCTGCCTGAGCGGAACTACACCCAGGGGAAAGCCATCCTGATCGCTCTAGCGGGTCCGGGCGCTGGTTTCATTCTGTGGGGACTGATGGAGTTCGTCGTGGGGGAACCGATTTACCAGTTCTCACGTAAGCACCTCGACCCCTCGGCGACTCAATTGATTAAATCGGGCATCAACGATTGGGCCAATATTAACTTGTTGTGGGGGTTGGTCAATCTGTTGCCCGTCTTACCACTGGATGGTGGTCGTGTGTTGCAAGGAGTCTGTCTTTCGATCAGCCCGTATCGTGGCGAAGACACAGCCCGCAAGATCAGCATTGGAGTGGGCGGGCTGGTCGCGGCGTTCTTCTTATTCACGGGGCAAACCTACCCAGGCGTCCTGTTTCTCTCGCTGACGATGTCGAACTTCCAGTCCCGAAGCTAAGGCACTCGGTCGTGAGGCGTGTCAGTTTCTCTCCACTAACCCGAAGCGTGAGCGAGGGCGAACATGCGTCGACGGTCTGCGCGAATTCGGACTCGAAATGAGGCCGAAAGAGCGGCACTCCTCGCTTCGCTCGGGCCTCGCTGACGCCTCGGGTTAGTGTGGAGTGATTGTCAGGCCGTCGATCTTCTCCAGCATCCACTTAAACCGCCGGGGCACGCGGCAGCGGATGCGGTGGCGCTCGTCCACGTACTCTTGCGAGTGGATCTCGGCCCGGTCCTTGAGGAACATCAGCAGCTTGCCGTTGCCGGGGTGGGCGTCGATTTCGATGTCGTCGTAGCCGCCAGCCAGTCGGTCCGCAATCACCTTCGAGAGTGTCTCGAATCCGGTCCGCTCGACGGCACTGACCGCGATCGCATTGGGGTAACGGGCCAGCAGCACGTCGAGCATCGAGCGGTCCTCGACGGCATCGATCTTGTTCAGCACCAGCAGCGGGCTCTCGCAGTCGACGCCGATTTCGCCCAGCACCTCGATCACGGTGGTCAGTTGTTGTTGGGCCTCGGGATGGCTGGCGTCGACGACATGCAGCAGCAGGTCGGCGTGCCGAGCCTCTTCCAGTGTCGAGCGGAACGACGCGACCAGATGATGCGGCAGGTTGCGAATGAACCCGACCGTATCACTGAGCAGCACCTCGCCAAAGTGCGGCAGAGCCCACTTGCGAGTTCGTGTATCGAGTGTCGCGAATAGCTTGTCGGCCACATACACATCGGCCCCGGTCAGGGCCCGCATCAGCGTACTCTTGCCCGCGTTGGTGTACCCGACCAGCGAGACCGTCAGCACGTCCTTCCGCCCGGCGACCTCGCGCTCGCGACGTTTCTCGACATCGCTGAGCTTGCGCTTCAGTTCCGAGATCCGCGTATCAATCAACCGGCGGTCGGTTTCCAGCTGCTTCTCGCCGGGGCCTTTGCCGCTACCGATCCCGCCCTCGATGCGTTCGAGGTGGGTCCACATGCGGGTCAGTCGCGGCTTCATGTAGAGCAACTGGGCCAGTTCGACTTGCAGCTTTGATTCAAAGGTGCGGGCATGCGTGGCGAAAATGTCGAGGATGACCTCGCTGCGGTCGACGACCTGCGTGCCGGTCTCTTGTTCGACCGTTTTCCCCTGCGACGGAGACAGGTGGTTATCGAAGACGATCAGGTCCGCGCCGCAATCGGCGACCGCCTGCGTCAGTTCGACGAGCTTGCCACTCCCCAGACACGTCGCCGGGTCGGGATGATCGCGCAGCTGGACCATTTCGCCGACGACTTCGGCCCCAGCAGTTTGAATCAGCCCCTTCATCTCGTCGAGCGCCCTCTCCTTGCCGCGCTGATCGCGGGAGTCGAGGACGGAAACGAGAAACGCCCGCTGGGAGCCGACCTTGAGTTTTTCGCGTTTGAGATCGGACAAGAGGGGGGGTGACCTGGGGGAGAACGTGGAGCATGAGGGAACCTCATGCAGGAATCGCAAACGACACCCATTGGGTTTTAAAGGTTCACGGAAGAATCATGATTCGATTCTAGCCAGTGACGGCCAACCGTCCAGATCGTTCGGAACAACTCGGCGACGCGGTATGGGGCAACATCGTCCGAATCAGAGGCTGCCTGCTGTCTCTTCCGCCTTCATGCTATTCCTCGGGCGGCTTCTTCCGGCCGCGACGGGCCTTCCCCTTCGGCCCGTCCGGTTTGCGGGTCGAGCGGCCTCGGCGGGGCCAGGCTTTGAGTTGCTTTTGGAACTCGTCCTTGGTCAGGGGGACTGCCGACATGGCCAGTTCGGCGTCGGCAGCGGGGCGGCCCCCTTCGTCGGGTTCGACGACATCGTAGACTTCTTTTTCGAGTTGCCTGAGCCACGGGGGAATGTCGACGCCGGAACCCCAGGAGTCAGTCAGGTAGAGGTCGACCTCGCGCCGGAGTTCGACGAACGAGGGCGAATCGACACCCGCCCGCGAGTCGGCGACGGCTTGATGAATCAAGGCCAGAATGCGGTTCACGGCCAGTGGCTTCACGAACCGCTGGTTGAGGTGGTCGGCGATGGTGGGCATCCGCATGCCATACGCCCGCTGCAAACCGGACAGGTCTTGCAAGTGCCGCGCGGCGAGGTCGGTCGTCTGGGCCTCGTACGTGCCTTCCCACAGCCGCGCCGCTTCGGTCTCCTGCAGCCGGGTCAGCATCTCATGCACGAGCGTGATTGGCGACATGCTCCACGAATCGCGGTCGTACCGGGCCTCGAGCCGCAAGAAGTCGAGCAGACAGTAGAACATGTTCCCGTAGTCGGACTGCGTCGTCGTCGTGTTGTATTCCAGGAACCGGTCGAACTTGTCGACCACGATCGAGTAGATCGTCTCCAGGCACCACTCGCACTCCTCGCGATCGATCATGCCCGAGTCAAGATCATCCAGCATCTTGATCGGCTTCAGCGGGTCTTGCTGCTCCTCCAAATAGTCGAGATACCAGTCGATTCCCTGATGCAGAATTGCCCGCACGTTGCCGAGGGTCAGCTGACTGGCGTGCAGCAAATCGCCGCCGTACTCGCGAATGAACTCGGCGAGATCGAGCCAATCGTCGTTGTCGCGCAGGCCATCGACCGACGAGATTCGCATGGTGCGGCTGTGGTCGAGCCAGAGGTCTTGGAACGGTTCGACGATGTCGCCAATGGCGTCGATCAAGACTTCCGTGTGGGCTTCTCCATCGCCCCAGGTGCGGGCTGAGTGGATCACCTCCTCCAGGACATTCCGCAGCGCGAGATCGAACAACCGGTCGAACTCGGTGATCGCCTGCCCATCCGGTCGCCAGCGACGTTCCATCTGGAAGGCCGTCTGCAACACCCGCCACGTCTCATACAGCAGCCCCATGCGCGGCAGTTCCCGCAGCAGGAAACGCACGACCGACTGCATCATTTGCGCCCGCAGGATCGGAGCGGGCTTGCCGCCGTTGTCGAGCGGCACGTACAGCAGCGCGTGCTTCGACATCCACTCCAGCACCGTCGGCAGCGACTTGACGACCACCTCAATGTCGCGCCGCACGACCGCCCGGATCAGAGTCGACAGTTCTGGATCGTCCTCCGCCCGTCCGCCCTTTGACGCCTCTTCCGGCAGGCACCCCGAGAGCAACCGATCCGCATTCCGCAGGCAGATCAACGTGTTGATCACCTGATGCAGCATGTAGAACTTCACTTGCAGCTGGATGTCGTACTCAACGTTCGCGTCATGCTCGCCGGAGGATTCGGCGACCTCGTGATCCCAGATCGCCTCCATCAATTCGGCGAGGTCGACCTGCCATCGCTGAGCCTGTGTCCGCCAGTCCCGCACGCCGTCCAGCGTCTGCTGCAAGATCGGCGTCTGCGGGGTGTCGCGGTGCAGGTGCAGATCGGCGGCGAGTCGCACGGCGGCCATTTGCCACAGCTGGCCCACGGCGTTGATGAACTTGAGTCGCGGTTCCATGTCGCGGTTGATGACTTCGAACTCGGTGTTACGGAAGCCGAAGTCGTTTTCGAGAGTATTGCCCCAGTTGCCGTCGTCGGTGGTGTCCTTGTAAGTGACCTCTTCGTACGCGGCTCCGAAGACATCGTCCTCGTCTTTCTCGTCCTCTTGGGCTTCGTCCTTAAGAGGGTCTTCGCGCATGGCCTCCTGGGCGCGCTGGACGGCCCCCTCCATGCGCGGGACAGACCATAGCTCGTCCGCATTCGATTCGAGGAACGCAAACATTCGCCGCAGCAGGTTGGCCCGCTCGTCCTGCGACATCGCGCAGGCTTCCCCGGCGATCAACTTCATCCAGCGAATCAGCATCGCGAACAGCGAGTGCTTGGGCGACTCCAATCCGACATCGCTGTATTGACTGAGCCACTGCATTAGCAGCGCGAGCGAGGCGACCAAGTCCTTGCGGTACAGCAGAGCATCGACGACGAGGGCGTACGCCTGGGCCGATTCGAACTCCTCGACATGCTGTCGCCAGAACCCCACATCGCCCGCTGCTTCTCCGGCCTTCCGCCATTCGATCAACGTCTCGGAGACATGGGTCGCCGCGTCGAGACTGTCCTGGCCGGAGACCTTGGGCAGGTCGTCGACCGTGGTGCTGGCGAAGCGGTCCCACCACTCGGCGATTTTCTGGTATTCAATCAGGATGCGTTCGCGGGCGGCCCCGTTGCCTTGCGCTGCGGCTTCACTGAGGACGCGCGAGAAGGCTCCGAACGAGTCCTCGACCAGTTCGATCAGCACCTCGACGCGGTTGTCGGGGATCGTATCCTCGCGCGAGGAGAACAACGGGAACTGCCCCTGGAACCCGAGGATGTCCCACGGGTCGACCAGCGCCCCGCACTCGATACCCCGGTGGAACAGATCGAACAGCCCCATCACCAAGTCGACCGCCTCGGGCAGGTTGTTCTGATTGAGAGCATGATGGGCCAGACCGATGCGGCACTGGATTTCGCACTCGAACCGGATCGATGCAGCGGGGATGGCTGCTCCCTGCGCCCGCGCGGCATCGGGATAGCCCATCTTGGCATAGAGGTACGCGATCTCGCGAAACTGAATCTGCCGCGCCCCGTACCCGGCCAGGTGCATGTTGAGGAACTGCCGGATGTGGCCGAACGGCTGCTGGGTCCGTTGCTCTTCTCGCTTGAGCCGCTTGGCCCGGGGGCCATCGACCTGCTGCATCAGACGCAGATAGAACGCATCGCGCCGCCGAGCCACCACCGGCAACAGCGAAGTCAGGGTCACCGAAGAATCATGCACGCCCGGTCCCGATCCACTGATCGACGAGGCCATCAGCATCGTCCCGCACAGGGCCGCCGCCGCATCGAACAGCCGCTCCGCACGCGGCGTGCGAGACTTGGGGTCATCGATCCACGTCAACAGCGCATCGAGGATGATGCGCCGCAGCACCACCCGGCGGTAGTGCCCCTTGGTGTCGATGCGATGGGGATCCCATTCCCCGAACATGTAGTTTGTCCTCTTGTTGACCGGATGCAAATGGTCATGCGACCGCATGTCGATCGCCAGCTCTTCCATCTGGTCGAGATCGAAGTGGGCTTCGAGCAGCAGATCCTTCGGGGCCTGCTTCAGGAACTCCATCGTGGACGAGATCAAATCGTGGTACGGTCCCGCAGCTGCGCCGACTCCCTCCATATAGATCGGGAGGGGGCGGAATCGCTCGTGGCTGTAGATCTCCATCCGCAACCCGCTTTCCAGGACGGGGATCGGACGGTAGCCGACAAAGTCGTTGACCGACTTGAGGGCTCCCTCCATGATCCGGTCCGTCTCGTCCCAGGGTGCTCCTTGCGAGAGGACCGCTTCGAAGAAGACCCCGATGAGGAGTGGCTGTTCGAAGTCGAGCGGTTGGAGGTGGAACAGCAGGTCGGCCTGGTGGGAGCGGTAGGCGGTCAGCAGCGAAGTCAGCGTCAGCGGGATGACCTGCCGGGCCTGCTGGGTATCCTGAAACACCGGAGTTGTGCCATGCACTTTCTCCAGTTCAGCTGTCAGCAGTGTTCCCAAGGCGGCCACGGGAGTCGTACGGTCGAGCTTGACCCAGATGCGGTTGAGATTCGCTAGAAACTTCGCATCGCGGCGGCCCCCCGAGAAATTCAGGTACGCCAATATCTCGCGAATCGCCACGAAATCGTCAGCATCCAGCTTCACGAGGGGCGGCGTGTTCTTCCGTGGGGCCATGAAGGAGAGACTTTCCCGAGCAGCAGGTGCAGTAATGGCCAGCGGTCGCCCCCCTCGCGGCGCGAAGTGGTTGGGACGACTGCTCCAGTATTGTGATGGGTCAGGGATACGGGCGTAAAGGGAGTGGTCCGAACCGCGGTAGGCGATGTCGCTCCGCGACTCGCATTCCGCCCGCCGAAAGACTCACTCACCGCAGCCCGCAGCGACAGCGAGGGGCTTTTGCCAAAATCCCTTGCTGGCGCAGCGGGCTGGCTGGCAACTGGAATCTCAGTCGCAGAGCGACGTGAGCTACAGTCCCGCGACTTCGTTGCGGGAAGTTCACCTGAGACAAAGAGCATGGGAGTAAAACTGGCGAGCCCTGCGATCCCCCACCAGCGGGCCGGTCCACCGGACTCCACGAGAAAACTCCCTCCCACCAGGATCACCAGCGGCAAACCAAGAGCAGCGAACAGCCACAACAAGGCGGTCTTCGCGACCGCTTCCGCCGCCGCCCACCGTTCCCGAAGATGTTCCAGACTCAGCAATTGCACAGGCATATTGGTCTCGAATTGAGGTGATGCTGGGAATGAGAACGCCAACCGATCGAATTCGGATCATCAGGGGAGTTGGGGAACCCGACGTAAGGCGAGTCGATGCCCCAATTGTCGAACTCAAAAAAAGTCGACGCTCGATACTCCTTGTCGGCTTGGAAGTTCCGTCAATACAGACCGGTCGACCGACAAAATCGTCATCACGAATTCTTGACAATGTGTTCGCGTAACGTATAACGGTGTCCTCGCTCCCGGCAACAAGATGTTGGGGGTTCCATCTCTCTTCTGCACAACTCATTGTGCGAGCAGTCTCGCATTTCTCACTGAAAACCTGCTGGCAAAACCCCCTGTCGACCGATAGGATGGGGTAGGCAGCAGATGTTCACATGAATCAGTTGTTCAGGTGTCTGCGCTCATTGGATGGATCCGCAATTCTGACGGAGCGAGCTCACGTCCGCTGACTGTTACAGCGGCTTGAACTCTTCACACGCCCCATTCGGGGTTTCCGTGCATGACGCACTCTGGAAAGGGATGTCGATGTCGACTGTCAAAGCTGGCAATGCGGTGGAACCGATGCGGATCGAGCCTTACTTCTGCCCGACGGGGAGCGACCCGTTCGACACTGTCGAGTGGGATTACCGGACCGCAGCGATCAAGGACGAGAACGGCAAGGTGCTCTTCGAGCAGACCGACTGCGAAGTCCCCAAGGACTGGTCAGCTCTCGCGACCAACGTCGTCGTCTCCAAATACTTCTACGGGGAACCCGGCACCAACGAGCGTGAACGCTCCGTGCGGCAGGTGATCCACCGTGTGGCCCGCACGATCGCCGACTGGGCCATGCAAGACGGCTACTTCGCCACCTCGCTGGACGGCGAGAACTTCTACCGCGAACTGGCCTGGCTCTGCCTGCATCAGCATGCCGCCTTTAATTCACCGGTCTGGTTCAACGTCGGCTTGTACCACCAGTATGGTGTCAAAGGCTCCGTGGGGAATTACAACTTCGACCCACGCACCAAGCAGGTCCACCGGCCCAGCACGCCGTACGAATTCCCTCAAGCCTCCGCCTGCTTTATTCAGTCGGTCGACGACAACATGGAAGGCATCATGCGCCTCGCTACCAGCGAAGCGATGCTCTTTAAGTTCGGCTCCGGCACCGGCTCCGACATGTCCACTATCCGCAGCAGCCGGGAAAAACTCTCCGGCGGTGGAACCCCCTCCGGCCCACTCTCCTTCATGCGTGTCTATGACCAGATCGCAGCTGTGGTGAAGTCCGGCGGCAAGACCCGGCGAGCTGCGAAGATGCAGTCTTTGAAGGACTGGCACCCAGATATCCTGGAATTCGTGCAGTGCAAGCTGAAGGAAGAGAAGAAGGCCCGCGTGCTGATCGACAGCGGCGAGTACGACTCGAACTTCAACGGCGAAGCCTACTCGTCGATCATGTTCCAGAACGCGAATCTCTCGGTCCGCCTGAGTGACGACTTCATGAAGGCTGTGGAGACCGACAGCGACTGGGTCACTCACTGGGTCACCAATCCCCAGAAGGCTGGTCCCACGTATAAGGCTCGTTACATCCTCCGGCAAATGGCCGAAGGAGCCTGGTACTGCGGCGATCCCGGTGTTCAATACGATACGATTATTAATCGCTGGCACACCTGCAAGAATGCCGGACCGATTAATGCCTCGAACCCCTGCAGCGAGTACATGTTCCTCGATGACACGGCCTGCAATCTGTCGTCGATCAACCTCAAGAAGTGTATGACTCCGGACGGTGGGTTCGACGTGGATCGCTACCGCCGGGCCTGTGCGATCATGATCACCGCTCAGGAAGTTCTGGTCGATCATGCCAGCTACCCGACTCCGCCGATCGCCGAGAATTCGCACCTCTTCCGGCCGCTGGGACTCGGGTTCGCCAACCTCGGCAGCATGCTGATGTCGATGGGCATCCCTTACGACAGCGAAGCGGGTCGCGGCATCTGTGGAGCCCTTTCGGCTCTCCTCACTGGCCAGGGCTACTCAACCAGTGCCCAGATCGCGAGCACCGTCGGGCCGTTCGCGGGCTACAAAGAGAACGAGCAGCCGATGCTCTCGGTCATGCAGATGCACCGCGACGCGGTCGAGAAGATCAACCCCGCCTGCCCGGCCTATCTCAAGGATGCGGCCCGTCAGGTCTGGAACGAAGCCCTGCAGAACGGTCGCCGCTTCGGCTACCGCAATGCTCAGGCAACCGTCCTCGCCCCGACCGGCACGATTGCCTTCATGATGGACTGCGACACCACCGGCATCGAGCCGGACATCGCACTCATCAAGTACAAGCAACTGGCGGGCGGCGGCATGATGAAGATCATCAACCGCACCGTGCCCGCGACTCTCAAGACCCTCGGCTACACCGCGGATCAAGTCACCGCGATCCTCAAATTCCTTGAGGAACACGACACCATCGAGGGAGCCCCCGCTCTCAAGGACGAACATCTGCCCGTCTTCGACTGTGCGTTCAAGGCGGCTAAGGGCAAACGCTCGATCGCTTGGCATGCCCACGTCTCCATGATGGCCGCCGCTCAGCCGTTCCTCTCGGGAGCGATCTCGAAGACGGTCAACATGCCCTCCGACTCCACCGTCGAGGACATCGAGCAAGCCTACATCGAGGGTTGGAAGCTCGGACTCAAGGCCCTCGCCATCTACCGCGATGGCTCCAAGCAGTCCCAGCCACTCAACACTTCGAAGAGCGAGAAGAAGGCGAGCGGTGGCCGTGAGGCCACTGGTGACTCCGCCGCCCCAGCTCAACCCGTCCGTCGCCGCCTGCCCGATACCCGCCATTCGTTGACTCACAAGTTCAACGTCGGCGGGCACGAAGGTTACATCACCATCGGCCTGTTTGAGGACAACACCCCGGGTGAACTCTTCATCACGATGGCCAAGGAAGGCTCCACCATCGGCGGCCTGATGGATGTCATCGGCACCGAAACCTCGCTCGCTCTCCAGTACGGTGTGCCACTCGATGCTCTGGTGAACAAGTTCAGCCACGCTCGCTTCGAGCCGTCCGGCTGGACCAGTAACCCGGATATCCCGCACGCCAAGAGCGTCGTCGACTACATCTTCCGGTTCCTCGGGAACACCTTCCTTCCCGGCTACAAGGAAGCTCACGCTCCCAAGCGGGAGGGCATGGCCCCCAAGGCTCCGGACTCAGCGGAGACCCCCGAATCCTCTGAGGTCAAGGCAGCTGTGAGCACGAAGCTCCCAGCTGCGGCAGTCAGCCTGCCTGTGGGGCAGACATTCCTGTCTGCCTCGGCCAAGATCGCCGCTCCAATCGCCGGGACGAATGGCACCGCAGTGATCGGGAATGGCCACACCAACGGCCACTCGGCCGCAGCAGCCTACCAGCTGCCGCTGCTGCCGCCCGACACCGCCACCAGTGCCCACGACGGTCCGCAATCCCGCAGCCAGCAGTTCGCCCGCTTCCAATCCGACGCCCCCGCCTGCGACGCTTGCGGAGCGATCACGGTGAGAAACGGCAACTGCTACCTCTGCCACAACTGCGGGCAAAGCATGGGTTGCAGCTGACCCATCTCGACAGCGAGCGGGGGACGTCAGTCCCCCGTGCCCGAGCGACGCACTCTCGCCATTGAACCCCCAACCCCGGCGACTCCTCCGAGTCGCCGGGGTTTTTCTATTCCATCTCGACAGCGAGCGGGCGGACGTCAGTCCCCCGTGTTGAGCCGCACTCTCGAATCAAAGCGGCACGTGACCCCCGGCAAGCACCGCTTCCAGCGAAGTCGAACTGGTGTCGCTCGACTCACCAATCACAACGTGACTCGAACACGTTGGACTGACGTCCAACGCTCGCTGTCGATCTGCCAATCACGTCGTTTTCATCTCGACAGCGAGCGGGCGGACGGACGTCAGTCCCCCGTGTTGAGCCGCACTCTCGAATCAAAGCGGCACGTGACCCTGTGAACACAGCCCTGGACAGAGTCGCTCAGATTACTCTCGTTCCTCATCTCACTGCGTGGCACAACATGTTGGACTCACGTCCCACGTTCGCTGTTGCACTGTCATATCCCCGCAACTCTGCGGTAGACATACCGTCTTACGAAACGAGTCGAGGCCGCTGGAGGAGTTCTGTTCAGTCCAGGTTATCTCGCTACTCATCCGCTGAAGCGGTTTTACGAAACATGGGTGATCTCAGCCGCATACCGCCAAGATGCACAAGCGGCGGATTCCCGTCGTGCAATTTCGCTACCCATTCAGCACTGTCGAAATTGCTGCCAGGACCTCGCCATGCAGCAGGCCGTTGGTGACGACGACGCCTCGGTTTTGGGTGAGTTCGGTGCCTTGTGTGAAGTCGAGTGGGGCTCCGTACATGTCGGTTACACGGCCCCCGGCCTCTTCGACGATGAGCACACCGCCCGCGTGGTCCCAGATCTTTTCATGGTAGGTGGACTGGGTCGGCATCCGCAGATAGAGGTCCGCCTCGCCTCGGGCGACCACGCCGTACTTGGCCTGGCTGTCGAGGCGACTGGGAGGGGCATCGCTGCCGAGGAGTTGGCGAATCCTGCCCGTGGTGTCCTGGGCGTTGTGGCCCGATTCGACCGACTCGCAGAACCGGGCCATCGAGCCCCGTGCGGTCCCGCTGACTCGCACCACCTGCGGGGCAGCCTTCGCATCATTCAGCAGTCGCAGCTGGGCTCCGTGGCCGCGCACCGCCGAGAACAGGGCACCGACCTGCTTGTCCCACGCATCCTCGGCGGGCAGATTCGGACAGCCGAGAATGCTGACCTCGATTTTTCCCTCGACGATTAGAGCCAGCGAGACGGCATACTGCTCGCCGCGGAGGAACCCCTTCGTGCCATCGATCGGGTCGAGGGTCCAAAACCGAGAGACCCCGCCGGGGCTGTTGCCGCGGTCGATCCACAGACAGATTTCCTCGGGCTGTCCCTGGAGACCCGCCAGTTCGACCTCGCGATGAACCCGCTGCAGCTGGCTGGCGTGGCCGGGAGTTCGCAACTCTTTGGAGTCCTCTTCGCCGACGATGGCGTCGTGGGGAAAGGCATCGCCGATGAGCTTGCAGACGATCGCCTGGCTGGCGAAGTCGGCGACGGTCACGGGCGACTTGTCCTGTTTGGCGATCGTCTCGGGTGAGATGCTCTTCTGCACCGAGCGACAGGCTTGGCTGGCGACCCGCACGGCATGCAGGGCAGTTTCCAGTTCGCGGCGAAATAGTTCGGACATGAGGATCTCCGGAAAGTAGAACGGAATTTATTCCGTTCTCCTCGTCGAGCAAAGGTAAGGAAGAACGGAATGAATTCCGTTCTACGAACCAACGAAAACAGCCCGAGACGATCATCGCTCGGGCTGAGGTGCTTTCGAGAGCCTCTGGGAAAGAGTCGACTACTCTTTAGACCAGAGGAGCCTTCTTTTCCTTGATGCCGGGGCATTGCGGGGCCATTTCGGCGTTCAGCGCCTTGTAGTCCGCCCACTGCTCGGGGAGGTTGTCTTCGTGGAAGATGGCAGCCACCGGACACTCCGGGACGCAGGCTTCGCAATCGATGCACTCATCGGGATGAATGAACAGAATCTGCTCGGCTTCGTAGAAGCATTCGACCGGACAAACGACGACGCAATCGGTGTACTTACAGCCGAAACAGGGTTCCGCAACGATGTGAGTCATGACAAGTTCCTTCAGGATGTCCGGCCAGACGCCAAACGATAATGTCCCCTAGATCGACCATCGGGCGGGAAACCCTGAGTCCAATTTTCCGACCTGAAGCCAGATCAGTCAACGACTCAGATTCTCTTCCTTTTACACAATTGACGGATGCCGTTCAGTTGGTAAAGGTCAATCTCGTTGTTTTCTAGGTCTGTCAAAACAGCCTGTCAAGCGATGATCTTTCAAGGGACGCAGTTCTCTTGGAAAAAGGAAGCCTGTGCAACTGGACGCTCGGCCTTGTTGAGACAGAGTGTCATCTGTCTGCGAAAAGGCATTCGATGTCAGTTGGTTGTCGAGCCTGGGGTGGCCCGCTGAAACGGCGTTTGCCGCACTTCCAGTTTCGTGAATCGACGGTGCCCCCGCGCCACAAATTAACAGGCCAGAAACCGCGCCACCCCCCACCGAGCTGCTCACCGCATGGTCCTGACTGCCCCCGTCTCGACTGACCGCAGCCAAGCCTCTCCAATCTGCGAAATCTGTGGACAAACTCCCCGCTTTGAAAAGGCTCGGTCGAAGAGGGATTGGTCCACAGATTACACAGATTTTCACAGATTGAAGAACTCCACCAGTGGGCGAATTTGGTCGCGCGGGGAGGGAGATGGGCTCAGAAACGTCACTCACCGAGAGGCCCGAGACTGCTCAGGATTCGCTCGTTTCATCAGCCCAGGGCCGCCCCCCCATGACTCCAGTGGATGTCGGACCACGGGAGTCGAGGCCACGAACTACTTCCATTCGAACGACAGCCCGGACAGGCGTTCGTAGGCTTCGATGTATTTCGAGCGGGTGTGGGTCACGACCTCGGCGGGGAGGGCGGGTGGTGGGGAGTTCTTGTCCCAGGTGGTCGATTCCAGCCAGTCGCGGACGAACTGTTTGTCGAACGACGGTTGGCCCTGACCGGGCTTGTAGTGGTCCATCGGCCAGAAGCGGGAGCTGTCGGGGGTGAGGACTTCGTCGATGAGGATAATCTCACCGTCACAGACGCCGAACTCGAACTTAGTGTCGGCGATGAGAATGCCCTTCGAGCGGGCGTGCTCGGAGCCTCGGCGGTAGATTTCGAGGCTGCGGTCGCGGAGGGTGGTGGCGGTTGCGGTGCCGACGATGTCGCACATGCGGGCGAACGGGATGTTCTCGTCGTGGCCTTCTTCGGCCTTGGTGGCGGGGGTGAAGATTGGTTCAGGGAGGCGGCTGCACTCGACGAGCCCAGCGGGAAGGGGGATACCGCAGACCTCTTGTGTCTGCTTATACTCTTTCCAGCCGGACCCCGCGAGATACCCGCGCACGACGCATTCGATCGGCACGACGCTTGACTTGCGGACGACCATGCTGCGGCCCCGCAGCGGCTCGGGATCGACACCATGCGGGAGAGGCACCTCGGTCGGGTGCATGCTCAGCAGATGGTGCGGCATGCCCAGCTGCGCGAACCAGAACTCGCTAATCTGAGTGAGAACGCGCCCCTTGTCCGGGATACCCGTCGGTAACACCCAGTCAAACGCACTGATCCGGTCGCTGGCCACGAGCAAGAGCCGGTCGCCAAAGTCATAGACATCGCGGACCTTACCCCGCCGAACGGGGATGCCGGGGAGATCGGATTGGAGGAGGGGAGTGCGCGGCATAGAGAAGACATCCGTCGGCGAGCCGGGTGGCGTCAGCCCCCGGAGTTCTGCGATGACGAGTTATAGCCGCAGATGAACACAGATGAACACAGATCAGAGGGGAAGAATTCTATTGGCTTACGGTTCATGTCATTCCACAGTCTTCTATCTGTGTTCATCTGTGTTTATCTGCGGCCATCACCTCTTCCTGGTGATGCGAGACGAACCTCCGGGGGCTGACGCCGCCCGGCTCGCCCAGCGAGCGATTACGCTTCATACGTCTTCGCCAGGAACGGTTCGACCATGTCCTTGAGCATGGGCAATTCCGAGTCGATCAGAAACGCATCGTGGCCGTGCGGGCTGGGAAGTTCCGCGTAGGTCACGTGGCGCC
The DNA here is from genome assembly GCA_031431195.1 of Planctomycetota bacterium. Lineage (GTDB taxonomy): Bacteria > Planctomycetota > Planctomycetia > Planctomycetales > Planctomycetaceae > TH-plancto1. Next base: position 1,165 of record JANPCU010000312.1, on the reverse strand, counting down.
GAGCCTGGAGCAGCGAGCGGACCAGCTGCTTGCTTTGCGAGGTCGGGAAGAGCCAGTCAGTGTCGTAGGAGACGACCAGGAACCGGGCATCGGTTTTGCCCAGGGCTTGCGGGATCGGCCCGTGGGTCGACTCGATGCAGAAGTAGTCCATCGCCCGGGTCAGCACGAGATAGCTGTTGGCGTCGAAGCGTTCGACGAAGCGTTTTCCCTGGTAGTGCAGGTAGCTCTCGATCTGGAACTCGGTCTCCTTGCGGAGGTCGTAGGTGAGATCAGCGCTGTTCTGGAGCCTGCGGCCGAACTTCAGCTCGATCGACTGCTCGGATAGATAGGTGATGTGAGCGATCATCCGCGCGAGGGCGAGGCCGAAGCGTGGCTTCTCGGGATGGTCGTAGTAGTTGCCATCTTGGAATGCCGGGTCAGTATAGATCGCCCGGCGACCGACCGCGTTGAAAGCGATCCCTTGCGCGTTCAGACGGGAGCCACTGGCCAGTACGATGGCCGACTTCAAGCCGTCCGGGAAACGGGCAGCCCACTCGAGAACCTGCATTCCCCCGAGGCTGCCTCCCACGACGGCCAGCAGCTTCTCAATGCCGAGATGCTCGACTAGCTTCTGATGCAGGCTGACAATGTCCGCGATGGTCAGGAAGGGAAACGCCGGGCCGAACTGCTTGCCCGTTTCGGGATCAATGGAACTGGGCCCGGTCGTCCCCATGCAACCGCCGAGTACATTGGCACAGATGACGAAGTAGCGGTCGGTATCGATTCCCTTGCCAGGGCCGATGAAGCCATCCCACCAGCCAGGTTTTTTCTCGTCCGATGAGTGACGACCGGCCACATGGGCATCGCCGGTCAGCGCGTGACAGATAAAAATGGCATTGTCGCGGCGAGGAGAGAGCGTACCGTAGGTCTCGTAAGCGACCTGCACCGGGCCGATGGTCTTCCCACTTTCCAACTTCAATGGAGACGGGGGAACACACAGCTGCACCAGGCGTGTCTGCGTGAATTCCCGCGAGGGGGGGGGCGTTGCCGCGTCAGCCAGTTCGGTCATGGGGAGAGGGGTCCGAATCGTGGGATAGGCTTACAGCCAGTCGACTTCTGCGATCGCAGACAGGCTGGAAGCCGATCCCACCGGCCTTAAATTTGCGCGTTTGGGAGCGCGGGTTGA
>JANPCU010000311.1:0-30236 GCA_031431195.1 Planctomycetota bacterium | reverse complement strand
GCTTCCGTTCCTCGGGAAAATCCATGGCGAATCCCTTCGCAGCTGATCATCTGGGCCAGCCTGCGAAGCATTCTCTCCCATCCCCCTACGAACCCCCAACAGCAAAACCCCAGAGAAAAGGACGATCCGGGAATTGCTGGTCGAAAACGTGCCCCACGGCGAACGACTGTACTACGATCGTATTCACAGCACTGGGGCGACGCTCCTGCCGAGCGGCATGTGTGGGTGGATGTCCTCTGGCCTTGAGCCTCACGTGTCCGATCCATTCCCTGTAGACGCCCTCATGGCAATACTGCGTGAGGGACACGCTCTCGAACTAGGCGTCCCGCTCCATTCGATTTCGCCGAACCTGACTTTCGTGGAACACATCCATGTTGACTCATATTGCTCGCCGTGCCATCACGCAGGGTGTTGTCTGCCTGTTGTTCATCACCGGGTTGGCAGCTGCCGAGCCGCTGCGGATCGTGACGCTGGGCGACTCGATTACGAAAGGGGTTCGCCCTGGCGTAACGGCTGATGAGACCTTTGCGGCCGAGTTACAGCGACAGTTGCGAGCGGGTGGCCATCCCGAGGCCGAGGTCATCAACGTCGGCATCGGCGGCGAAACCGCCGGGCAAGGACTCAAGCGATTGGAGAATGATGTCGTCGCGAAACAGCCCGCGATCGTCACGATCATGTATGGCCACAACGACAGCTACGTCGACACCGGAAAGACCGAAGCCCGCATCTCGATTCCCCGCTTTCGTGCCGATCTCTCTCAACTGGTGCAGCGGCTGCGGGAGTCGGGGATCACGCCGATCCTGATGACTCCGCCCGCGTATGCCGAGAAGTCGGGACCGAACGGAATTGGCGAGCACTGCAACGTGAGGCTCGCTCAATACGCCGAGGTCACGCGACAGGTGGCTGAGACGCTGCAAGTGCCGCTCGTCGATCACTACGCCGCGTGGGCCGAGGTGTCGCAGAGCGGGACCGACCTGAATGAATGGACAACGGATGGGTATCACCCGAACCCGAAGGGGCATGTCAATTTGGCCACTCGGATGCTGCCGATCGTCACGTCTCAGATTCCGCCTGACTTTTTTGCCAAGGTCCCTTGGGGAAATTGGCCAGAAATGAAGGTCAACTGTGGCCGGTGTTGGCGGAACTTCAACACTGTCTATTTCGGTTTGATTGCATCGGGAGAGCGCGAGTTGCGTTTTCCTCGACTCAACAATGTGGTGCTGGGAGCAACCACATCCAGTGGGCAAACTTTGAACTTTTCTCAATCACCGACCGAATGGAAAATCGCGGTACCGCAGGGGTTCCCAGAAGATCAGGTCATCCACCTCAAGGTCGACGGGATGCCACGTCTGGGGACCACTCCATCTGTCGCGAGACCCGGGGCCGATGGAGTAATCACACTCTGCGCCCGCGATGCTGTCGTTTACGGCGAGAAACTCCAGTTCGAACCGCTCACCCACAAGAACACAATCGGCTACTGGGTCAACCCGAAAGACTTTGCCGAGTGGAGCCATGCCATCGACACTCCGGGCGAGTTCGAAGTCGAGATCCTGCAAGGCTGTGGCGGTCATGCCGGGAGTGATGTCGAACTCGGGTTCAAAGAAGGATCGGTTCCGTTCGTCGTCGAAGAGACGGGGCACTTCCAGAACTTCGTCTGGCGGAAGATCGGGCGCATCACCCTCAAAGAACCCGGCGTGCAGGTCGTGTCCCTGAAGTGCCAGAAGCTGGCCAAAGGGGCCGTCATGGATATGCGGCAAGTGCGACTGATTCCGGTTGTGGCTCCATCCAGCGAACCGCGTGACCTCCGGGATGTCACACCCGATCTGGTTCCATCTCTTGTGCATGTTCCGGGCGAGGCAACACCCGGAAGACAGATGTTATTCACGGTGAACGGTATAACTCCGAATACGCTCTATCTCCCCACCAATTGGAACAAGAATCAGAAATGGCCGATCCTGGTCGAACTCACCGGGAATGGGGGTTCCCGCAACGATCGCGGCGATGAGTGCTCTGGCCTCAATGGGGATGGGCAGTTGGCGTTTGGCTTGTCCGGTGGATACGGAGCCATCTGCCTGAGTGTGCCGTACTTGAGCTACGACGAGGGTTATAATCTCAAGACGACCTGGTGGGGCGATCCTCTGACCTATGACACAACACCCACGATAGCGAATCTCAAGGCGGCCATTACCGAGACCTGCGAGAAATACCACGGCGACCCATCGCGCGTGATCCTCGTCGGGTTCTCGCGCGGGTCGATCGCTGTCAATGCCATCGGTCTCTCCACCGATGAGGCCGCCGGGCTGTGGAAGGCTGCCGTCTGTTTCAGCCACTACGACGGCGTCGGCAACTGGCCGTTCCCGAAGAGCGACGCCGCCTCAGCCATCGAGCGGCTGCAACGACTGGGCCACAAGCCGCAGTTCATCATCAGCGAGTCACCGACCGAAGGCCCCGCTCTCTCCGACCAAGCCCGCGAGTTCATCGAGAAATCGGGCGTCAAGGGCGACTTCACCTTCGCCACCACCGGCTTCCTCAACCACAGCGACCAATGGGCCCTCCGCCCCAGCCCGGCTCGCACGCAGGTGAGAGAGTGGCTTCAGATACAGTACGGTGAGAAGTAAATGCCCTGGCGTTTTTTGCTGCGCCGCGCTTCAGTCTATTTTCCAATCCCCAGCACTAATCGAGTCATACTCATCGCGGATGCTATTCAGTCCCGGCGTGGGAAGCGAATGGCGGTCAATCGAGATGTTGTATTTCCTGCTGCCTGATGCACGGATCAAACTCAAGTGATTTATTGCAATGGGGCACTGTGGCAGTACCGGAGTATTGATTGAGCTGCGGAGAGGCCAGTGCCGGGAATCATCACCCGCCGTTCTCGCAGGATCGCTCAGGCCGCAGAGTTCAAAAACTGGCACCCTGCATACATGGTCGAGGCACACTGAATGCACTCCAGGATCTGCTCATCGGTCAGTCCCAGTGCCCGCGACTGTTCAACATGTCCGCTCGTGCAGGGCTGACAGGCGTTGATATCGCTGATCGCAATATTGATCAACTCGACGAGCTTCTGATCGAGCGAGACCGAGTGGAACGTATGCGCCCGCAGACCCACGCCCATCCCCTCGAACAGCCCACTCCCGCTCATGTGCCGAAACTTGAAAAACGTGTTGTAGCAGTAGTTCGTCGCTGCCACGGCCATCGCCTCGGCCACTTGGGCGGGAGTCCATCCTAACTCCAAGGCCCGCTGCTGAAACCAGGCGATCCACGACGGGCACTTCGTGTGACAGCTGACGACCAACCCGATGATGGCCCGCGTTTTGTCATCGATCGCCCCGGACGAATATACGAACTTCTTGAAGTTCATGTAGAAGTCTTTGAGGAACGGCTCCACGTTCCCGTACACCAGAAACATCTCGGGCAGAGCGCCATCGAACATCTCCTGGATACGGCGATATAAGTGCGCGACCGCATCCGGAGCGTCAGCGGGCAATATCGGTTTGAGAAATGAGAGGGCGATTCCGACCTGCCTCCTGACAACGCCGCGGTGATCGCCGAGGCTCGGTCGCTTCAGTGCGACGAATGTCAATGACTCGGGTGCGGCGAACGCAGGCGCCCGCCGTGACCATCCTCAGTCCATTGTAGCCTGCCCCGGTTTCCAGTTGCAGGGGCACATCTTGTCAGTCTGGAGAGCGTCCAGCACTCGGAGGATTTCGTCCACATTCCGTCCCACGCCCAGGTCATGTACCGCCAACCAGCGGATGGTCCCCTGCGGGTCGATCAAGAACACACCTCGGTAGGAGATCCCGGCGTCCTCTTTCAGCACCCCGTACGCCCGACTGAGTTCGTGCGTCGTGTCTGCCAGCATCAAGTGCTTGAGCCCGGCCAGATCCTTGTGCGAGTCGCACCACCCCTTGTGAGTGAAGACACTGTCGGTCGAGGCGGCCAGGACTTCGCAGTTGCGGTCCTGGAAATCACCCACCGCTTTGTTGAATTGCACGATCTCGGTCGGACAGACAAGGGTGAAGTCGAGTGGATAGAAATACAGACAGACCCACTTTCCCTTCAGGTCAGACTGGCTCACTGTCGTGAATTGGGCTTCGGAGCCATCTTTGGTCCGATCGTACGCGGGGACAGAGAAATTTGGGGCCAACTTACCCACCTGTGCGCGCATGAGAACCCTTCCTGAGAGGATGACCTGCCCAGCGGTTGCCTCAGCAGCAGGTCCACAGATCATCCAGGGAAAGTATAGTCCTGTCAGGAATGGCTACAAGGAGCGATCAAGAGAGTCTCGCCGCAAGTGTGGAGTGTGTGCGTCTGAAACGTAGGGATCGCCTCTGACGATGAGCACATGGATGCCCGGTCGAGGGAAAACGCTTGGCGTTCTTTACGCCTCTGTGTGACACGGTCATCAAGCCCCGGATCAAAGGAATCCATGCCGCGTGCCGAGATCGCAGAGGCCACCACGTTCCCTAAAAGCGGTCACATGTCGTCCCCGCTTGGGGTGAATTCCTGCCGACTCTCGTCATCCACACACGGGGTTTCAGGTTTGGTGAACGCCTTGGCCCAGCCCTGCAGCCGGAATCATACTGGCAGCGCATCGACAGAGGTTCGAACCAAGTGACACACGGTCTGATTCTGCATTCCCAGGAACGGTTCAGGGGCGACTCAAGAAAACTGACGAATCCACCGAATTGTCGCGAACATTTCGAGTGTGTGCAGCGTCCTGATCGTGCGGAGAGGGAAATCGTCAACACCCGCCGACCTGAGTTCGTCCGTGGAACATGCGAATCATGACTGCTTCACATCCAATGACTGATCGCAAATCGATTGAAACAAGCGTATCTCCTGCCACGGAGATGCGGCTTGACTCGGCAGCCTTGCACCCCGAGTTTCCTACCAGAGGACTGAATCCCGAGAAGATCGGTGGGAAGGGCAATTCCAATCCGAATCCGAATCGCAGGTGACACGGCCACTGGCCATTTCGAGCTTTTCCCAGCCCGGTGTCACGGCATGACACCGGGCTGTTTCTTTGGAGAGTTGTCAGTTCTTGGTCGTCAGTCAGAGGATTGTTCCCGCTGACGACTGGTGAGCTGAAAACATCACAGGGGGTGATAGCTGAGACGGTATAGCGTCTGGCTGAAGACCAGGAGACGAGGATTCGAGCGCCTCTCACCCCACTGAAGTGAAGCAGTCAGCGATCAGCAGTCAGCCAGAAGGGAATACTCGCCCGCTCTGGCTGACCGTTGATGGCTGAAAGCTGACCGCTCCTCCAACGCCCGGTCGTCCAACGGTCAAGGACACTGTTCTGATGAAGCGGAAACGAAGGTTCGACTCCTTCTCGGGCGAATTCAATCAGCAACCGGCGAGCCGAGCGGCGTCAGCCCCCGGACTCTGCGGCGTGACACTGTGACACCTCCGGGGGCTCACGCCGCCCGGCTCGCCAGAAATCATTTCGGAGAAACTCATGTCCACTTCCCACCAGCTCAAACGCACCGCCCTCCTCCCCCGAGGTCGTGGTGTAACGGCAGCACAGCGAGCTTTTAACCCGCACGGCGAGGGTTCGAATCCCTCCGACCTCATCGGAAGCCTTCAGCCATCAGCAGTCAGCGATCAGCCAGAGTCAACCCCTCTGGCTGACTGCTGATCGCTGAAAGCTAACCGCTTCCCCCCGGGACCAAGGTGTTACGGCAGCACACTCGGTTCTTACCCGAGCAGGTGACGGTTCGAGTCCGTCTGGTCCCACTGGAAGCCGTCAGCAATCAGCCGTCAGCGGTCAGCCAAAATGGGGCGAGGGACTCTCCCCTCTGGCTGACTGCTGATGGCTGATCGCTGATCGCTGACAGCTCCCCCCTTGCGGTGGGGCCCGTGCTGGTACGGGCAGGCGGCTGTTAACCGCCCTGACGCAGGTTCGATTCCTGCCACCGCAGCTGCCTCAGAGAGCGGCACGGCTAACGCCCAATGGCACTGACTTTACTAACCCGACGCGTCAGCGAGGGAGGAGCGAAAGCGACTTTTTCCTGTGTTTGCCTCGCTGACGCGTCGGGTTGGTAAGCTAAAATAAATGACATTGGGCTCAAGCCCCCGGTTCCCTGGACCGTTCGCAGTCCGAAGAACCGGCGGCTAGCGCCATGCCGCTCACGACACACGGAAGTCATCCGACCGGTTGAGGGCCCTGTCTTGAAAACAGGTGGCGAGTTCGCCTCGCTTGTGGGTTCGAGTCCCACGGCTTCCGCTCGTACACAATCCATGCAGGCTCATCGTCCGACAGGAAGACAGTCAGTCTTGCACACGGAAGATCCGGGGGCGATTCCCGATGAGTCCAATGTCATCGACACGCCTCGCCAGAGCGTGGGCAACCTGTCTGCCGCGCCCGCACTCTGGCGAGGGGCAGCCACGTCCCATTTGCAGCCGCGAGGAGAATAACTCTCCCGCTGGGGTTAAAGCCCACTCTACTGAGACTGTTGTGGGACATGTCAGGTTTGTCCTCAATCACGAGTATTTCGAAAAGCCTTCTGATCCAATCTCCTCCGGAATGCGTTACTCTGCCGGGGGGAGTTCTGCTGTCCTCCCCCGGCTGGAATGATCACGGTCCGCAACAGGGACACCAGCCAAACGTAGCGCCACGACCATCCGAGCCGGGGCGAGGAGACTTTCCATGTTCTGTCGACTGACCGGAATCTGCCTGATACTGTGGCTGGCCGCCAGCCCGCTGCAGGCACTGGAGATCACTCTCGATCGTCCGGGTGAACGCGAATTCGTGAGGGACAACGCCAACCTGCTCAGCCCTCAGGACGAGACGGAAATCCGCGCGCTGTGTGACAAGCTGTTGACCGACAAAGCCACGCCGATCATCGTCATCACCATCAACAACATGAGTGATCACGGCGGCGCGGGACTCCGGATCGAGACCTTCGCGCGGCTGCTCTTCGACCAATGGCAGATCGGACACGCCCAGCTGAATGGCCAAATCTGGAACACCGGGATCCTGGTCCTCGTCAGTCAGGGGGACCGCAAGGCCCGCATCGAGTTGGGGGCTGGCTGGAAGCGAGACAAGGACCAGCTTGCCCAGCAAATCATGGATGAGCAAATCATTCCCCGTTTCAAGCAGCAGGACTTCTCCGGCGGGATCAAAGCGGGCGTGGTCGCCCTCAACGCCATGGCACGCGAGCTGCAACTGCCCGTCTTGCAGAAGTCGCAAGTCCCCGCCCCCTGGTGGACTCCCTACGCCGCTGTGGTCCTAATCGGGCTAGCGATTTTCACTGTCGTGTCGCTGATTCGGCAGGGGTCGGGCGGCTGGGCCTGGCTCTTCTGGGGCGTGTTGTTCTCAAGCCTCGGCTATTTGCTGTATCAAATGATGACCAGCCGTGGCTCATCCGGGGGTTTCTCCGGCGGTTCGTTTGGTGGCGGTTCCTCCGGCGGCGGCGGGGCCAGTGGTTCGTGGTAGTCGATTGACCTTCCGGGGAGTGAGTCCATGCAACACGCGTCCAACCTGTTTTCCTTAGCCGATCGTCAGCGGATTAACGAGACTATTCAAGCCGCAGAGTCTTTGACATCCGCCGAGATCGTCCCTGTCGTCGCCACCGCGTCGGGACGCTATGACCGCGCGGAGGATTTGGTCGGACTCTGGCTGGGCGTGCTGCTCGTGATCGCCGTGTCGGTTTTCTCACCCGCTGCCGTGGCGGAACCCGGCAGCTGGGATTCGCATCCGGTACTGTGGCAGACACTGAAGCTCGTGGCCGTTCTGCTGGGAGGCTTTCTGGTCGGTGCCGTCCTCAGCTCCCGAATCGCCTGGTTGCGTCGTCTCTTTACGCCCGTGACACAGATGCGGGATGAGGTGAACCAGCGAGCCCGCTCAGTCTTCTTCGACAACCGCGTCCACCACACTCAGTCTGGCGGCGGCCTGCTGATCTACATCTCCCTGTTCGAGCAAATGGACGTCATCCTGGCCGACCAGCAGATCCTGGACGCCCTCGGCCAGTCCCCTCTCGACGACCTCTGCCAGACTCTGACGCACCAGCTGCGGAAGAACCAGCCGACAGAAGCCCTCTGCCAGACGATCCAAGCGGCGGGCGAAAGGCTCCAGCCCGCGCTGCCTCGCGCCCAAGATGATGTCAACGAGTTGCCCGATTCGCTGGTCATGATCGACTGATCGCGTTCTGCTGAGGGGTTGGCTCGCATGATCGAGAGATTGTTCGTCGCCATGTATGGCGACTCCGCGATAATCTCCCCGCGGAGAGAGATGAGACATTCCGGCGAGCGTACGGCGTGAGCTGGATGGTACTTCGAGGATACCCCGCAGAACTAGGTGGCTGTCGCCGCCCCGCTCACCGAATCGTGGAATGCTCCAGAGCGGTCTGAGTGGCCGATTCGTCCATCACCGGGGCCTTCCCCCAGCGCTGGCGGTGACCGCTGCGATTGACGATCTCGGCCACGCTGTACTCGGTCCCGTCAATCTCGTCATCCGTCGCGGGAAAGCCGGGCGGTGGCGGAGAGACAGTCACAAAATGAGTCACAGCTGAGGTCTCGACAGTCAGGAACGGGATATGGCTGGTCTTGCATTGCTGCTGACCAGCGGGGCCGGGAATCACTTCCAGGCTGATGCAGTTCATCATCTCAATGCGGTCGGGGCCCGCTCGCAGGACAGTCCCGCAGTAGCGACCTCCGGATTCGTCATGCACACCGACCTGTGATCCGCGAGGCGTGCCTGCGATCTCTTCTCGAAGCCACTTGCGTTTCTCGGCGGTAAGATCCTCCATGTCCATATCAGACATGACGAACGAGCTGCGGGGAGTGCCTGCGGTATGCTTTTGCTCGGTCTTGTGCCCTGCGGCTATGAGGAACAACTCCTCTTCAATCCAACGCAAGTCGTCCTTCGAGAGGTCAGTAAGGATCAACGGGCGTTTGTCGCTCTGGTGACGATCCGGATGACCTGACCACTTCGCAAACGAGGGGGCGGACTGACAACCCACCAGACAAACGCACAACACCAGAAGCAGACTCAGCTGTCGCAGCATGTCGCACCTCTTTTGGAGTCAGGCAGAGCGAGCAACCCTCGCAGTTCGGACTTCGCCGCCACCCTATTGGTATGGGCAAGCGACGGTCAAGAGCGGCAGAGCCCGAGGAAGGCCGCAGAGCTGTCAGACAGAGGAGAGCATCCGCCCATCGGCAGGAGTTGCCGACCGGGATGATCAACGACCGTCCAGGTACGCCAACGGCTGAGCGGCTCGGCTTAAACCCGAGCGTCTGCGGGTTCGAATCCCGCCCTGGGCAATTGAGGAAAGACGAGAGTGGAGAGCATCGAGCCAGAAGTTGCGTCTGGCACTCCTCGGTGTTCTCGCCTGTGACATCGATACTTCTCGCGGGGAGAAATGAGGCATTTTGTAGGACGGACGTCCTCGTCCGTCCGTGTGGAAAACCTGAGACGTACGACGGACGAGGACGTCCGTCGTACGTCTCTATCTGTCCCGCGCGAAGTATAACTTCTCAACCCCCTACTCCTGTCAAATCGGTCGCTCTGCCAACAGAAACGCCTCGCAGTGGCTGCGAGGCGTTCGGGTTCCGCATTCCATCGGGACCGCGAGTCACACAGCTGCTTCGTCGAACGAGACGCCCGCGTAGACATCGGTCAGCCGAATCTGGACCGGCACCGTCGTGAAAGCCAGCGTGGCCTCCAGACCAACGAACGAGACCAGTCCCCACGAGCCATCGGGCAGACGTACGTAGCGATCAATCACCGCTTCGTCTTGCGCGACGAGGACGTACTCTTTCAAGCTGGGAATCTGTTGATAGTTGCGAAACTTCGCGCCGCGGTCGTACTTCTCGGTCGATGGGGAAAGGACTTCCACAATGGCGGTCGGGTTGGTGATCGTATGGGAATTCTCGGGATCGAGTTCGAATGGACCGCAGACAATCAACAAGTCGGGATAGGTGTACAGTCCCGTACGGTCCACCAGAACCCGCTGATCGGAGGAGACCGCACGACATGGCCCGCCTTTCAGGCGAGCGAAAATCTCTCCACTCAGGTTCTCGCGGATGACGTTATGTCGCGGGCTCGCCCCGGCCATGGCGAACATCTCGCCGTGGAAGAATTCACTCTTGAATTCTGCCCGGCTTTCAATGGCCAGATATTCACGGGCCGTCAGTTTAGTTTTCAGCGCAGCTGTCATGGTTGTTGCCCTCGCATGGGGATTGATTTTAACCAAGAGGGGAGAGTTGGCAAAGATCACGGTCTGAAGAACCGGCGGCTAGCGCCGTGCCGCTCACTCCAACAAAAAACGCCTCGCGGAGTGCGAGGCGTTCTGATTTTCAGCCATCACTTGGCGAAGAACTACTTCGCATCCCACCACCAGCGGCCTTCCGGCAGAGCGGGCTTGGTCGCTGCGGTCGATTCCTTCTGAAGCGACTCGTCCGACACGATCGAAGCCACATCGGCCCGGACGCCACCGGCGACCTGCACGACAATGTCTTTGCCCTGGTAGACCCGGTGGTTGACAACCGTGTCGACCGACTTCGGCACGTTGTAGCTGGCCGACTTGTAGGCCCCGTTCACAGCGAACGCTCCACGGTTCCAGTGCGTCTTGCCGTCGAGGTCTTCACGCTCGATCAGGGCGGCGACGAGGGCCAGATCGAAGACCGACTTCAGGTCGGCGAACACTGGCTCCTGAGCCGCCAATGCGTTGTAGTTGTCGGTGAAGTTCTTCGCGAACATCTCGTTCAGCGGCTCGGACTTCCCGGTTTGAACTCGCTCGCCGTTTTCCTGGAGGTGCTGATTCTCCGACTTACACTGCACCGAGGAACCCGCGATCTCGAACACCGTACGATCCGGGCTGTGCAGGACGGCTTCGTACTTCATCGAGAGCCACCAGCGGAGTGCTTCGATGTTGCTGGTCGCGAACTCCGGGTGCTGCTGGGTCAGCTCGAAGTAGTCGGGCACCTGCGAGCCGCCTTCGAGCTTGCCGATCCCGATCAGCTTCATCTTGTAGTCGGCTTCCAGGATCACGCGGGCCACATGCGAGTTCGTCGGCACACCGTAGATCGTGATGTCCTGGCGTCCGAGCTTATCGCCAATCTTCGTCGCCCAGCTTTTCGCTCCACCGGCTGCCAGCGGACCAGCGTTCTGGGAGTCGGTGACGTACTGCTTGACGGCTTTCAGTCCTTCCGGACGAGGATCAATCGAGCAGCCGAACATCTGCCGGGCACCGGGTGAGAAGGTCCGCAACACCGTGACCATGTCGTCGAGTTGCAGAGCGGGCTTGCCGGAAGTTGATCCGACCGCAACACCATTCGCGTCGTACTTCCAGCCTTCCGCCGGTCCAGCGATGACGATCTCGTTCGACTCGGGGTAGACGAAGACGTACTTGATCTGCGACAGACCCGCGAGCTTTTTCATCGATTCGACGACGGGTTCGCCCGCAGCCACGCGGCGGCTGACTTCGGCTTCCAGGCGGGTGAGTGAGACCATCCGCAGGTCGGACTGACGGCTCATGTCGGCGTTGATGTCAGCGGTGCGGGCCTGTACTCCCAGAGCAGCCAGACGACCGGTCTGTTCTTCCTTGGTCTGGCGATAGAGGACGCCCTTCGGGTCGACGCGCACACCGGCTTCGAACTCGCTGATCGTTCCAGTCCCCGGTTCATCGGCATCCCACGGACCAGCGGTTTCCTGCTCGATCAGAGCCATGAGTGGGGCAAAGTCGGCCCCCGTGCCCCCGCCCAGTTGGGCCCGTTCGGTAGCTGCGGATTGGCGATTCGACAAACCGCCCAGCGTCTGCCGGGCCGCTGTGGTATCACCGGCAGCCCCTTGAGCACGAGCGATGCTGCGGAGGGAAGCGTCGCGAGCGGCACCGTCCTCAATGGACTGAGCCAGGTTGAAGGCGGGAGCGAATTCTCCAGCCGCCAGATGAGCCTGAATCTGATCATCGACGGCGTTCGCTGCCCAGAGATCGCCGCAAGTCCACGCGGTTGAAGCGGACACGATTCCCAGAGTGAACCAGCGGCCAAGTGACCGGACCGTGCGTTGTCCCATCATAATCGATACTCCTGAAAGCCGGGGCGGATGAGAATCCGACGGGGAAGCTGGCAACTGAACGGGATGAGTGTGGGCAAGGAGAACCGCATTGGCAATGGCGAACCGCCGATCGCGTACGATCCCACTTCTCCTAGGATCGTCGTCCGGCGGGTATCCGTCAAGAAATTTCTGAGGAAAGGTGGCTCGCCCTGACGGTTTGAGCCGAGCCGTCGAAAGATTGGGTACAGCCGATACAACTCGGTTGCGAACTGAGTGTGACTATTTCGAGGCCGCCTGTAGGGATTGCATCGACATGAGGGGCTACGCGGGATCATTCAACCTTCACCGGACACACGATCGCAAATCGGCGGGGTGCTTCACGTTCGCCCCACTGGGCCAGGCCATGGGCGGGCCATGTGGAATACCCAGGGGAGATGGAATTCACCCGCATGACCCGGTATCAGCCACACTTGATCGAAAAGTCGATGTGTACTGCATTTTCGTTGTAGCAGCACCTGCGTATTTCTACTGTCCGGTTTACGTTCTGATCTGGTTCCTCATGGGAGGTAAGAGGTTACGGGATTATTAGCGGTCGGCTCGGGCGAGTTCATGGCGTTGGGAAGTCGCGGCGAGGTCGGGAGGTGAGGATCTGGTGGCGATCGATGGCCAAGCCTCGCGCCGCCAGATTCTGTCTGACCCCATCCACCGCATCCACTTCGTCTTCACCCCCAAGCATAGCTCGTGGCTCAACCAAATCGAGGTCGTCTTCGGCATAATAAATCGCCTGGTCATGCGCCGCGGAAAATTCACCTCGCGGGCCGTTCGGGAAGATCAACTGAAGCGGCTATTAAAGTATTATGACGACACCATGGCCCACCCGTTCCGCTGGACCGACACCGGCCAGCCGACCACCTCACCGCAGAACTCTCTGGCAGTCCAAAGTCAAAACCGCCATACAGACGCTCTCGTGATGCGAAAGTTCGGCTGTGGAGGACTAGCGGTCCCCGTAAAAGCGGGTGCAGAACCAAGCCGTCAGTACCGTCGCCAGGGCCAGTGTTCCGAAGTCGGTCGGAGTGGCGTTTGACCAATGCCCTGAGACCATCCGCGAGACTGAATGCAGTAACCCATCGATCATCTGTCTCTCCCGCAGAGTGTGTGACGTGCGAATCCCTAGAATCAGACAAATCTACGTCTGGATTTTCGAGTTGATGCCTTCTTGCCACACTTCGGAGTACGTTTTCGGGCAATACTGGCGATTATTCCGTTTACACGGGTGCAGAGTACTGAGGATCGCGTCCCTGAGAGTATTCCTCGCTCCGATCGCACCGAAGGCACTGTTTTGAACCGGTCATACCTGTCGTCCGAGGCTCTGAACTCGATGGATCCAACCCGAATTCACGCGTGTCGGAATGAGTCGTCGCTGCCCCTCGCCAGAGGGCGGACACGCGAGCCGGTTCGCCCACATTCGGCGAATCGTGACGACATCGGAATATCTCACTGCGACCCGTGTGAAATCGAATGGGGGAAAGTCGATCCCCGAGATTTCACCAGACAGGGTGAACTTGGCGTGGAGATGGTTCAGGAGTCTTCGTCCTTCTGAGACTCTTGATACTCGCCCGCCGATTCATCGATGGGACCAAGGGACACAGTCCCGGCTCAGACCCGTGATGGGCGCAAGACTCCGTCCGCCGACTGCCAGCGGCCCGGGACGGGTGGTGCTCGAAACTTTCCACCATTCGGCGGGGGATTTATATGACATGCGGCTGAGTGACGGGACGTAGCTGGGGGTGACGGCTTGGGAACGAGGGACTACGAGCGTGAAAATAATGGCAACACGATGGGCGGGAGACTGCCCAGCTAATCTTCCAGGAGTTTGACTTTCGCCTTGGTCACACTTCCGTCTGGCTGAGTCCAAGGTCCGCGGTAGGTCGGGCTATCCTTGCGGATTTGCAATAACTCCATTTTCCCCTTCATCTTACCCTTGGTGATTTCCACGTTGATCTTGTGCGGAGCGAGTCGTTCCCAAGTCCCGATCTCATTGGCACCTTTGTAGATCTTATGGTCATTGGTCGCTCTGAAGGTGTTCTCCTCAATGACCTCACCCTCCTTGTCATATGTGGTAAACGTCCACCGCTTCCCAATGATATTGTCATCAGCCACAGCCGAGTCGGCACAAGCTGCAAATCCAATCACAGCCACGACCAGTGCATACCAACACATGTGGTTCATGAAAAGTCCTCTCGTACCCATCGATCAGTGACTCGAACGCTGCCCAAGAGCATAAAACGTTATCGAGTTGCTAGAGTTCCGGCAACGAGCGAAGTCGAACGTGTCAGCGACCAACAGAATGTCACATGGATTGACCATGTGAAAATGTCATATGGGGACACTCTACAGGGAAATAGCCATCGCCTCAGTGGCAGCTCGTCTTTGTCCCGGACGGGACAAAGAGCATGAGTTTCCGTTGGAAACATTCACCGAGGATGCCCTCGGGTTGAGGGGTTTCCCCAGACAGCATCGGATATTCTAAAAAACCTGTCACTGCGCCTCCCCCGAAACACCGAAAACTGACAACTTGACCTCCGGCAGTCCGTTGGCCCCTGACAGCTGATCTCCGCATCTGCTACCTTGCGAATAGCTCTAGTGGGCGTGCCTTGTTCCTTGAGCCCCGGATTGACTTGCCGGATTCCTCCTCCTCACCCAAGGCCCGACCGATGGCAAAAGCCCAAT
This sequence comes from Planctomycetota bacterium, assembly GCA_031431195.1. GTDB lineage: Bacteria > Planctomycetota > Planctomycetia > Planctomycetales > Planctomycetaceae > TH-plancto1. Next base: position 15,508 of record JANPCU010000311.1, on the reverse strand, counting down.
CACGCTACCCCGCTGCACTGATTTTCGGGGCACCCGGGGCTGGCAAAGGGACGCAGGGCGAAATCCTGACGCGAATCCCCGGCTTCTTCCATCTCTCGACCGGGGTCATCTTCCGCAAGCTCGATCCTCAAATGGAGGAGGCGCAGATGATCAAGGAGTTCTGCAAGAAGGGGGAACTGGTTCCGGACGAACTGACCGTGTCGATCTTTCGAAACTGGCTCGAAGGTCGCCGCGCTGCGGATAAGTTCAAGCCGAAAGAGCACCTGCTGCTGCTCGATGGCATCCCCCGCACCGTCAATCAATGCCAGCTGATCGAGCGGTACATCGACGTGAAGCTGGTGCTGTACTTCGAGTGCGTGGATCTGGAGGTCATGGTCGACCGCATTCGCCGGCGAGCCGTGCTGGAAGGCCGCCCGGATGACGCCAGCGAATCGGTGACCCGCAAACGGCTGGAGACCTTTGAACGGGAAACGACGCCCGTTCTCCAGTACTATGGCGAGTCGTTGATCAAGCGGATTGATTCGAGCGGCTTGCCCTCAGAGGTGTTGGCCGGTTGCCTGCAACACCTGATCCCGGTCCTGAAGGCGAACTTCGTGTTTGAGTGAGGTGGCTATGCCAGGGCTGAGAACGTGAGGGAACGTAGGCGATGTCGCTCCGCGACTCGCATTCCACCAGCTGGAGCACTCACTCACAGCCCAAAAAGCGTCCAGAGGGAGGAGTGAAGAGTGGGGGCCGCAAAAAACTCAAGAAACGCAAAAGGCGAGGTCTCTTTTTTGCGTTTCTTGAGTTTTTTGCGGACCTCACTCCCCTCTGGATTCACGTCCTGATCGAAGCGACTCGCTCCATTCTTTGCTCGGCCTTGGGGCAATCGGAAACTTGCCCACCGCCTCACGGAGTGAGGTGCATCGTGTTCACAGCACTGGGGGCATGCTGCTCACGCGGAATGGCCGTCGACCCAGGAATTCGGATCAACACGCTTTCGCGGCCTGAGCGTGGAAGTGTCCGCGAATGCTGCTACAGTGAGAGCCACATGGCTGGCCGAGGGGTCGGTCGGTTGCACACTCCTGTGGGTTCTCCCTGTGCCGACTCGCATTGATCTGACGTTTTCCGCTCTGCGTGCTGCTGGACAGATGGCGTTCATGCCGTTTGTGACGGCCGGCGATCCGGACATGCCCACCACGGGGTTGTTGATTCGTGAACTGGCCGCGCGCGGGGTCGATCTGATCGAGGTCGGGTTCCCCTATAGTGACCCGATCGCCGACGGGCCGGTGATTCAGTCATCGTACACGCGGGCGCTCAATAAGAAGCTCACGGTGCAGCAGATCTTTCACGAGATCGCCTCACTCGACACCGCGATTCTGCCCCCGCTGGTGGCGATGGTGTCGTATGCCATCGTCTTCCGCATGGGGACAGTGAAGTTCGTTCAGCAAGCGAAAGAGGCCGGGTTCGCCGGGTTCATCATCCCCGATCTGCCGGGGGATGAGGCCGGTGAGATGCACGCTCTCGTGACGGGTGCTGGGCTCGATCTCATTCAACTCGTGGCCCCCACCACGCCGCCCGAACGAGTCCGCCAGATCGTCCAGCACAGCTCTGGCTTCGTCTACTGCATTGCCGTCGCGGGCACGACCGGTGTGCGCGAGACACTGGCCGCCCCGCTGGTCGAACAACTCACTTGGCTCAAGCGGGAAACGAACCTCCCGCTGGCGGTCGGGTTCGGACTCAGCAAACCAGAACAGCTGGGCCCGATCAAGGGTCTGGCCGATGGGGCCATCGTCGGTTCGGCGATCGTGCGGCACCTCGAAGCACTGTCCCAGCCGGGAGCGAATGTCACCGAGGTGCTACGGAAGACCGGCGAGTACGCGGCGACAATGGTGGCGGCCGCTCACGGGTGAAGCACGAAATCCGAAACTCGAAACGGACATCGTGCAAACCCCATTTCAAACCGGGATCGCTGCGGATGTTCTCGTGTTCCGATCTGTGTCCATCTGTGCAATCTGTGTACCAGCACTCTGGCTTCTTCGAATAGAGTCCAGCAAGTTTTGTACACAGATTGCACAGATCAACACAGATTAGGAATCAAATGAGTTCCGGTGATATCGCTTGATGGCCGTGTTGATGTCCCTTCCCCCTCCTCTGACTCCACTCCACGATGCCTTCCAACTACCCGATCAAGTCCGCCGAACCTCTCGACCCCGCGATCACCTCGATCCAGCCGGGGGGCGGAGATGTGATGGAGGTCGAACTGGCGTGGGGACGGCTCCGGCGGTGGTACTTGAACACGTTCCGCAAGGGGTACGTCGAAGCCATGGCCCGCGTCCGGCGGGGGACCGAGAACACCGCCCCGCACGAGGTCCTCGACCCCCGCGATGTGAAGTTTTACCGCAACCTGGGCGGGTACTCGTGGGACCGCAAGGACGACCCGTTTGCCTGGCGTGACAACATCCCGTTCGCCCGGCCGGGACTGGCAGAGCTGTTGATCTACTCGTTCCTTTCGTTCGGCTGGGCGGGGATCACCGCTTGGGCGCTGGTGCGGTTCCAGTATTCCAACTGGCTGGCGATTCCGGGATGGCTGTTGGTCACGACGCTGACGGTGATCGGCCTGCTGATCGTCTGGTTCTTCCGCAATCCGCAGAGGCGAATTCCCGAGGGAGACCACCTCGTGGTCTCGCCCGCTGATGGCAAATTGGTGCTGATCGAGCGGGTCGCACACGATGACTACATCGGCGGCCCCGCAGTGAAGTTCGGGATCTTTCTGTCGATCTTTAACGTGCATACCAATCGCACGCCGATCGCCAGCCGCGTGCTGAAGATTGCCTACTTCAAGGGGAAGTACCTCAACGCCCTCAAGCCCGAATCGGCCCAGGTCAACGAGAAACTCGAACTGAGCATCCAGGGGACGCAAGCTCCATTCCGCCCCATGATCGTTCGCCAGATCGCCGGAGCCATCGCCCGCCGCATCGTCTGCTGGGTTCGGCCCGGCGAAGAGCAGCTGAGCGGGAGCCTGTTTGGGATGATCAAGTTCGGCTCGCGGACGGAACTCGTCCTGCCGGATGAGCCAGGTCTGGAGATCGTCGCTAAGCTCGGCGACGCCGTGCAGGGCGGGTCGACGATCATGGCCCGATACCCTGAATCACCTTGAGCTTTTCGGTCCCCCGAAGCGGATTGTGTACCGGTCGCGGGGGCCTCCTGATCAATGCACCACCGTTCCCAGCGGCTCACCAGCGATGGCCCGCTGGATGTTTCCTTCCTTGCGGTAGTTAAAGACCACGATCGGGATCTTGCTCTCCATGCAGTGCAGGATCGCTGTCGGGTCCATCACCTGTAACCCTTGCCGCAGGAAGTCTTGATAGGTGATCTCCGAGTAGCGGACGGCGTGCGGGTTCTTTTCGGGGTCTTCGGAATAGATCCCGTCCACTTTGGTCGCCTTTAACAGCACATCCGCTTCAATCTCGCGGGCGCGAAGGGCCGCTGCGGTGTCCGTGGTGACGAAGGGGCTTCCCGTTCCGCCCGCGAGGATTACGACGCGGCCCTTTTCGAGGTGGCGGATGCAGCGCCGGCGGATGAAAGGCTCGGCGACGACCTCCATCCGGATCGCTGTTTGCAGCCGAGTCGGTACGCCCTCGTACTCGAGGGCGTCTTGCAGAGCCAACCCGTTGATACATGTTGCGAGCATCCCCATGTAGTGCGCGGTCGACTGCTGAATCGCCCCGCTGTTGGCCGAGAACTGCTTCCCCCGCAGAATGTTGCCACCGCCGGTGACGACGGCGACTTGCACCCCCGCTTCGACGAGAGTCTTGATCTGTTTAGAAATACCCGTGACCTCGGGCATCGAGATGCCTCCCTCGCGGTTGCGGCAAAAACTCTCGCCACTCAGCTTCAGGATGACGCGGCGGTAGGCGGGCTGAAATGACATCGAAGAACGTCCTGAATGCGGATCAAGTGGACCCATCGAACTTGCCTCACAGGGATTGGGTTCGACGACGCGCGGAGCATAGCGTATTGCTGAGTCCGCTGAAAACCGGACATTGGCCACCGTGTCGGCAACCGCCCAGACGCTCACGCGGGTGGCTCGCCTCAGTGGCCTATAGCGACCGCAGATAAGCGATCATGACGATTCCGCCTACGGCGAGGAACGATCCCAGGATCGCCTGCTTCGTCGGAGCCTCCCGGTCGATGAAGCGAGAGATCGGGAGCAGCATCAACGGGGCGGTCGAGGTAATCGCCGAAACAATGGCGATGCTGCCGACTCGCTGCAACGCAACTTGCATGAAGCTCACTCCCGCCACCGGGCCAAAGAAAGAAGCCCCGAGTATCCAGTACGGCAGCTTGGTCGTACGAGCCTCAGCTGGCACTAGAGACTTCCCTTTAAGAGTGGATCGGAGAATCGCAATGGCGATCCAACCGATGAGGACACCGCCCACCGTCCGCTGAAACGCTTGTGCAGGACCGGAAATTTCCAGCTTATGCTGCTCGGCGACTCCCTGGGCCAAGCGGCTCAGCATGAAACCGAATCCCTGACACGTTCCGGCAAACAACGCCAGAAACAGACCGGCGTTCCACTGGAACGGCTCGTCCCGTTTGTGCATCGCCAGCACCACTCCGGCCAGAGTTAGCGCCGCCGCTGCGATCTCCTGCGGGGAGAGTCGAGTGCCAAGGAACATCCAGTCGGCCAGCGCTCCGACCAGCGTGGCTAAGCACAAGTTAATCAGCACCGCTGTCCGGGCTCCCAGCAGTGGGTAAGCCAGATAGAGTGCCACATCTCCCAGACCGAACCCCAGCACCCCACTCAGCAGGAACCAGCGAAACGTGGCCCAGTGAATCTGGCCGGGAAAGAATCCCCACGTAATCAGCCCGAGGATCGTGCAGGCAATCGTGATCCGGCACGCATTCGCCGTGACCCCACCCAGCTGGCGACTCAGACTCTGGCCGCAAACAGCTGAGGCGGCAAACAGCACAGCTGCCAGGAGGGCGAGGAGCATGAGTCGAAGTCAGGAGGGGGGGAGAAGGCAGAGTTTCGTTGGGAAACGTGAAATTCTCGCGTGGAGCAACTCCGGTCCCCAGTTCGAAGGGCGTGTTATGCTGAGCACGGGATGACATGAGACATTCTGGCGAGCGTCCGGCGTGAGCCGGATGGTACTTCGAGGATACCTTGCAGAACCAGGGGGCTGACGCCACCCCGCTCGCCGAAACGTCTCACTCTGCGCCGCGCAAGGTATTTCCCAGCAAGCGTTGGAGCGTGGCGACCAAGTCGGTTTCCGCGACCTCCTGCTGCTCCTGCTTGGCCAAATCCTTCAGCATCCAGCAGCCCTTGTCGAACTCATTACTCCCGGCGATGAGGGCGAACCGGAACCCCTTGGCGTCAGCGTACTGCATCTGCTTCTTCATCGGCTTGGGCAGGGCATACACCTCGGTTCCGATCCCGGCAGCTCGCAGCACGCGGCCCATCCGCAGGTACTCAGCCGCCCGGTCCTTATCGAAGTGAATGATGATCACCGGTGCGGGGGTCGAGACCTTCGACACCAGCTTGAGTTCCTCCATCGCCGCCAACAGCCGGTCAAGGCCCAAACTGGCCCCGACGCCCGGCAGCGGAGTCTTGGTGAACAACCCGGCCAGATTGTCATACCGCCCGCCCGAGCAGACGCTGCCGATCCCTGGCAGCGCGGTCAGGAACGTCTCGTAGATCGTCCCGGTGTAGTAGTCGAGGCCCCGCGCAATCGACAAATCGAGGGCGATCCGTTCTGACTTCAACCCCGCCATCTCGCATGCATTCAGCAGCTGCCGGAGCCGCGTGGCCCCTTCGAGCCCGCGTTCGTTGGTCCCGACCAGCTTCTCAGCAGCATCGAGGATCTCGATGTTGGTTCCCTTGAGCGAGGCGAAGTCGAGGACGCCCGCAGCTTGTTCCGCAGTCACACCGACCTTATCAACCATCTCGGCGATGACCGCCTCGCGACCGATCTTCAGCACCTTATCGAGAGCCCGCAGCAGGCCGACCGACTTGTCTGCCACGCCGAGGTTCTCCAGTACGCCGTTCAGCAGCATCCGATGATTGATGCGAATCGTGAACCCCTCGAAGCCGATGGCGACCATCAGATCGTGAATCACCATCAGCGTCTCGATGTCGCTGACGTTCGAGTCGGTCCCGATCGTGTCAAAGTCGCACTGGATGAACTCGCGATAACGCCCCCGCTGTGTGTTCTCCCCGCGCCACACTGGGGCGATGTGATACCGCTTAAACGGTGTCCCGATCTCGTTCAGGTGTTCCGCCGCGAACCGGGCAAACGGCACCGTCAGATCAAACCGCAAGGCCACATCGCGGTCCCCATGATCGATAAATCGAAACAACTGCTTGTCGGACTCATCGCCCCCCTTACCGACCAGAATCTCCGCGTACTCCAGCGCTGGCGTATCGATCGGGCTGAAGCCATAGCTGCGGTAGACGCGCCGGGCAGTCTCCATGAGCTGTTCCCGGACGATCATCACGTCGGGCAGGTAATCGCGGAACCCCTTGAGGGTACGAGGTTGGATGAGGTCTTTGGACACAGGGAAGCCGGAGGGTGAGTGGTGAGTGGTGAGTGAAGCGAGCATCCGGCGAGCCGGGAGGCGTCAGCCCCCGGAGTTTGTTGGTGCGATGACTGCGAGGCAGACTCCTGCCGGACACCTTCGGCGTCGGCAGCGTTCGATGCCCGCCAGCATTATTGCGGAGCCATCCGATCAGGCACAGCCTGACCACATGGAACAGGGAATTCCTGCGGGATGAGTACTCCGTCAATGTTGCGACTCGCGTGACGCGAGTGCCAAGCTAGAGTTGTGGAAACGATCATGATGCAGTTGGTTTGCCGTATGGTACGTCTCCTCTGTGCCCGCAGCTCACGTCGCTCCGCGACTGAGATTCCTCACGCTGGACACCCTTTCGGGCCGTAAGTCAGTGGGTGATTTGGCAGGCGGAATGCGAGTCGCGGAGCGACATCGCCTACGTTTCAATCAGATCACTCTACTCCTCGGGGCCAGATTCGCCATCCCCTGCTCCGGTGGCCTTGATGCAGACGTGCAGATCCATGCGTGAGGCGGTGATGGTCCAGTCGATCTTCCAGCAGGGGGGCAGGGTGATTGGAGTCCGGTCGGGGACGCGCACGATCATGATCACGTCGCTGGTGGTGACGGTCTCCCGAGCGAGGCGTTCCAGAGCAAACGTCAGTTTCGTGCCCGGCTTCAGGTCAGGGGCCATCTTGTAGGGGGGATCGAAAAAGATGAGGCTGTACGGGGCGAAATGCGCCTTGGCCCCCTTCGGCTTGAACGAGGTGCGGAGGATGTCGGTCTGCCAGCAGATGCACTCGTCATCGACATCGAGACTCGCGACGTTCTGGTGCAACAGGTCGAAGGCCACGCGATCGAGTTCGAAGAATGTGACCGAAATCGCCCCTCGGCTCAGTGCCTCCAGCCCGATCGTCCCAGTCCCGGCGAACACATCCGCGACGCGCCGTCCCTCGATGCAACCGTGATCAGAGAGTTTCTGGAACAGTGTTTCCTTGACGCGGTCCGAAATCGGACGCGTGATCAGACCGGGATTCGCAAGAAGCCGGCGACGTTTGAAACGCCCCGTAATGATACGCATCGAAAACCACCGTGGAGCGGGTTGGGAATGTGTCGGAAGTGACTCCTGCCGGAGATGTTATCCGCCCGAGGGGAAAGTCGGGAGTCGGCGAGACGGGAGTTGGGGGCGACGCGATCCTAGCTGGCTCCCGGCCTGGTCTGATGAAACGGCGTTTGTCGCACTGCCAGATTCGTGAATCTCCGCTGTCCCCCCGCGACAACTCACGAGGCCAGTCCCCGCTTCGACCCAGCCACTCACCGCGACGCCCCCCATCCCGAACCGCCACGGCAGTCGCCCAGCCTCTTCAATCTGTGGAAATCTGCGCAATCTGTGGACAAACTCCCCGCTCTGAACCGGCTCGGCGGAAGAGGGATGGATCCACAGATTTCACAGATTGGCACAGATTGAAGCAGTCCACTATCGGACGATTTGCGGTCGCGGGGCGAGGGTGGTTGACTCACGAAACGGGATTCATCGAGAGGCTCGCGGCTGCCCGGTGGTCGGTCGATTCATCAGGCCACCCCTGGCCCCAGCCTTCCGACTTTCTCCCCAGATTCTGTGATCTCACCCACGCAGATTGTCGATAATTACAATATCGAGGAACGAACTGAGAAATGTCTCAAGTTCGCCCGATTCACCATCTGCAAGATGCCGTGTTCGCCCTCAGACGAGGAGCCTCGCCCCGCGAGGTCAGAACCCGAAACGATCCAACCAGGATGGTTGTGGGATGCTGTCATGCAACCTTTCAACCGGATCAATGTTGTCTACTCTCGCAATGTGGCCGCCGCGAGCGAATTCGCGCTCACCGAACACCTGTTGCCCTCTTCCCGCGTCTCGGGATATGATTCCCCAAATCGGGTGGAGGGTTCAACCACAGCTGCCCCGACCGATGGAACGGAATCTGTGGAAGGTGAGGCAGTCATGGAAGTTACAGGAGCAGGGTTCGTCGGCGGTGCAGGCGGAGTCCGTCCTGTCCAATTCACCGGAGTCTCCAGTGCCACGCCGGGAGTCGATCCGCTGAACGCTCCGCAGGACGAGGTGTTTATCTCTCCCGCGGCCCGACTGCTGCAAAACCAGGATGTCGGTGCCGCCTCGCGGGCTGAGCGTCTGGCCGAAATCCGCGCTCAGATTTCCCAGGGCATCTATGACACGCCCGAGAAGCTCGCCCTGGCTGTCGACCGTCTTGTTCAGGATTTGAACCGCCGGTAGTGGCGAGTTGCCCGGGCAGGTGGGTGAGATGCGGTAGCCCTTCAGGAATCGGAGCGTCACAGCTGATCGGCGACGTGTGAACCTTTAAATGCGGGTCGATGACGGAGGCTCTCGAATCAGCCCGATAGCCTGTCGACGACATCTCTATGGACAACAACGGCTGACGGAATTCGTCGATTGGACTGCGACCCACATTCGCGACGATGAACGGAGGCAGCCTCAGTTTTTTCTGGATCGGCTGTTCCATATCTGTGGACAGCCGGGGATGTTGGAAGTTGGCCATCACGCCCAGTTCGCACCCACCAGCGAGAAGAGGACGGAGGCGGGACAGCTTTCGCAGACCGAGTGTGGAAGCCCGTTGAGCTGATCGAGCTCGACGAGTCACTGGCAATCGTCTCCAATATCCGTGTCGGGACTTGGATGAAAGCAGTTCGAGTCACTCGCGGGGGAGAGGGTGCCGGATACCGCCGCATCGCGACCCGCTACGAGCAACTGGCCAAGCACTTCCAAGCCATGATCCACACGGCGATACTCCCGCAATTCATCACGTTCTGAGGACTACGCGGGTTTTGGATACAGCCTTGGTCAGGGATCGAAGTCAGGCATTCCGTCGCCACCCGGTTTGCCTGAATGTCGACGATTCGTGTGGCATACTCGCCCTTTGACCAGTGGCCGCCCGGACGCATTCGGGGCCGCGTGATGGGCACTTCGGAAACGTGCCCGACGGCGGGAACCGTCGTCACGCCACGGGAGTTTTCTCGGCCATGGCACGGGCGGACATGAGGAGGCCGACAGCATCGAGGCCGAGGTCGGCCAGGAGCTCGTGGCGTTCGCCGTGTTCGATGAAGCGGTCGGGGATGCCCAGGCATTGGATGCGGCGGGTGTCGAGGCCCGCGGCGTTGGCGGCTTCCAGGACGGCGGAGCCGAAGCCACCGGTGAGGGTGTTTTCCTCGACGGTGATGACGAAGCCGCCTTGCTCGATCATCTGTGTGACGGGATCGAGGTCGAGCGGTCGCAGGAATCGGGCGTTGACCACTCCCACATCCAGACCGTCCGAACGCAGCTTCTCAGCGGCCTTGACGCAGTCCACAAACATCGTCCCGAAGGCCAGGAAGATGCCGTCCTTGCCCAGTGAGTAGACCTCGGCCTTGCCCAACTCGACCGGGGCGACGGTGCGCGGGACGGTGGCGACGTTGGTCTTGGGGTAGCGGATCGACGACGGGCCGCTCAGCTTGAGCGACAGGTCGACCATCGGGGCCACATCGGCCTCATCCCCAGGGGCCATGATCGTGATGTTTGGGAAGACCCGCATGTAGCTGTTGTCGAATACTCCATGATGCGTCGGCCCGTCGGGGCCGCACAGCCCAGCCCGGTCCATCGCGAACACGACAGGCAGGTTCTGAAGGGCGACTTCCTGGAAAATGTGGTCGAAGCTGCGCTGCAGGAAGGTGCTGTAGATGTCGACGATGGGCCGCATACCCGCTTTGGCCATGCCAGCGGCGAAGGCGACGGTGTGTCCTTCGCAGATGCCAGTGTCGAAGAAGCGGGCGGGGAACTCGGAGCGGATGGTCTGCAGCTTGTTGCCCTCGCACATCGCCGCTGTGAGTACGCAGACGCGCGAGTCGGTCCGCATCTTGGCCAGGATGGCATCGCTGACGGTGTCGGTGTAGGCGCGGCTGGAGCCCTTCTTGAGGAAGATCACGCCCGAGTCATCATCGCGGCAGAACGGCGACGGCGAGTGGAACTGCACCGGGTCGGCCTCGGCGGGCTTGAACCCGTGCCCCTTCTCGGTGAAGACGTGGAGCAGCACCGGGCCTTTGATTTCCTTGACCATCAGCAGGTATTCACGCAGCGACTTGAGGTCGTGCCCATCGACCGGACCGATGTACCGGAAGCCCAGCTCCTCGAACAGCTTCCCGCCGTGCAGGAACCCCTTCACGGCTTCCTTAACGCTGCCGATCATCTCCTTGGTCGGCTCACCGACCAGTGGGAGTTTATTGAGCAGCCAGGTCACATCTTTCTTGAGGCCGTTATAGAACGGGGCGGCCCGGGCCTTGTCGAGGTACTTCGCCAGCCCACCGACGCGGGGACAGATCCCCATTTTGTTGTCGTTGAGGATCACGAGCAGATCCTTGTCGAGACCGGCGGCGTTGTTGAACGCTTCGAACACGATGCCCGACGGGAAGGCCCCATCGCCAATCACGGCCACCGACTTGCGGCCTTCTTCCGGGTGGATCAGATCGTCCCCGGCCTTGAGTCCCAACACCGTCGAGACGCTCGACCCGGCATGCCCGGTCACGAACAGGTCATAAAGACTCTCCGCCGGATTCGGGTAGCCCATCAGGCCCCCTTTGCGGCGGATCGTGTGGAACTGCGGGAACCTCCCGGTCACGAGTTTGTGCGGATAAATCTGATGACCGGTGTCCCAGATCAGCCGGTCCTTCGAGAAGTCGAACACCTGATGCAGGGCGATGCACAACTCGACCACGCCGAGGTTGCTGGCGAAGTGCGCCGGGCGGTCGCTGACGATCTCGCACAGCGCATCGCGGATTTCCTGGGCCAGTTGGACCAACTGGGCATCGCTCATCGCCTTGAGTTCCGCAGGCGACGAAATCAGGGGCAGCAACTGGTAGTCCATCTAGTGATCCCTCTCGATGATGTAGCGGGCGAGTGCTTGCAAGTGAGCGGCTTTGGGCCCGAAGACCGCCACTTCGTCACACGCGCGTTCGACCAAGGCCTCCGCCCGTCGTCGGCTTTCGTCCAAGCCGAGGAGCGACGGGTAGGTCAGTTTGTTGAGGCCAGTGTCCTTGCGAACACCTTTCCCCATCTTGCCCGCATCGCCGACAACATCCAACAGGTCATCTGCGATTTGGAACGCAAGTCCGATCGATTCGCCGTAGACTTGCAGGCTGCGTAGATGGTGCGGGCTGGTTTGGGCGATGCGACCGCCCATCAACAGTGCTGCCGAAAGCAAACGCCCCGTTTTTCGGCGATGAATCGCTTCGAGTTGTTCGATCGTGCGGATCGGGTGCGTTTCGGCTTCCAAGTCGGCCTGCTGCCCGCCGACCATCCCCTCGGCCCCGGCGGCGCTGGCGAGTTCGACACAGCAGGCGGCGGCGACCTCAGCCGGCTTCACGTCACGGGCAATGATCTCGAACGCCCGCGTGAGCAGCCCGTCCCCGGCGAGGATCGCGGTCGCCTCACCGAATTTGATGTGGTTGGTCGGCAGCCCCCGGCGCAGATCGTCGTCGTCCATCGCGGGGAGGTCGTCGTGGATCAGCGAGTAGGTATGGATCAGTTCGATCGCACAAGCTGCGGGCATGGCCGACTCGATCGTCCCCCCGCATGCCTCACACGCCAGCAGCGTGAGTACCGGGCGGACTCGCTTGCCGCCCGCGACCACGCTGTACAGCATCGACTCGCTGAGCTGGGGCGGAGAGTCATCGCAAAAACGAACGTACTCCCGCAACGTCTCGTCCACCCGACTGCGAAGCCGAGTGAGGACCGCCAGCAGCGGGTCGTGGAGAGTGGAGGAGGGGTTGGACATGGGACCGGACGATGGGAGCGATCAGAGTAGGCCAGAGTGTAGTGGGGGCCACGGCGTGAGCCAAGCAGGCACTGCGCAGGAGTCCGTACGGAGCACAGCTTAAAAGACTTTTGAAAAAGGAACTCTTGATGAACTGGCAGGAAATGATTTGTATGAGACGTGCGATTTGAAACAGATCCTCACAACGGTCCGGAGAAAGACTTCGGGATGGGCTGCATCATACAGCCCTCCCGAGGGTTGCCTGGATCTGGGGTCACGCACGGTCTCCGCTCCATGCATCAGAAGCGACCCCTGGAGATGTGGCCGAGCCGGTGTGGGATGGCGGATGTTGTCGGAACCGATGAACCTACACAACGAGCCCGGATGTCGCTCGCTCTCAGCATTTGACCCTGTTCAGCTGCTCACCGGACAGGTGCGGTTCACTCCATATCCAGTGGCAGGAAGCGATCGCACCCAGCGACGATCAAACTGTCTTCGAGCATGCCGCGACGTTCATCCTCGTTGAACCCATTCAGTCCCGAGTAAAGAGCATTGCCGAGAATCAGGACAGCCACTTCAACCACCCGCAGGGGCAGGCGATACTCGCTGAGGTCAGCGTAGATCTCGTCTTCACTGAGGATCTCTCCGAACTTGCGTCCGCGAAAGGTCAGCACGATGCCGCGCAGATTCGGAATCCAGTCGTAATCGAACGGTCCGTATTCCAAGCGCCGATGAGTCACCCAAACGCGGGTGTCCTCGATGCGAACGCCATGTGTGCGGAGATAGGACATCAGTCGTTGTCTCAGGGGATCGTTCCAGACCGCTTGAAAGCGGGCCAAGGAATTAACCCTATGCGACACGCGGTCGACACTCAAGGGCAGAATACACGGGTTAGCGAATCCGGAAGATCGACTGCATGAATCTGCCGACCGACACTTGCCAGCACTCCCTGTTATACTTCGTGGGGAGAACTGAGACATTTCGTCGGACGGACGTCCTCGTCCGTCCGCGTGGAATACCTCGGGGAGCGACGGACGCGGACGTCCGTCGTACGCCTCAATCCGTCCCGCGTGAAGTCTATGGTTCCACGGGTGGCAAGATCCGGCCCACCCGTGGCCTCACTTCCGCTCGCCATCAGCAGGCCCAGGTGGGTCTGAATGGTCTACCAATGACACTTGAGGGGACAGCAGAATTCTTATGAATTCTGCTACGGTACGAGTGCTGCTACGGAATCAGGAAGATGATCCCCGTGTAAGCTGCCGCCGCTGTCGCTGCCGCCCGACCATTGATCGGCACGGCAAGGTGGCGCTTCGGCGCAGACTCGCCGGGGCGGTAGTGGCCCAATGGCGATTCTTGCTTCCACATCGGATCGAGCGCGATCGTGTAGGGCAGCGCGGCCACTTGAACTCCGAACTTGCCCACCGAGACGAACGGCTGCACCACATCGGAGAAGGAGTGACCGGACCGCTCCAACCCCGAGTCCTCGAAGTACATTGGGTTATGCGTCACGTTCGAAGCGAACCAGTAGACGGGAGTGACCCCGGCGTTCCGCTCGAGGCTCCCCTGCAATGCCAGTGGCTGATCATCCGGGCACTTCCCGTACTGCACGTTCGGGTCGGCATGGGCGGGACGCGGACAGAGTGCAGCGCTGGGGTCTCCACCGTGCGAGACGTAGTCGTAGAACGGCTGGATCTCGCGGATCGATTTGAGCTGCTGAGTCGGTACTGTCTCCGTGGACGAGTCGGTCTCGGGAACGGGCTCGATCGCGAGCGACCGATCCTCGGACGGCACTTCCGCCACCTGCACCGGCGGCGCAAGACGCGGCAGATCGGCGGCATCCACTTCGGGATTGATTACGGCGTCAGCAGTACCCGCCGGGGGAGTTCCCACGACGGCGGGCGACAAGGGGACAAGAGCAGGCAGTGGCTCGTTGCCAACCTCTTCCAACAAGCCCTGGTCCACGAGATCGAGATCATCCGAGAACGGCCAATGAGGGAGAGGCAATATCGTCCGCTCACGAGGCGTTTGAACTCGCTCTCCTAATTCGACATCACCGAACGAACCCGGATGCGGGGTCGGTTCCAAAGGATCGGTCGCAGGCTTAGCACCGGGACGAGAGACGACAGGTCTCTCGGGTTCCGGCTGGATGTCGATCGGACCTGGAGCGGGCTTCGTGATGGCGGGCACTTCAACGGGTGCCTGCTCTGGACTGAGCGGTGGAGCGACTAGCGGACGACCGATCGGTGCCATCGGTTTCCCTTGCACGTGCGGCAGCCCCTCGGGAGCAGTCGGCATCGTGTCCGGGGCAGGCACCCACTCGCCGCGCAGCTCGCGCCAGCGCTGCCGGGCGGATCGCTGCTTCAATCGATCAAGCGGCTTGTCGACCTCGCGATCAGCAGCGGGTATGGCCCCCCCGATGAGGAGACACAGTGCCCCGGCCAGGCACTGCTTCCACAACGAGCGGCGATTAGACCTGGTCGCTTTGGGCGGTGCTGTAGTTAGGTGATTCTTGAGTGATGGCGATGTCATGCGGGTGGTTCTCCCTCACCGAGGCCGCTGTGATTTTAAGGAACTTCGGCTTGGTCCGCAGTTCCTCGATCGTGCCCACGCCCAGATAGCCCATCCCCGCTTTGAGCCCGCCGACCAACTGGTACAGCAGACTCTGGAGAGGACCTTTGTAGGGGACGCGTCCTTCGACCCCCTCAGGCACCAGTTTTGGGCGTAGTTTGTCTTCGTCTGTGACGAGCGATTGCCGATACCGCTCGCTGCTTCCCTTGACCATGGCACCGAGTGATCCCATCCCGCGATACCGTTTGAAGGTCCGCCCCTGGAACAGAATCATCTCCCCCGGACTCTCGTCCACACCGGCGAGCAACCCGCCCAGCATGACCGCAGAGGCCCCGGAGGCCAGCGCCTTGGTAATGTCTCCGCTGTAGCGGATACCGCCATCCGCAATCACCGGAACACCCGTTCCGGCCAGTCCCGCGACCGCCTCGGAGATGGCGGTGAGCTGTGGCACACCGACACCCGAGATGATACGAGTCGTACAGATCGACCCCGGACCGATGCCGACCTTGACGGCGTCAGCCCCAGCCTTCGCCAGATCGCGGGCCCCTTCGGCGGTGGCCACGTTTCCGGCAATGATGTCGATCTGCGGCCATTGCCGCTTGAATTCCCGAACC
>JANPCU010000310.1:0-13183 GCA_031431195.1 Planctomycetota bacterium | reverse complement strand
GGTTCAACGCACTATTTGGGGTGTTTGGCCTTCGCGAGGTATTAACATTGTAGGGTGTACTTGGTGTGGTGCAGGGTCAGGAGCCTCTTTTTTAAGTGTTCGTAGTTTCGGTAGCCGTAGGCTCGGCGTTGTAGGGCTCCGTTTTGTTGTTGATGCCTTCCAGCGGGCCGGTGCTGATGGGGTGGTCGTACCCGTTCAGCAGGCCGGTGCGATGACCGCGCAGGGTCTTGGCCATGACTCGCATTTGGCGGATACTCGAGGCGTCCGCGCGGCGGCACCACGCTTCCAGGGACTTCTCGGCAGCGGGTTTCGACTTCTGGTTCCAGAACTGCCTGAGGTCTTCTTTGAGGTAGTACGCGACCGACAAGGACTCGTTCAACTGGAGAGCCTCATGCAGTTGGGCCTGCTCGTCGACCTTCGCGTTTTGCTTCAGGTTCTCCGGATTCATCATCAGCAAGTAGCGAGTTCCCTTCAGCATTTTGCGGTGCTGCTTGTCGGTCAACTCGTGATACATCTCGCGCCGCAGGTCGGTCAGTTTCTCGTTCATCAGCTTCACCACGTGGAACCGATCGAACACCAACGCCGCCTGCGGCAGATGCTCCATCACAGCTGCGATGTACCCGCCGGACATGTCGGTGGCGACGGACGTGATCTTCGCTCGTGAGGCTTTGAGCAAGGCAAACACCTCGCGCAAGGGAATCTTCCCCCGTCCTTTCACGACCGACACGATGGCCTTCGAGTCGAGGTCCAGCACCACCGTCACGAACCCGTGCCGCTGGCCGAGATATACTCCTCTCGGGAAGAACTGAGGACATTTCGTAGGACGGACATCCTTGTCCGTCCGTGTGAAAAACTCAGGGAGCGACGGACGAGGACGTCCGTCGTACGACTCGATCTGGCCCGCGTGAAGTATCGTTCTCATCAATCGCCAATCGCTTCACTCCCCCGAGTTTCGGCCGTGCCAGTTTCTTGAATCGCGCCAGGTTGATCTCACTCACCGTGTTCCACGACAGGCCATACATCTCGACCACATCTTGAATCGTCAACCGCGTCAGCTGTCGTTCAATGAAGCCTTCAAAAGTCTTCGTGATCCGCCGCTGACCATTCGCAAACCTCGGCGGATGCCACTTCTTCGCTTCGCAATCCAGACACTTCACGCGCGGTGAATCCATCACGACATCGACCGGCGTGAGACCCAGCGGAGCCGCCTTCCACTCCCGCCGCTGCCCCCCCTGACGCTGCACCCGCGAACACCCACAAGCCCGACACGCCAGCTTCTCCCGAGGCACCGCGACCTGGACATACAAGATCCCCTCATCCCCCGTCCACGTCCCCTCGACTTCATCGCCCTTGAGCCCCATCGCCTCGTACAATGCCTCTGCGGACATGCTGCAATCTCCACTGGTCTGTCGTGCCTCGAAACACAACCCCAGTGATGACCAGCATGCCCGTACTTTTCAACCCCACACCCCAAATAGTGCGTTGAACCTGTTTTCTGCTCTTCTGAATTTGTGCCCATCGACGAAATCCGTGGCCCCCTCCGAGGCTAAAGCCTCATCCACGCCAACACTTGGGGTTGATTATCACCCGCCGTGAGGGCGAACCCCCACTTCAAGCGTTGACGGACCACTCGGGCGACTTTTGGGGTTTGCACTGCCGTTGAGCATCGAGAGACGGAGGCTCTGGCTCAGGTGTCGGATGAGTGGAGGGGGTGACCTCAGAACCCATTCACGAGCTTCCGCAGTTCCACCAACTGCCGCACCAGCTTCGGCAACTCCACCAACCGGACCTGATTCGGCCCATCACTGAGGGCCTTGTCCGGGTCGGGGTGCGTCTCCACAAACACCGCGTCCGCCCCACAGGCCACAGCTGCCCGCGCGAGCCAGGGGACCATCTCGCGGTTGCCGCCGGTGGTGCTGCCGCCGGGGCGTTGGACGCTGTGCGTGGCGTCGAAGCAGACGGGCGTGCCGAGGGAGTGCATGATCGGGATCGACTGCATGTCGTTGACCAGTCGGCCATACCCGAACATCGTCCCCCGTTCGGTGAGGATCACATCGGGGCAGCCAGTCTCCTCGCATTTGCGGACGACATGCTGCATGTCCTCGGGGGCCACAAACTGCGGCTTCTTGATGTTGACGACGCACTTCTCTTTGGCCGCAGCTTCGGCTACTGCAAAAACAAGATCGGTCTGTCGCGCGAGGAAGGCCGGTATCTGCAGGATGCGGCAGACCTTGGCGACCGGGGCGGCTTGGTCGGGAGTATGCACATCAGTCGTGACCGGGAAGCCCGTCCTCTCGGAGGCCCGAGCCAAGATCTCCAGCCCCTTCTCCAGGCCGGGGCCACGGAAGCTGTCGATGCTCGTGCGGTTGGCCTTGTCGAAGCTGGCCTTGAAGACGATTTGGAGGTTGTCACTCGCGGCCAGTTCGGAGAGTTCGCCGCTGACGACACGGATCAGCTCCTCGTTCTCAATGACGCAGGGGCCAATGATGAACAGCAGCGGCTGACCGGGGCCGCAGAGGTAACGATCAACACGGATGGGATTGTTCGGCATGAGAGAGTCCTTTCGGACCAGATCGTAAGGGGTGAGGTGGGCAGGGGTCGAGGGAAGAATCGAACGGTTCCCAAAGTCGTTGTAATCCGCCCGAAGAGACCGAGCGGAGCAGCTCTCTTGAAGTTCGCCGCCCTTCGTCCCAGAATCCGGACCGGTTGAGACTTCTCGCGGAGTCATGAGACATTTCGTCGGACGGACGTCCTCGTCCGTCCGTGTGGACAACCTCCAGGCGGCGACGGACTCGGAAGTCCGTCGTACATCTCAATCTCGCCCGCGTGGGTGAAAACAGTGTTTCTCGCGGGGCTGATGAAAAGTGATGCGACTGGGTGTGCTGGGGAATTCCGAAAGTTGGTACGTCACGGATCTCCAGCGAGTGGCCCACGCTCGCGGACATGTGTGCGAGCGGATCGAATTCCCTCGGCTGGTCGGAGCAGCGGGCGGGACGCTGGCGCTCGCTCGACACGGGGCTGATGACTTGTTGCAGTACGATGCGGTGATTGTGCGGACGATGCCGCCGGGATCGCTCGAACAAGTCGTGTTTCGCATGGACCTGCTGCATCAACTGGTCGAGGCCGGGGTGCAGGTGCTGAACCCGCCGCGGTCGCTGGAATGTGCGGTGGACAAGTACCTGACCACAGCGCGACTTGCGCGAGCTGGTTTGCCAGTGCCGGAGACGATCGTCTGTGAAGGGTTTGAGGAGGCACTGGCCGCCTTTCATACTCTGGGCGGCGATGTGGTGGTGAAGCCGCTGTTCGGGTCGGAGGGGCGGGGGATCGTGCGGGTCTCCGATCCGGACCTGGCTCACCGCGTGTTTCGCACGTTGGAGCGGATCGACTCGGTCTTGTACTTGCAGAAATTCGTTCAGCATCCGGGATACGACATCCGTGTGCTGATCCTGGGAGGAACGGTGCTCGGCGGCATGAAGCGGATTAGCGATTCGGACTTTCGCACGAACGTCTCGCGCGATGCCCGGACCGAGATTCACACGCCGACGGCGACTGAGCTGGAGTACGCCCAGCGGGCAGTCACCTGTACCGGAGCGACCTTCGCGGGCGTCGATCTGCTGTACAACGAGGTCGGTGAACTGTTCGTGATCGAGGTGAATGCCGTTCCTGGCTGGCGAGCGTTTGCGCGGACGACCGGGATCGATGTCGCCCAGTGCGTGATCGAGTGGATCGAGGGGAGAACATGAGCGAACCTCGGAGTGCCGATCATCTGGACGACAGGCAGTGTCATCACCCCCTCTTCGGCTGGACACGCCAGACCTGGACCGGCGTACTCGCCCTGCTGATCACTCACAGCCTTCTGCTCGGCTGGCTGGCAGCTGTCTATTCGCCGACCTACGACGAGCCGGGTCATCTGGCGGCGGGGTATCGCATCTGGACGGCGGGGGCGGCTGATCTGTACATCGTGAACCCTCCGCTGGTGAAGACTGTCGCAGCTTGGCCTCTGTTGTTCTTTCAGCCGAAGACGAATTGGGAACGAGTGATTGACTCACCCGGCTACCGGCCCGAGTTCAGTACGGGGCGGGTATTTCTGGCGGACAACCCGGAGACGTGGTACTGGATGATGACGACGGCTCGCTGGGCCTGTATCCCGCTGAGTCTGATTGGGGCTGTGGTGGCGTTTCAGTGGGCGCGGGAGGTGTTCGGGGCGACCTCGGGATGGATTGCGTTGGTGCTGTGGACCTTCGATCCGAACCTATTGGGGAATGGGTGTCTGATCGCTCCGGATGTCGGTGGGAGTGCGATGGGGCTGTTGGCGGGTTACCTGTTCTGGAAGTGGCTCGACCAGTCGAGTTGGGAGCGGGCGGGCTTGGCGGGAATGGGACTGGGGCTGGCCTTGCTCAGTAAGGCGACGCTGCTGGTCTTGGGGCCGCTCTGGATCTTGCTGTGGGTGATCCATCGGACGCAACGAGAAACCTGTATGACCTCGTGGAAGCGTGAGCTGGGCCAACTGGCGGTGGCTCTTCTCCTCAGCTGTTATGTGCTGAATCTGGGGCACGGGTTCAGTGGGACGGGGGCGCAGCTGAAGAACTTCGAGTTTGTCTCCCAGACCCTCGGTGGGGAGCGTCGTCCGGGGCAGGTCTCCTCGAACAAGTTTCGAGAGACTCTGCTGGGGCAGTTGCCGGTGCCGGTGCCGCGCGAGTTCTTGCTTGGGCTAGACATGCAGAAGAGGGACTTTGAAAACCGGCGCTGGACGTTTCTCGCCGGTCGGTGGAAGTGGGGCGGTTGGTGGTACTTCTATCTGGTGGCGATCGCGATCAAGTCACCACTGGGGTATGGGGTGTTGTTGTTGGCGGCTTTGAGAGTCGTGTGGCGCGGCGGACCCACACTCCGGCGACCCACCCTGGCGATCGTGCTGCCGATCGTGGCAATCATTGGGTTCGTTTCGCTGGAGCAGGGGTTCACGACCTTCGTGCGGTATGTGTTGCCCGCCTTGCCGTTTGCCATTGTGCTGCTGGGGAGCGTCGGTCGCTGGGTCGATCAAGGCTCGAAGCTGGCCCGATACGTGGTGGGCGTGACGCTAGCCTGGATCGTCAGCAGCAGCTTGTGGTGCCTGCCGTTTTCGTTCAGTTACTTCAACGAACTCGTCGGGGGGCCAGCGAAGGGTCATGAGTACCTGTTTGACTCGAATGTCGACTGGGGCCAAGACCTGTATTTTGTGAAGGACTGGGTCGAACGTCACCCAGAGGCCCGTCCGTTGACGCTGAGCTGGAATGAGATCTTTGACCCAGAATTGGCGGGCTTGAACCTGCCGCTGACTCCGAATCCTCCCAACGAAGTCGGGGGCCGAGTGGGGCCGCACCCCGACTCGTCGTTCGCGGGTTGGCATATCGTCTGCGTCAACAACCTGCACAGTGCGGACCAGCGATACGCCTACCTGCGGGAGTTGGAGCCTGTCGACCGCATTGGATATTCCGTCATGGTGTACCACTTGGACGAGGAACAAGCCCGGAAGGCGAAGGCCAGGATTTCACCGCCCCTCATGCCGCCGCAGATGCGGTAGCGGAGTCGTGCGGGCCACCTCAGTTGTTCGCTCGACTGCTCTGGATTACTGGTTCGCCAGAATCTCTCGTAAGCTGATCACGAAGCCCAGAAGCTGATCCTTCGACTCGCTGCAGACGATGTCCAGTGGGCCGTCCTCTTGCTGAATGGTGATGACTTTTTCGAAGACGCCACAGACGAATATGAAGGCGAAGGAGAGCGCCAGAACATAGAGTAGACAGCTGATCCAGGCGGTCTCCGTAGCGTACTTACCGAGGGCCACAAGCCCGCCGGCCACAGCTGCAAACATAAGCGAAAAGGGATCGAACTTGGGACCGAATTGAACGGACACAATCGACCTCAAACGGAGACTCATAATCGTTGTACCGTCCTCGTTGAGACGCAGTAGGCGGTCTCCTTGGACCTGTAAGCGGGTGTCGGGGAGTGACAGTTCGGGGTCGTCGAAATCGTCATCGTCATGTTGCCAGGGCATCGCTGGTGGTTCCTGGGGACAAGTGGGGCTGAAGCGGAACGAACAGGCTTTCGCAAGGCTATTCCGTTTCGGCGACCTTCTTCACGGCTTTCTTCTTCACCGCCTTCTTCTTCGTGGCTGCTTTCTTCGTGGCGGACTTGGTCGTCTTTTTCGCTGCCGCCTTCTTGCGGGCGGGCTTCTTCTTGCCGCCACCGGCAGCTGCGCGTTCGGCGAGCAGCGGGATCGCTTCTTCGAGGGTGAAGGTAGCGATGTCGGAGCCTTTGGGGATGGTGGCGTTGATGTCGCCGTGCTTGACGTAATGGCCGTACTTGCCGTCGTAGATGCCGACCGGTTCGTCGTCCTCGGGGTGTTTGCCGAGGTCACGGATTGGCTCTGCTCCGGCTTTGACCCGGGCCATCGCCAGTAGTTCCAATCCACGCGGCAACAGGATCGTCAGCACGTCGTCGGTCTTCTGGAGCGATTTGAACTTGCGGTTGTGCTCGACGTACGGGCCGAACCGGCCAATGCCGGCGTTGACCGGCTTGCCGTCCTCGGGATGGGGGCCAAGGTTACGCGGCATGCTCAACAGTTGGAGGGCCAGATCGAGGGTCACGCTGGACGGGTCGGTGCCCTTGGGAATCGACGACCGCTTCGGCTTGGGGTTCTCATCGCTCACCTCGCCGAGTTGGACGTACGGTCCGAAGCGTCCGGTCAGGGAGAAGACCGGCACCCCTTCGTCCGGGTGCATGCCGAGGGATTCCGGCCCGCGCGCCTTGGCCTCGAACAGCTTGTCGGCCATTTCGTTGTTAATGTCGGCGGGGGAGACATCTTCGGGCAGAGGAGCAGTGAGGGTCTCCTCGCCGATGATGCGTTGCAGGTACGGGCCATAGCGACCGATGCGGACGGTGGCGTTGAGTCCCGCGATCTCGACGCTGCACGCCTTCTTGGGGTCGATGTTCGCTTCCTGGTGCTTGACCGTGGCTTCCAGCCCCTGCTCACCGGAATAGAACTGACGCAGGTACGGCAGGTACTCCTGCACCCCGTTCGAGATATCATCCAGCGACTGCTCCATCTGGGCGGTGAATTGCAGGTCGACCAGCTTGGGGAAGTATTCCTCGAGCAGCTTCGACACTGCGAACGCCTTGAAGGTGGGGATCAGCTGGTTGGCGGTCTTCACCACGTAGCCCCGGTCCTGGACGGTGCTGATAATGCTGGCGTATGTCGAGGGGCGACCGACCCCTTCGGCTTCCAGCTTCTTGACGATGGTGGCTTCTGTATAGCGAGCGGGGGGCTTGGTTTCGTGGCCGAGCGGCTCGATCTTCTGGAGGCCGATCTTGTCGTTCTCTTTGAGGGGTGGCAAGGCGGTGTCGCGGTCTTCCAGAGCCGCTTCGGGGTCGTCCGCCCCTTCGACATAAGCTCGGAAGAAGCCGGGGAACTCGACGACTTGGCCAGTTGCACGGAACTCCGTGTCTGCAACTGAGATCGTCGCTGATTCCTGACGCAGACGCGCGTCAGCCATCTGGCAGGCCATCGTCCGCTTCCAGATCAGTTCATACAGTGAAAGCTCGCGACCGCTGAGGCCGATCTGGTCGCCGGTCAGCATCTCGGTGCCTGCCGGGCGGATGGCTTCGTGGGCCTCCTGGGCGTTCTTAGTCTTGCTAGCGAAGACGCGCGGGGTCGGGCTGAGGTAGTCCTGGCCATAGGTCTCGGCGATCCGGGTGCGGGCAGCTGTGACGGCCTCTTGAGACAGGTTCACGCTGTCGGTTCGCATGTAGGTGATGTAGCCGTCTTCGTACAATCGCTGGGCGACCTGCATGGTCTCCTTGGCGGACAGCCGCAGCTTGTTGTTGGCGTCCTGTTGCAGGCTACTGGTGGTGAATGGAGCACTCGGGCGGCGAACGGATTGCTTCGAATCGACCGAGGAAACGGTCCACGGGGCGTCCTTGATCCGGGCTTGGACATCCTTGGCCAGCTGCTCGTCGAGCAGGACGATTTTGCCCGCGACCGAGTCCTGCAAACGACCGGTGTTCTCGTCGAAGTCCTTCCCAGCTGCGATGCGTTTTCCACCGACGGTGGCGAGTTCAGCGGTGAACTGCTTTCCCGCTGGCGAAGTCACGTAAGCCTTGATGTCCCAGTATGTTCCGCTCCGGAACGCCTGTCGTTCTAGCTCCCGCTGGACCATGACGCGCACGGCGACGCTTTGCACCCGTCCGGCGGAGAGCTTCGGGGCGACTTTCTTCCAGAGCAGGGGGCTGAGGGTGTAGCCGTAGAGCCGGTCGAGGACGCGACGGGTTTCCTGGGCGCGGACCAGATTCATATCGAGATCGCGGGTGTGCTTCAGGGCGTCCAGGATCGCCGGTTTAGTGATTTCTGAGAACACCATCCGCTTGACCGGGACTTTCGGTTGCAGCAGGTCCGCCAGGTGCCAGCCAATGCTTTCGCCTTCGCGGTCTTCGTCGGTCGCCAGAATGAGTTCGTCGGCACCCTTGAGCGCTCGTTTCAGCTCCGCAATCGTTTTCTTCTTCTCGGCAGGCACGAGATAGAGCGGGGCAAAGTCCTTCTCGACGTCGACGCCCAGGGCGGTCCAGCCCATCGCTTTCATCTCGGCGGTAACATCGGCGGCCTTCTGCGGCAGATCACGAATGTGACCGACGCTGGCCAAGACCTCGTAATTACTGCCGAGGAAGCCACCGATTTTCTTGGCCTTGGCGGGTGATTCCACGATCACCAAGGTCATCTTGTTCTTCGACTTGTCAGCCACCGATCACCCGATTCTTGAGAGAAGCTGTCAGCGGTCAGCCGTCAGCGATCAGCCAGATTTTCGTGGGATAGGCTTACAGCCTGTCAGGCTCCCGCCCCAGCAGAAGACGACAGGCTGGAAGCCTATCCCACGTCCCTCTTGCGGGGGGGGTGGGGAGAGCTACAATGCGGCCCGCCACCTTCCGACCACAACAAGTTGTGAGCTTCCTTACGGAATTTCGCGCCGGGTTGTCAAGTCACGGCCCCTGTGCCGGGTTGCTGTTTCCGAGCCTCTGACAGCCTCAACACCCAGTATTTTCTGCGGTATGATGCGGTCTAAATGCAGGAATCGCGACTCGGGAAAAAATCTCGACCGGCCCTCCCTCAGAAGTCGCCGAGAGTCACCAGGTCACTCATGCTCAATTTTCCGAGCGCGTCTTGCAGTCTAAAGGATCACGGATGTCGACACCGTTTGAACTCCTCCGCCAGCATAAGAAGGTTCTTCTGGCGGCTGTCACCGGCATCGCGGTGTTGTCCTTCATCATTACGGATACGACGACCAACTCGAACCAGATGTCGCCATTCAGCGTGGCAGCGATGGTGATCGGGAGCCTGGCCGTGGTCGGCTGGATCTGGGGAGCCAAAGACGGCAAATCGGGCGAGAACGCCATTCTCGGTGCCGTGCTCGGTCTGGCGATTACACTGGTGTTCATGTTCATGGGCCGGCCCGCCCCGGTCGTCTACGCCAGTACGGGGAACATCACCCAGGACAATCTGGAGCAGATCGGACGCCAGCGAAACCTCGCCAATCTGATGGTCAGTCGGGTCTATTATGCCAATCCCATGAATCAGATGATGGCCAGATTTCAGCCCGACCGAGCTCAGCCACCGGTCTTTGGGTTTAACTCCCAGAATCAGAATTACGATCTCCTGATTTCTGAGTTGCTCAATCGGGAAGCCGACGAACTGGGAATCCAGATCACCGACGAAGCCGCGATGGCCTACCTGAAAAAGGCGGCTCGAAGCCAGTTTGACCGAGATGAGGAGAAGGAACTACTGACCCAGGAAGTCTTCACGGATGCCGTCCAGCAGACCGTGGCGAGCTTCCCCGACGGGGGGAAACCGAACGAAGACGAGATCATCAGCGCTATTCGTTATGAACTGCGGGCGCGCCAGGCGGCCAACATTCTCCTCGGCGGCAACCGCATGACTCCCGCCGATGTGTGGGACATGCACCGCAAGCTGAACACCCGCCAGTCGGCTCAATTCGTCGGGCTGCCCGTCGCAGACTTTATCGACAAGACCGCCCAGCCGACCGCCGCTGAACTGGCGCAGACTCTGGATGCCTACAAGGGGAACTTCCCCAATACCACTTCCGAAGGCAAGCTCGAGGAAGGTCGCCCCAGCCTGTTTCTGGAACGCCGGGTCCGGCTGGCCTATGTCGAACCGGTCTATGAAGAGATCGAAAAGCTGGTCGGCGAGATCACTGAAGAGGAGATCTTGGCCCGCTACGAATTGCAGTACATGAAGGAGATGCCCGAATTGCCGCTTCTGCCCAACGTGCCGCAGGCTCCCGCAGGCACGCCCGACCCGGCTGCCCCCTCGACCGAGAAGCCCGTTGACCCAGCTGCTCCTATCGGAGAAAAACCGGCTGAGCCAGCGGCACCGGAGTCGAGTGACAAGCCTGTGGAAGGTGAAAAACCCGCTGACCCAGCCACTCCCGCTGAGCCGAAGCCCGAAGCCGCCGCTCCCGAAGCCCAGCCTGAAACCCCAGCCGCTCCCGAAAAGCCCGCCGAGCCCGCCACCCAGCCGGAAGGCTCGTCACTACGTCCCCGCTCCTCTCAGCTACAACCGGTGGTCTTGATCCAGGATCAACCAGCCGCCGAAGCGGCGAAGCCTGTAGAAGCTGCTCCCGCAGTAGAAGCTCCTGTGGCTGAAAAGCCAGCTGCGGAGGCCCCGGTTGCGGAGGGCGAGAAGCCTGCCGCACCTGCTGCCGAAGGCGACAAGCCAGCGGTTCCCGCAGCGGAAGAGAAACCAGCGGACCCCGCTGCCCCTGCCGATGACAAGCCCGAAGGCGATAAGCCCGCAGAGGCCCCGCTGACCGTGCCTCCCGTTGACGGCAACGAGGGCGATGTGCCCCCGCCTGTCTCCAAGGTCCGTCCCCTGACCGATGAGCTGAAGCAGCAGATTCGCGATGACCTGTTGCGGGAGAAGACGCGGCCGATCATGGAAGAGAAGATGAATGCCGCTCGCGACTTCATGAACGACCTGAACTTGCAGGTCGCGGACTACCTCGGCCATCAGAAGTCCCTGAACGATCCGAAGGCCGAAAAGACGAAACTCTCCCAGGATGCTCTCTCCCCGGAAGACGCCTCGAAGAAGCTCCAGGAATACGCCCAGAAGAACGGACTCCTCTACGCCGAGACCCCGCTGCTCACTCTGGAAGAGTTGCTGAAATCGGAAGATCACCCCCTCGGCGGTGCCATGACCGGCAAGCAGTCGCGGGTCGTGGACACGGTGAATAAGAGCCAGACCGACGACCTCTATTCGGCCACAACCGCGTTCAACTTCGACCTCCAGGGCAGCTATACTTTCTGGAAGCTGGAGGATGTTCCCGCTCACCCACCGAAGGATTTAGAGGAGCCCGGTGTGAAGGAGATGACCACGCTGGTTTGGAGGACTCTGAAGGCCCGCCCATTCGCCGAAAAGCGTGCGAAGGAATTGGCCGACATGATCTCCAAGTCCGACAAGCCCGTCGCCGAAACCCTTTCTGAGCAGACTGTCACCGGGGCCAAGGACAAGAGCCTGTTCGTCACCGTCAAATCGCCCGGCGAGTTCTCTTGGCTCCAGCGCTCTCTGGCACCTCAGCAGTTCGGTGGAGACAACGCTCCGCATCTGAGCGCGATTGATGGCGTCCAAGGGGCGGGCTCGACCTTCATGACCAAGGTCTTCAACGACATGCAGCCCGGCGACACAGCTGTCGTGCCTAACGAAGACTTGTCGGTCCTCTATGTGACTCACATCGACAAGCGGTCCCCCGCGACCGATGTGGAAGCCGAAGTCATGCGGAAGCAGTTCCTGGAAAGCCAGGGTGACCTGTCCCAGTACGCCAGGCAGCATTCCCGACCCGATGTCAATGACTTTTTCAACCGCCTGATCATCAAGCACGGCGTGAAAATGTCGGGTGCAGACGAGAAGAACGACAAGTAGTACTTCGCTGGAAGACCATCGCCAAAGCCCTGGGGTTGCCACCCCAGGGCTTTTTTTTCATGCGTAGTGCATTACTCCGGATGTATCGACTGTACCAGCCAAGCCGGGAATGCTGCGCGTAGCGATCACCACTGCCGATAACCTCTGTGGATGATCTCAAGCGTCAGGAGGACCGCGCGATGCCCACCATCGACCCGCAGTGGCAAATTGTTGTCGAACGCAGCTTGCAGGAGTTCCTGGTCTGGGTCGGCTTCGGCACGATCGTGGGCCTCACTGCCAAGGCGATCATGCCCGGCAAAGACCCCGGCGGGGCGGTAGCTACCCTGCTGATGGGGATCGTTGGTACGGTGATCGGCTGTGGTACGCTGGCCTTCTTTACGCCGACGACCAAGATCACACCGATCAGCTTGTGGGGCTTCGTGGCGGCGACCAGCGGGGCATTTCTGCTGCTGGCGTTCTACCGCATCCTGGGAGCCGGGAATCGCAAGCAAGTCGATGTGTGGCTGGAAGGCCCCGTGTCCCGCCGCAAACCGGCAGTCCGCGAAGTGATTCGGATGTAGCTGTACAATCAATCAACCCGACGCATCAGCGAGGGAGAGCGGAAGCGACTGTCCCCTGCGAATCCCTCGCTGACGCGTCGGGTTGGTAACGTCAGTACCATGGGGCTCATCCCCCGCCGACCAGCGTCACGATCTCGATCGTGTCCCCCTCCGCGAGCTGACTCTCTGCATGCTTGGTCCGGGGGACCAGTTCGAAATTCCGCTCCACCGCTAGGAACTTTGGGTTCTTACCAAGTTGCACCAACAGCTGCGCGATGGTCAGCCGTTCCTCCAAGGTGTGTTCTGTTCCGTTGATGGTGACTTGCATATTCTTCTCCGACTCGGACCCGCCGGAAGTCTGCGGCAGATGTTGTTGCCCGTCAACTCACTGGTCGGAGATGGTCTGGTTGAGCGAGAGTCGTAGGACGGACGTCCTCGTCCGTCCTTTCTACACAACTAGTCCGCCTTTGTGGAAATCGAGCCAGGCGAGGCTGAAGTCGGTCAGGCGGCGGAGGGCGGTCCAGAGGGTTTGGGGGCGGGAGGGGCGTTTTCGGGGGCGGTTGTGTCTTCACGATTTGGTGTCCACTTCCCTCAAGTGCATACGAGATGTCGTGCTTCAGTTTCTCATCAGCCCCGACACTCACATCACCGATGGGGGTCACTTGAGAGAAGTGGACACCTATTT
>JANPCU010000309.1:0-8655 GCA_031431195.1 Planctomycetota bacterium | reverse complement strand
CAGACTTCCGAGGTCTTCCGAGACTGCGGAAGTCTTCTCACGACTCACAGCCATCCGATCCGGCAGGACGGTCGGCTTTCGCACCGGAGTAGCCAGGCGGACCGCGATTGGTGAGGGAGCCTCATCTTGTCCTGTTTCGATGGCTCCCGGTTCCGATCTCACCGGAACTGTAAAAGTCTCTCCGCACTCCGGATTCGGGCACGCCCCCTTCTTTCCAGCTGCGTCCTCACGCACTTTGAAGGTGTGACCACAATGACGGCAGCGCAGACGCAGGTGCATGAAGTCTCACCGCAGGCAAGGGCCCATCAAGTTCCATTGAACTCTAGTGTACCGGCGAGGCGAAAGAAGTGTCTATTCGTCAGGTCGAGCGAATCTCCGGCACGTGTGGATCAGAAAAGTCGGCCAGTGACCCGCTTTTGCCCCCTCTTCCCACAGTCTGCTCCTCACCGACAGTCGCACTGCCAGAGGGTCGAGGGAGTAGAAGGGGGCTCGCTGCCGACTATTCCGACGCATGCAGGACCTCAGTCTCCGATCTCCCGGCTCGTTGCTTGCGTTGCCTGCATCGCTTAGATTCATATTGATGCGTGCCGGTACTGACCCCAGTGTCCGACCGCTGCGACGTGCTTCGTGGGGTTGGACCTGTCCCGACTACGGAGTGGTGACATCCGGGGGCGATCGCTCCCTCCCTGAACGACTCTGGGAATCTGGCCATATGGCACAGCTGCACGACTCTTCCAATTCCGATCAGAAGCCTGTCGTCGAGCACCAGCCCGGTGTGGCCTCGATGCCCAAATGGACGATCGGGGAACTGCCCGATGCTCCCGTGTTTGAGTGGAAAAAGATCGCCGCCTTCATCGGTCCGGGGATCGTGATGGCAGCTGCGGCCATCGGCGGGGGCGAATGGCTCACTGGGCCGATGAATACGGCGAGGTATGGGGCGGCCATCTTTTGGCTGGCGACGATCAGCATCCTGTGCCAGGCGATCTACAATGTGGAGATCTGCCGTTACACGCTCTACACCGGTGAGCCGATCTTCACGGGTAAGTTCCGTATCCCGCCTGGCCCGTGGTTCTGGGTGTTTCTGTACCTGATCCTCGACTTCGGTTCGTTCCTGCCGTATCTGGCCTCGGGGGCTGCGGTTCCGCTGTGTGCGATGATTCTGGGGCGAATGCCCGTCACGACCCCTGAAGCGGCGAACGTGATCACCATTCTGGGCATGTCCGACGCCACGTTCATCAAGGTCATGGGACTAGTGATCTTCTTTCTGGTCTTTGTCCCGCTGCTGTTCGGGGGCAAGGTTTACAATTCGATGCGGGCGCTGATGACGTTCAAACTGTTCGTCGTGTTCGGATTCCTGCTGTTTCTCGCAGTGTTCTTTTCAACAGCAGAGACCTGGCAGGGAATCATTTCCGGGTTCTTCAAGTTTGGAACACTCCCCATCAAGAATGCGGATGGGTCGGCCCTGGGAAAAGGCTCGAACCTGGACAACATCTTTGTGGCCCTGTGGGAGGGCCGTTCGATTGGCACGATCGATATGTCGCTGGTCGGGTTTCTGGCCGCGATGGCAGCCCTGGCCGGGAACGGCGGGCTGACGAATACTCCAGTGAGCAATTACACCCGCGAACAGGGCTGGGGCATGGGCTCGCATGTCGGGGCGATTCCGAGCATCGTCGGCGGACATGAGATTACCCTCTCGCATGAGGGTTGTGTTTTCCAGGTCACGGAAGAGGCCCTGCCACGCTGGAAACGCTGGATCAAGCATGTGCGGCGCGAGCAGTGGTGTCTGTGGGCTCCCGCCTGTTTCGTCGGTTTAGCTCTACCCAGCATGCTGTCCCTGCAGTTCCTGCAGACGAAGGACATCCCCGATGACGGGTCGCTGGTCGCAGCCATGACTGCTCAGGGTGTCTCGGACACGGTCGGTGCCCGGTTTGGGGAAGCGACCGGACATCTCTTCTGGCACACGACACTCTTCTGCGGGTTCCTGGTCCTGGCCACCAGCATGGCGAGTACTGCCGACGGAGTGCTGCGCCGCTGGGTCGATGTGTTTTGGACCGCCAGCCCGCGATTGCGGAAATGGGACACCAAGGACATCGGCAAGCTCTACTTCGGTGTGCTGTGTGTCTACATGGCGATGGGCGCGATCATGCTCTGGTTCCTGGATGGTAAGGCCCTGCTCGTGCTTTCGACCATGATGTACAACTACGCCCTGGGCTTCAGCTGCCTGCACTCGCTCGTCGTAAATACCCGGCTACTGCCCAAGCCATTGCAGTCGGGGATCATGCCCAAGCTGGGACTGGCAGTGGGGTTTGTGTTTTTTACGTCGATCGCCATGATCACCACATATGCCAAGTGGGATGACATGATCGAGAAGTTCACGGGAAAGAAAAAGAGTGCAGCCGTCCAGTCCGCAGTAGACCCGAAGGCTGCTGATCAGGTTCTGCCAGGGCCGAAGTGAGACGCGCCGATGCTCCGCTACGAAGACTTCGCGTCGCAGCTAAACGGTTCAACAACTCCCACCCGAGGATGACTGCATGTCCGTCGAACAACCCGTCACTCCACGCCGCCCGTCGCTCTGGTCGGAGATGCGCAGTACGGAGGACTGGTGGGCGATCTGGATCGGCGGGATAATGTTGGCGATCATCGTCGCGTCGGTCGTGTACTTCCCCGTCCCCGAGGGGAAGCCACCGGTCAGTGCTTTGGCCCCCTACCTCGCCAAGCCCGGAAAGTGGACCTCCAACCCGGTGCAGTCGATTGTCGGCAAGGGGGCGATCACAGCTGCCGCCTTCCAGCGTGGTGCCGCTGGCATCGCGGGAGTTGGCGTGCTGCTGGGACTGTTACTCGGGCTGGGGCAGGCCGGTCTGGGGCGGGCGGTCGTCAAGTTCCTGGTCGGGTTCTTGGCGGTGTTTCTGCTGGCGCTGTTGACCTACCTGCTCTCAGAGCAGGCGATCATCAAATACTACAGCCTCGAATACCCGCTCTGGGGACTGGCGGTGGGGTTGCTGGTGAACTTCACGATCGGTCAACCGGCGGTCATGAAGCCTGCTCTGCTGACTGAGTTCTACATCAAGACCGGCCTGGTGTTGCTGGGCGTGGAGGTGTTGCTGCCGAACCTGATCGCCCTGGGTATTCCGGGAATTTGTGTGTCGTGGGTCGTGACCCCGATCGTTCTGATCACGACTTACATCTTCGGACAGAAGGTGCTGAAGATGGAGTCCCCGGCCCTGAACATGGTGATCTCTGCGGACATGTCGGTGTGCGGTGTCTCCGCTGCGATTGCGACGGGAGCCGCCTGCCGGGCCAAGAAGGAGGAGATCTCGCTGGCGATTACGCTGTCGCTGGTCTTCACCGCCCTCATGATGGTCGTGCAGCCCGCCATCAT
This sequence comes from Planctomycetota bacterium, assembly GCA_031431195.1. Lineage (GTDB taxonomy): Bacteria > Planctomycetota > Planctomycetia > Planctomycetales > Planctomycetaceae > TH-plancto1. Next base: position 5,276 of record JANPCU010000309.1, on the reverse strand, counting down.
CCGCATGGTCGGCATGCATGAGGTCGTCGCGGGAGCCTGGCTCGGGGGGACGATCGACTCCACCGGAGCTGTGGCCGCTGCCGGGACACTCGTGGGGAAGGCGGCCGAGCAGACGGCGATATTGGTCAAGATGATCCAGAATGTGCTGATCGGAGTGGTGGCATTTGGCGTCGCGACGTACTGGGTCTCCTCGGTCGAGCGCCGGACCGCTGGGCAGCGGCCCGATCCTTGGGAGATCTGGTATCGGTTCCCGAAATTTGTCCTCGGCTTTGTCGGAGTCTCGATTCTGTTCTCGGTCTGCTCCGGTTGGAGTGCGGCAGGGAAAGTCATGGTCGAGGCGACGATGGCGATCTCGAAGGACTTGCGGTCGTGGCTGTTCTGTCTGGCTTTCGTGTGCATCGGTCTGGATGTCGATTTCGCCGAGGTCCGCCGCAATCTGCGCGGAGGCAAGCCGTTGGTTCTGTATGTCTGCGGCCAGATGTTGAACCTGGGGCTGTCGCTGGCGATGGCGTGGCTGATGTTTGGCGTCGTCTTCCGCGCCGACTCGGACAAGCTGATGCAGAAGGCGTATCCGCCCGAGTCCGCTGCGACCTCGCCTCAAGAAGCTGCGGCCCCGATGCCGGGAGCGAAGCCATGAGACCGCCCTCACGAATCGCCAGAGCCGGTCGACTGCTCGCGGTCGTGGCCACGCTGAGTACCGTGTGGCTCGGACTCCTCCCGTATTGGGCGAGGCAGCCGCGCATGCAAGCGGCCCTGCAGACTCACACCGACCGTCAGATCAACGCCTCCGCCACCTACTACACCGAGAACCCTGCCGCTCTCACCGCGCTGCACGACTTGCAACAGTTGCAGAGGGAACAGCCGGGACTGCTCTGGGGTTGGTGAGAAGAGGGCCGTTCGACGGAGGGGACTCGATGCTTTAGACTGACCAGTCATCGACTGAGTCGATGGCATCTCTCTCTCCCCCAGGACAACCCCCATGAGCGAAGTCAGCATCACCACCCGTCTGAACGGCCCCCTCCTCGTGCAGGGACCGGCCAAGCTGTGTGACCACGAAGGGAATGTGTTCAACCTGAATGGGAAAGAGACGTACGCCCTGTGTCGCTGCGATCAATCAAAGAATAAGCCGTTCTGCGATGGGGCACACAAGACCTGCGGGTTCACGGCGGATCTGAAAGCTCGGTAGAAGTTGTCAGTCGTCAGTTTTCAGTCGTCAGCCAAAATGAAGCCCACCGGTTGCAACCGGTGGGCTTTGGCGAATGATAATCTGTTTCCATTCTCTCGGAGCATTCCATGCGTCAGTCTTTTTTCTGTGCCTGTGCGGTTCTGATCGGCCTCCTCGCGACCAGCGCGAACGCCGCTGAGGCCCCCCTCGTCATCGACGTTTGGCCCGCAGTTGCTCCCGGTGAGCCGAGCGGTGTCGGCGAGGAAACCTCCATTGTGGGTAAGCCCGAGGAGAAGGGGACGGTGACTCGCGTGGGCAACGTGACCAAGCCGACGCTCACGATCTTCCGCCCGGCAGCTGACAAGGCGAACGGGACAGCTGTCGTCATCTGTCCGGGGGGCGGGTACAACATCCTGGCTTGGGACTTGGAGGGAACCGAGATTGCCGAGTGGCTCAACAGCGTGGGCGTGACCGGCATTGTGCTGAAGTACCGCGTCCCGCGTCGACCGAATGCCCCCAAGGACGAAGAGCAACCCGTCTGTTCGCACCAGGACGCCCAGCGGGCCATGCGGCTCGTCCGCAGCAAGGCCGCTGAGTGGAAGCTGGATGACAAGAAGATTGGCATCCTCGGGTTCTCCGCCGGAGGTCATCTCGCCGCCCGGACCTCTACGAACTATGAGACGCTGAGCTACCCGGCCATCGACGACGCCGACAAGCTGAGTGGCCGCCCCGACTTCACGATCCTGATCTACCCGGCCTACCTCGTGACCAAGGACATGACCGCCCTGACGCCGATGATCGCCGTCAACGACCAGACCCCTCCCGCCTTCCTGGCCCACGCCTACGACGATGGCGTCACCGCCGATAGCAGCGTGCAATACTTCCTGGCCCTCAAGCGGAACAAGGTCTCCGCCGAACTGCACGTCTACAGCAAGGGCGGTCACGGGTATGGCATGCGCCCCAGCCCGAACGCAGTCGTCACCTGGCCGAAGCGGTGCGAGGACTGGCTGCGAGCTAGCGGGTTTGCGAAGTAGATTGGACTTTAGTCCAATCCTCGTAGGCCGGGGTTCCCAAATGGACATGAGGGTGCATCGGTAATAACAGTACCTATTGACCGGATTCGTTTTGCGACGCAGACTTGCGACTCATCGGAATGGTTTCCAGACAACCCATTGGAAACTCAGCTCGACTGAACATCTCAGTGGGGACAGGAGTGTCGCTATGCTGATCAGAATTCGACTGCTCATCTTGACCGTGTTGTTCGCGGGAGCCAACGCTCAGGAAAGTACGGCTGATCAGAATGTTGCATCGCATCCCAAAGATGATGAGTTGACATCGGTCTTGCACCATTCGCAATTCGTATACGCCACCACCCGTTCTGGAATGTTCCGTGCGGACTTACGTCAGAAATCATGGATGCCCGTGGCATTGCCAGCCGATGTCCCCAGCGGTGGACACCTCGTCAGCGTCCCTTCCGCATCATCACTGATTCTCTATATGGGATATGAGCGACCATCAAACATTGAAAGCGATTTTCGTACCACACTCTTCGGTTCGACTGATGGCGGTTCCACTTGGACAAAACTCCGTCAGGGGCGTGAGTGCTTGGCAATCATGATGCCGAACGAGTGGATATTCTTCGTTGATCGCGAATCATCCGCGTACGAAAGTGAATCAGAGTTTGGGTATTCCGAGGACTTCGGACGAACGTGGAAGCTGATTCCGGTACCGGAGTTGCCTCAATGCAAGGTCACTGACATTTCCTGCAATTCAAACGGCCCTCTGATTACACTCCATGCATTGAGTGCTCGCTATGGTCTTCGCGATCATCACCTTTTGTCGGATGACGAAAGTTTTCAATGGGAGAGGACTTCCGGCTTTGAATATCCCGCCTTACCGCCTCCATCTCATGACCGGTTCTATCATCATTTTTCCCGTAAGTGGATCTGGAATAATCGTTCAGAATCCAATGCGGTGACTCTTGATTCCTTCTTCAATTGGTACGCCTTGCAACTGATTCAACAACCACTTCCCGTGCCTCGCATTGAGGTTCGCCTTGGCTCTTCTCTTCACATTCCCGTCCCCCTTGACTGGAACAATAACAACAGCCTGGGGATGGTGTCTTTTCAAAGTGGGGCCCGCCAGACCGACAGCGAGTTTCGCGATCCCGATTCCTTCTTAAAGTTTTCATTGCTAGATCGCCCCTGCCTTCAAGAAATGATCGGGATTCAGGTATCCGGCCGGGGAATTCAATCCCCCGGCGATCTCGACACAAGCCTTACGATTCGCAGCATCGATAGCACTTCCGACAATTGCGAATTGGATACAATCCTGCATGAAACTGGATGGTATGAGTCGACTCGAAACGACAGCTTGTCGTCGCGATACTGGATTGATCTCACAGGGATGTACAATCTCAAGCGACCGGGGACGTATCGAGTAAAACTTCTCCTGCGAGGTAGCCACTCGATTGTTGTCACTGAACCGATGAACCGGAATGAAATAGTATTCGATGTCGTTGTGACGGAACCAGACTCGTGACCCCACCCCTTCGCATCCCTGCTCTCCACTCCGTCGACGAGTTCCGCTCGGCGTTGGTCGCGCTGGGACTCGATCTTCCGGTGGATGACCGACCACTTTCGGCAGCCGAAGGGAGTCCGCTGGCCGACCCGCTGACGGTCAACAACCTGCGAATCGGCAACCGCTGGTGCATCCACCCGATGGAGGGCTGGGACGGGACAGCTGAGGGGCGGCCCAGTGAGCACACGCTGCGGCGGTGGCGGAACTTTGGGCTGTCGGGGGCCAAGCTGTTGTGGGGCGGGGAGGCGTTTGCGGTGCGCCCCGATGGGCGGGCGAATCCTCGGCAGTTGTGTTACCGACCGGAGAATGTCAACTCGCTGCGCGAGTTACTCACCGCGGCCACCTCCGCTCATGTCGAGGCATACGGCCTCGGCGCGACGGACGATTTGGTCGTCGGGCTGCAACTGACGCACTCGGGTCGGTTCAGCAAGCCGCACCGCAACGACCGGTTCGAGCCGCGCGTGGCCTATCACCACCCGGTCCTGGATGCTCGCGTCGGGATTGCTACGGACGATGACCGTTGCCTGTGGACCGATGGCGAGATTCGCGAACTGATCGAGGCGTACGTCTTCAGTGCCAAGGCCGCCCACGCCGCTGGGTTTCAGTTCGTCGATCTGAAGTGCTGCCACGGGTACTTGGGGCACGAGTTCTTGTCGGCGTTTGAGCGTCCCGGTCCGTACGGCGGCGACTTCGCCGGACGCACCCGCTTCATCCGCGAGATCGTGGCCGCAGTGCGGTCGGAGTGTCCGGGTCTGGAGATCGGCATCCGGTTGTCGCTGTGGGACACGTACGCCTACCGCCCAGATCCAGTGCAGTCGCAGCCGGGCAAGCTCGGGCCGGGGATTCCGGCGATCCCCGAGGGAGGTGGCCTGTACCCGGTGTTCGGAGCCGACCGAGCGAACCCGCACCGGATCGACCTCATTGAGCCGATCGAGCTGATCCGATCGCTGTGGACGGACCACCGCGTCGGTCTGTGGAACCTCACCGCCGGATCGCCGTACTACAACCCGCATGTGCAACGTCCCGCGATCTACCCGCCATCCGATGGGTATGCGCCGCCGGAGGATCCGCTGGTCGGGTGCGTGCGGCAGATTCAGGCCGTGCGCGAGGTGTGTGAGTGCTTCACGAATGTACGACGGACATCCTTGTCCGTCGAAGCCGCGACGGACAAGGATGTCCGTCGTACGGGCAGCGATCCGATCTTCGTCGGCACCGCGTATACCTACTTTCAGGAGTACCTGCCCCACGTCGCCCAAGCGCTGGTCAGGAGCGGCTGGGTCGACAGCATTGGTCTGGGGCGGATGGTCCTCAGCGACTGGCAACTCCCGGCCAAGATCCTGGCTGGGAGCGACTTCGCCGCCGACAAGAAACTCTGTCGCACGTTCAGCGATTGCACTACCGCCCCTCGCAACGGGATCATCTCCGGGTGCTACCCACTCGATCCGTATTACAAAGCGATGCCGGAAGCGGCGGAGTTGAAGCGGATCAAGAAACCGTAGGGTGGGACCAGCCGCTTTGGGCGCAGGCCCAC
>JANPCU010000308.1:0-6335 GCA_031431195.1 Planctomycetota bacterium | reverse complement strand
GTGGGCCTGCGCCCAGAGCGGCTGGTCCCACCCTACGTCACTGCGCTCAACCACGGGCTAATGGCTTTCATCCCTCCGGGATGGAAGACGACCAACTCCTTGTTCCATGCGACGAATCGAGTTCACCCATGCAATCTCAATCGGTGATGACATCAAATGGGCTCGCTCTCGTTCTGCTCATCATCCTCGCCGTGATCACCGCCATCATCTCCGCTATTCGCACTGGAAATCGCCATTCGATCGGCTTTCTGGTGGGAATTGCTGTCTTAGGCTTTGGAGCGTATTCGATCAGAGGCATGACAGGTAAATTTTCACTAGCTACTATCGTCAAAGCTCCAAACCTGAAGGGATTGGTCGCTCCTCTCCCAGCCCCACTACAGGCTTCCGGCCCCACGCCCAGCCTGATCCTCTACACCACCGGCAACGCCCAGCCGATCTCGATTCAGGAACTCCCCGGCTGGCGGAAGAACCCGCCACACGAAGGCTCGCTCGGAGCGGGACGGGCCAAGTACGTCCTCACCAGCCAGCAGTTTGCCACGGTCGAGGAGGCCGAGGCCGAGCTGTTCCAGTCCCTCACGACCGATGTCCAGGAATCGTTCGCCAAGTATTACACCCCCGCTGTCGGCTGGCAGCCGACGCCGGAGGACTTGCGACTCAGCGGGATCATCGCCGAGCGGGTGGTCGAGACGTTCTCCGTGAAGGTCGGCGAGTTCGAGAACCCAGTCCACCGCGTGTCGTGGCTGATCGAGTTCGACCACGACAAGAGCACCGTCCTGCTGAAACGCTGGGAGCCGATCGAGGCCCAGCGGCGGTCGAAGTTAATCCTGTCGATCCTGGCCGGAGCGTCGGGAGTTCTCGGTGTCGCCGCAATGGCCCTGCGTCGTCGTCGAGACCAACCGGTCCCCCAGGCGAGCGGGGCGGCGTAAGCCCCCTGGTGATTTCTAAGTCCCCGTGTGCGGCGTAGGGTGGGACCAGCCGCTCTGGGCGCAGGCCCACCATTCCAGAGGCCACGTCGCCCAATGAAGTCCTGCACGCCGCTGAAACCGTACGGGCACGTCGGAAACGTGCCCCACGACAGACCATCCGGCTGACGCCGGACGCTCGCCTACTCCAATTTGCCCGGCTCGCGGAAACCGGCTCCGGTCAGCTTGCGTGCGGAGTCCCCCAGTTCAATTCGTGCTGGTTCGGCCAGCTGTTGCAGGCGGCCCATGACGTCGGGATACAGTGCCTGCATATCGTGGCTCTCTCCGATGTCCGCTTCGAGATCGTAGAGTGAGTATTCGATCTTGCGTTGCGAGTACCCGTTGGTCTTGCCATCTTCTCCCGGCCTTCCCGTGAGCGAGCGATACACATGCGGAAAATGCAGCTTCCACCGGCCCGCGCGGATCGCCTGTAACTCGTTCCCCCAATAATACAGGTACGACTCATGCGGCGTCTTCGCGTCTGGAAACCCGCTCATGAGTGGCCAAATGTCGCGACCATCGATCGGGTGCTGTGGCAATTCTCCCCAGACCAGACCCGCCACCGTCGGCACGATGTCGATCGTTGCGGCGAGTTCGTGACAGACCGCACCGGCGGGAATCCGCCCCGGCCAGCGCATCAGACACGGTACGCGCACGCCGCCCTCGAAGGTGGTGCCCTTCCCTTCTCGCAGTGGTCCAGCGGACCCGGCGTGGTTGCCATAACTCAGCCACGGCCCATTGTCGGTCGTGAAGATGACGAGCGTCTTCTCATCGAGCCCGCACTCATGCAAGGTCGACAGCACCTGCCCCACGCTGTCGTCAATCTCGGCGATGACATCGGCGAACATTCCCTTGCCAGTCTTGCCTCGGAACTCGTCGGAGGCATGCAGCGGGACATGCGGCAGCGAGTGGGCCAGATACAGGAAGAACGGCTGCTCCTGATTCTCGCGAATGAATTTAACGGCGTGTTCGGTGTACCAGTGGGTCAGCATGTTCTGGTCATCGGATGTCACCTTGGGGTTGACGATGCGGTCTCCCTCGATCAGCGGCAAATCGGGAAACTGCGAGCCCGACTCGGGATGAAACGGCCACATGTCATTCGAGTACGGCAATCCGAAGTAGGAATCAAACCCATGCTGCTTCGGCAGGAATCTCTGATGATGGCCGAGGTGCCACTTCCCAATGGCCGCTGTGGCGTAGCCCTTCTGTTTGAGCAGTTCCGGCAAGAGCAACTCCCGCTCGTGGATGCCGTGCTTAGAAGCCGGTCCCGGAGCGGCCAGCATGCCGAGGCGGTTGGGATAGCACCCGGTCAGCAGTGCCGCCCGCGAGGCCCCGCACACCGCTTGAGCCACATAGAAGTCGGTGAACCGCATCCCCTGCGTCGCCAGGCGATCCAGATGCGGAGTCACCACATGCTCGCCGCCATAACACCCCAGATCGCCGTACGCCTGATCATCGGTGAAGATTATGACGACGTTGGGCGTATCGGCCCGTGACCCGCTCACCTGATGCAGGAAGCCTATCAGTAGCATGAGGGCACGAAGCAGCCTGCGAGTCGAAACGCCGATCAACAGCGGGGAATGAACGGGCATCAAAGCGTCGCCTGTCGGAGGGAAACTGTGCGGGAGGAGTCCGCCAAGAGAATAGCTACTGGAGTACATCGCCGGGAGTCGGTAGCAGTGTTCCAGTTTGTCTGGCCTCTGACGCCTGGGTGTTTGACCGCGTAGAACTTTCCCCTGAAAAGAACTGTCAGCTTCTTTTCGGCGACCGGCCAGAGATTGTGTCCCGCCAGACTTCCGAAGTCTTCCGAGACTTCGGAAGTCTGGCGGGTACATTTCCACGGACCGTTCGATTCACAAAGCTGGGAAGTTCGCATTCGCCCCGCCCTGGATTCACCATTCCACCCAGTCTCTCAATAATTCAGTAGAACTCCCCCTAGAATCGATAGAGTTTCCCAAATCGCTTCGACCACTCTAGCCGATAAACAAGGTACGACCGATCGTGTCGATCGTGGCACCCGTTGCGCCGAGTCGCGGATGTGTTGAGCTTCTCCTCCGAGTGGCCAGCCCATGGAAAGATGGCTATGACTGCTTTCGTTCGATCTTGGCTTGTCATGGCCAGCGTGCTTCTCCTCTCCGGTCAGAGTGAGGCTCAGTATCCTCCGTATGGGGGAGCTGCAGCCTGGCAGGGGCCCTCTCGCCCGGGTTTCCAGCGAGGTCAGGCGGCCTCGGTTCCCGATTACGAGCTGCTGCCGGATGACCGGGGGCCGTGGCAGGAATTCGATGAGCAATTCGCCCTGACTCTTAAAGACGTCGTCGCGGAGAGTTGGATCAGCCTGGAGTACCTGAACGCGAGTTTTGAGCGACCAGGTAACACCTTGCTGGGTGCCCCCATGTCGTTGGTTCCCGATCCGCGTCAGCCGTTTAACGTGACGGCGGGGGATGTGCTGGACGGGCGAGCAATCGTCCCGGATGCCTCGCGGTTGGAACTGGGAGCCCAGAATGGAGTGCGAACCACGATCGGCATCAACTCGTTCCGGGATTTCTCGATCGAGGCTTCCTACGTCGGGATGCAAAACATGGTGTCCGGCTTTCAGCTGGTCCCGAGCGATCTCGATCCTGACAGCTTTCCGGGTGCCATTCGATTCTATGGCACCAGTGTCCTGGATGCCGGAGTTCCCGGCTCTCGGGTAATTCTGTATGACCGGCTCTACGAGGTGGGTTATTCGGCCCAGTATTGGTCGGGTGAGGTCAACGTGCTGTTTAATAACCACACCCGCAATACCGGGTTCGTGCTGCGGCCATTGATCGGCTTCCGGTTCAATTCTTACGGAGAGGATTTGGTTCAACATGGTGAGTTCGACAACAACTCAGGTGTCGATGGCACCTTGGGGACCTTGGTGACACCCCTTCGCAATACCATTCGTAACTCCACTCAGAACACGTTCTACATGGGCCAGGTTGGATTCCAGGCCGAACTGGTGGAGAAGTGGTTCACGATCGGCGTGGCTCCCAAACTGGCCATTGGAGCCAACAATATTGGCACTCATGTGATGACAGCGGATCTGCGGGATTCCCTCATCGCGGAACTGGCCAATGACGGTGTGACTTCGGCAAATCAGAAATCCGTGATTTTAGGCACGAACCTAGACCTGAATGGCTACCTGAAAATTCACGTCAACAACTGGTTGTCGCTGACCGGTAGCGCGTTCTATTGGTGGATGCCCAATGTGGCCCGGACGCCCGAATCGATTGTGTACGATGACTTGGGGATCGATGTGGCACCGGCCATTCGCCCGGAGATCGAGACACGGTCGATGGGGGTTAAGGGCTTTACAGTCGGGGCCGAAATCAAGTTCTAGTTCGTCCTCGGACTGTGCCTGACAAAACGGCCCGCCATACCTGATTACTGAACCGCCAGTACTCTGCCCCGCCCAGGACCAGCGGTCACTGAATCGAGGCGCAGGACAATCAGCTGTGGAGAATCCTGAGCGGCAAACTCCAGCCAACTGGAACAACGATCCCCAGAAGGCCCTGCTCCTGGAAATCACCCAGCGATGAGATGTGGCAGCCCGAGTTTATAAATCGCGCGGGCCAGATAGAGACGTACGACGGACGTCCCGTCCGTCGCTCCCCGTGGTTTTAGGACGATCGTCTTACGACATGTCTCGTTTCTCCCTGCGACAAGTATCCCTGCCTGGCTAACGGTTGGTGCAGACGACGACAACCCAGCCCGTTTGCAACAGTGGGTGGCCCTGGGGATTCCTGATTCGCTCTTCAACATCTCCACCTGAACTCGCTACAGTGCGTGACACGAGGATCGGCTCTTGAACACGAGTCGCGTGTCGATGAACAACCGGGTCGATCACAGGGACGTGAATCCGATGGCTGAGAGCTCCAACAATTCTGCGGCCATGATTGTGCCCGTGGTGCTGATTGGCGTCGTGGGGGCGGGGATCGCTTTCTATCGCCAACCAACGGTCTCCGATACCATCGCACCCGTGGTTGTTGATGAGTCCCACGTGATCGACCGAGCGATTGATCAGGCCCATGCCACACTTCCGACAGGCAGTTCCCAACTCGGGATGGCCGAGCGGCACCTGCTGTTAAGGCTGAACGACTCACTCGAGCGTCGACTGGAAGTCGCGGGCGGGTTGTATGCAATTGCCTCAACACATCTTCATGCCGGTCGAGCCCCCGAAGCCATGCGGGTCGCCCAAGTCTGTGCCGATTTGGCTCCCGGCTCATTGCTGGAGGCACGCTGCTGGATTTTGTGCGGTCACGCCTCAGCTGTGACGCATCCCGATCTGCCGCTCTCGATCCGGTACTACGAACGGGCGGATGCGTCACTGGGAGAACGCTTGCAACAGAGTCCCGATGACCATGAGACGCTGCGACTACGAGCCTCTGCGGGACTCTGGCTGGCCCAGACCAAGGACCGCTTCGGACGATCTGAGGAAGCGATCCAACACCTGCGCGAACTGACGGCGAACACCTCACTCGCCCAGGCTCAACAGCCCGCTGATCGTTTGCAAACGTTGCTCACGCTGGGGCTGCTGCTGCACAAAACGGGCTTGGGCGGGCCAGCCGCCCGCGTGCTGAGTGAGGCTCAGGAACTCGGACTATCCGAATCTGTACCCGCCCCGGAGGCTCTACATGCCCTCGTCGATACGACTCGCCGGCAATGGCCCGAGATCACCGATCCCGCGCGACAGAATGCACTTCGACAGCTGTGGAATACCCCCCGCTTCCAGCACTTGCCGGAGTGGTTCCCGGTCGGTGACGAACTGGCTTCGGCGTACTTCTTTGCAGAGCCGAGGCAGCTGGCCGATTTCGAGATGGTGTCGCGCGAACTGCTGACCTCGCTGCCAGGAGTTCTTGCCTCTCTGCCTGACGATTCCGAGCAGCGGGCGGAATTGGAATCGCTCTACGCCACCAACCTGCTACTGGCAGTCGATTCCGCCCACGCGCGATCGGATACCTCCGAAGTGGCACGGCTAGTCACTCTTTTCGAGACTCAGTTCCAAGGGCGAGACATCCAGTTCGCCACTCCCCTCGACCGTCCGGCCCAGCGTATGCACCGCATCAGCGAAATCTATCGCACAAGCATGACGGGCCATGTGGAACAGCTGAGACAAATCCACGCGACGGGGACCGCGCCCCGGTGAGCCACCCGGCATTTTGCCGCCGCTTCCCTGCGGGGATGAGTGTGCGGTCATGGTCAACGCCACGGTGATTTAAGAACCGGCGACTGGCGTTAGGCGATCGGTCAGACTTGTCTGACCCGTGGGATAGGCTTCCAGCCTGTCGGTCTTGGAAGGGGTTTGGACGCTGAGGTTATTGGAGAAGATGACAGGCTGGAAGCCTATCCCAC